>JAIXQE010000138.1 GCA_027485815.1 Opitutaceae bacterium
GAGCGTGGCGGCCACCGGCATGGTCACTCTGATCTGACTCATACCTGAACCACGGTCAATCGACCGGCAGCGCCAACGCCTTCCCGTGCCTCACCCGGCCGGGGCGGCCGCCACCTCCGAGGGCAGCGGGGTGACCTCCCACGCCCGCAGCTGCGCCAGCTCCGCGAGGGCCGGCGCGTGGCCTACCTCGAGAAGGAAGCGCCACGCCGCGAGCACCCGACGCTGGAACAACACCCGCTCCGCGGCCGTCGCCAGGGTGAGACCCGGCCCCGACGGCGTCTCGGGCGGCGGGATCGCCGCGAGCTGCTCGGCGGCCGCCCGCACCGCCGGCTCCGCCGCGGTACGACCCCACTCCGCGATGCGCTCCCGCCGCGCCACCCCCCAGCGTGCCACCGCGCGCGCGGCCTCCGGCGTCAGCTGGGCCGGCTCCGCATAACCGGAGCGCCAGTAAATCTCCTGCAGCAGCGCCTCCCCGTCGCGGCGGCCCAACAGGAGGCTGCGGCCCTCGTCCTCGAGCCGGAGCAGGTGCCGTTCAAAGTCCCGCGCGGGGCCGCCCAGGCCCGGGACGCGGTCCGCCTCGACGGCCGCCTTCCACGCCGGCCGCAAGGTGGCGCTCCACGACCGCCGCGCCGCGGTCAGGGCGTTCCGCCGGCGGGCCCCCTCGGCGCGCGCCGGCTCCGCCACCGGCCGCAGCGCCGCGGTGAGGCGCCGGCGATCCCCCAGTTGGAGCAACGCCCGGCCCGCGGGCAGCTGCGCGATCAGCGCGGCCTGAAACCGCCGGTAACGCTCCCGCAACGCCGTCCAGCCCGGGTCCGCCGTCTCCCCCTCCCCCGTGTCCACCGCCCGCTGAAAGGCCGCCACGGCGCGCTGGACGGGCTCCGTGACCGCGAGGGTCGTCGCCAACCGCTCCTCGATCACGCGCGCCCACGCCTCGAGGTAGTGCTCGGAGGTGGAACGCGGCTTGTCGATGGTGTGATCCACGAGCACCGCCGCCTCGTGCGCCGCGTCGAGGGACGGCGCCGGCGCCCCGCGGACGGCACCCGTCATCAGGTCCGCCCCGAGGAGCGCCTCCGGGAAGAACCGCTCGTAGCCTGCCCAGCGGTCCGGCTCCGGATCGGGCTCGCACCCTGCCGCCGGCGAGGCCTGGTCCGTGGCCGTGAATCCCGCCGCCGCCAACTGCAGCCGCGCCGGGCGACTCGCGAGCCCGTCCGGGACCCGGCTGAACCAAGCCCGCGGCGGGACCAGCGCGCGCGGCACCGCCAGCTCGTGGAACCCGCCGGAATGACACTGCGTCATCCCGAAGACCACGCGCCCGCGGCCGATTCCCGCCGCCAGCTCGCGCCGCAGTTCGGCGACCCCCAGGACCTCGGTGCCATCGGTGCGCCAACCTTGCCGTCCGCCGCGCTTCAGCTGCCACATTGTGATGGCACTCTCCTGCGCCGCGTCGCGACCCGCGAGTTCGCCGTGGTCACCTACGAGGAAAAACAAGGTCCCGCCGTTGCGCACCACGGGCAGGATTTCCTCCCGCAGGGCGCGGAACAGGGACTCCCGGGTCGCGGGCCGGTTATCCGGCAGGAAGCCCGGGAGCCACTCGGGCTCGTAACCGCCGTCGCGCTCCACCTCACGGTAGGTGTCCGCCAACACCGCCGGGGCGCCCTCGCGGTTGCCCACGCCGAAGAAACACCACCGCGGCACGGAGGGCCGCGTCCGCGCCAGCCATCCGGCCCACGCGCGCGCCTGCAGGTATTGCGAGTAATTGTTGGTCAGCGGCGTGCCCCCGCCCGAGAGGATCACGAAGGCCGTGGGTCCCCCGGCAGGCGCCAGCCCCATCGCGCCCCCGCCGGGACCGGCGCAGCCCGAGGTCAGCCACGGCACCGCGCCGACGCCGGCGAGGCCAAGGCGCAGGAATTCCCGCCGGGTCTGCGCGGGACGGCTCACGGCTGCAGCCCGAGCAGCCGGCGCACCTGCGGCTCGAGTTTCGCGCCGCGCGCGTTGGTGTCGACGACGCGTCCCTCGCGGTCGAGGAGGAACATCGCGGGGATGCTCCGGATGTTGAATTGCCGGCCGAACTCGTTGTCCCAGTAGCGGCCGTCGAAATGCTGCGGCCACGGCATCTTCCGGTCGCGCGTGAAATCGAGGAGCTTCGTGCGCGCCGCCGCGAGCTTGGCCGCGGCCTGCTCGGGATTGTCGAGGGGGCGGCCGGCGTTGCGCGGGTTGCGGCGGGTCTCCTCGTCGATGACGCCGGAGTTCTCGAACGAGATGCCGACGATCTCGAAGCCCTGCGGGTGGTACTGCTCGTAGACGCGGAGCAGGTTCGGCAGCTCGGCGATGCAGGGGCCGCACCAGGTGGCCCAGAAGTCGATGAGGACGACCTTGCCGCGGAGCCGCGCCACATCCACCTCGCGCCCGTCGGCCGCGGTGAACTTGAGCTCGAGGGGCTCGGTCCGGAGCTGGGCCACGCGCACCTCCGCGGCCGCCTGGCGGGCGAGCTCGGGATCGGGATCCGCGGCGAGGGCGCGCAGGCGGGCGAGGCCGGCCGCGGGATCGCGGGCCGCGAGGAGCCGCGCTTCACCGAGGCGCAGGGCGGGCAGGGCGCGAGACTGGGGGAACTGTTCCGCGAGGGCCCGCAGGGGACCGGCGAGCGCGGCCGGATCCGGCTGCTCGGCCTCGAGCTCGCGGCTCAGCACGGCGGAGGCGATCCCGGAGAGGATGCCTTCGCGGGCCGGCGCCGGCAGATCAGGCCGCGCGAGGGCGGCGGCAATGCGGCGCGCGTAGGCCTCGCGGTAACCGGCGCGCGCCGCCTCCGGCAGGCGTTCCGCCAAGGCCTCCAGCGCCGGCAGCAGCCCGCGCGTGCGCGGATCCTCCGGGAAGCCGAGCAGGAAAGTGAAGCCGGCCTCGAGGGCGGTCTCGCCGGCGGGACTCGACGTCACGATGGCGGCGCGGGCCGCGTCGAAGGCGGCATCCGCGGGGGATTTCTCGGCCGCGGGCAGCGGGGCGAGCGCCAGGATGGCCGGCACGAGGAGAGCACGCGGGAGGGAGGGGAAGCGCATCGGGAGAAAAGGGGCGCGGCCGCAACCGCGACGCGCACCTTGAGCCGACGCTGCGCGCCGGGCCGGGAACCGCAATCCCGCAGGCGCCAACGCGGATTCGACAACCCGCCCGCGCCCCGCACGCTCGCGCCCGGTTTTTCCCGATGCCTTCCGTCCGCTCCCCCTCCCCTTCCGGCCACGCTTCCGACGTGGTGCTCGTGGCGATCGCCGGCGGCAGCGGTTCGGGCAAGACCTGGCTCGCGCAGGCCCTGCGCCGCCGCCTCGGCCGGCGCGCGGCCCTCCTGTCGCTCGACGACTTTTACCGCGATCTCGGCCACGTCCCGCCCGCCCGGCGCGCCCGGCGCAACTTCGACCAGCCCGCGGCGATCGACTGGCCGGCGCTCGCCGCCGTGCTCGACGACATCGCCGCGGGCGGACGTCCGCCGGTGCCGCGGTATGACTTCAGCCGCCACACCCGCCGTGACCGCCCGCGCCGCTGGAGCCCCCGGCCCGTGGTGCTGGTCGAGGGCCTGTGGCCGTGGGTGAGGCCCGCCCTGCGGGAGCGCTTCGATCTCCGCATCTACCGCGACGCCGCGGCTCCGCTGCGGCGGGAACGGCGCCTGGAGCGGGATGTGCGCGAACGCGGCCGGACCGCGGCCTCGGTGCAGCGCCAGTGGCGGGAGCAGGTCGAACCGATGTTTCGGCGCCACGTGGCGCCCCAGCGCGACCGGGCCCACGTGGTGGTGGGTGGCGAGCTGCCGGAGACGGTCCTCGAGGATCTCAGCCGCCGCATTCTCGCCCTCCTGCCGGGACGGCGCCGTTGTTAAGCCGATTCCGCTCTGGCCAAGCCGCGGTCGCCCCGTACGTTCCCCGTCCCCCCGCCGGTCCGGCGGACCCTGACTTATGAAGACCACCCTGCCCCGCCTCCTCGTGGCGGCCGTCCTGTGCCTGCCCGTCGCCCTCCCCGCCCAGGCCGTGCCCGCCCCGCGCCCGCCGGCCGCCGCGGACGACGTTCCGCTCACGCTCAGCCCGTTCGTTGTCGAGGAGGCCCAGGATCGCGGCTACGCGGCCACCTCCACCCTCGCGGGCACCCGACTGCGCACGGACCTCCGCGACGTCGGCGCCGCCATCTCGGTGGTGACGTCCCAGTTCCTCCTCGACACCGCCTCGACCAACGCGCGCGACTTCCTCGTCTACACCACCAACACCGAGGCCGGCGGCTTCGAGGGCAACTTCTCCGGCGTCGACACCGGCAACCGCTTCTCCAGCGCCGAATCCCTCCTCCAGAGCCCCCAGAACTCGACCCGCGTCCGCGGCCTCGCCGGCGCCGACCTCACGCGCGACTTCTTCCTCACCAACATCCCGCTGGACTCGTACAACACGGAGCGGGTGGACATCTCGCGCGGCGCCAACGCGATCCTCTTCGGCCTGGGCAGCCCGGCGGGCATCATCAACAACCAGCTCAAGTCGGCCCAACTCGGGCGGAACAGCTGGGCCTTCAGCAGCGCGATCGGCCGCTTTGGCAGCCACCGCGAGGTGCTCGACGTGAACCAGGCCGTCGTCGCGGGCCGGCTCGGCGTGCGTTTCATCGCCCTGAACAAGGCCGAGGGTTACCGGCAGAAGCCGGCCTTCGAGGATGACCGCCGCGCGTTCGTCACCGCCAAGTGGGAGCCGCGGCTGGTGCGCGATGGCCTCACCCAGTTGCAGGTCAGCTACGAGGGCGGCTTCACCCGCTCCAACCGCCCCCGCCCCACCCCGCCGCAGGACGGGCTCACGGCCTGGTACAGCGTGCTGAACAAGGCCGCGGTCGATCCCACCAACCCCACGGCGGTCACCACCAATCCCCTGCTCTTCGCGCACCTCGGCGCCCCCGGCCGCTGGTTCGGCCAGATCGGCGCGGTCTTCACCGACCCGGCCACCTCCGCGCAGGGGGGCAACGGCGTTCCGCCCTTCATGATCAGCCGCGGCGGCACGCCGTTCGTGTCGTGGTACGCCATCGGCGCCTACGCCGCGCAGGGCAACAACCCGAACTTCTTCCTCAACCGCCAGTTCGCGCCCCCGGGCCAGGCCTACGCCGGCCTCTGGCGCTACCAGGAGATCCGCGACCCCTCGACCTTCAACTTCTACGACGTCCTGCTCGACGGACCCAACAAGCGCGAGGAATCCGACTTCCGCGCCCTCAACGCCACCTTCCGCCAGACGTTCCTGCGCGACCTCGTCGGCTTCGAGCTCGCGTACGACCGCCAGACCTTCAACCGCGAGAACTTCGGCGTCTTCGGCTTCGACGCGTACACGCTCTTCGTCGATTTCAACACCAAGCTCGTCGACGGCGCCCCGAACCCGAACTTCGGCCGGCCGTACGTCGCCTCCGATTCGATCGGCAACAACTTCTCCGAGGTCACGCGCGAGGCCAAGCGCGCCACCGCCTACGCCACGCTCGACCTCCGCCGCCGCCCGGGCTGGCAGCGCCACCTCGGCCGCCACGTGTTCACCGGCAACTGGACCGACCAGCGCAACGCCACCTTCAACCGGAGCATCAACGGCTACTCCTACGGTCTCGACGTCAACGCCTACGCCAACAACCCCGCCGCCACCACCTACCCATCCTACGCCGCCATCCATTACCTCGGGCCCTCCATCGCCCAGCTCAACTCGCCCGCCGGCGCCGGTATCAGCGGCATCACCGCCCTCCACGTGCCCCAGCCCGCCGGCACCGCGCTGCTCTTCGACGCCCGCGTCAACCAGATGGTCCGCGTCCCGGTGACCACCATCTCCGCCGACGAGCGGGACATCAGCAAACTGTACTCCGGCGCCTCCAAGAACGCCAACACCACCCGGAGCAAGTCCGCCATCTGGCAGGGTTACCTGCTCGGCGACAAGCTCGTCGGCCTGGTCGGCTGGCGCGAGGACGAGTTCGACCTCCGCGACGCCGGCCCCGCCCGCCTCGCCTCGGGCACGGGCGAGACCGACCCGTTCAACCCCGCCTGGACCCTGCCCGCCCAGCCCACGATCTACGCCAAGGACTCCACCGTGAGCTGGAGCGGCGTGTTGCACGCGCCCGACTGGATCCGCCGCCGCCTGCCCCGCGGCACCGACGTCAGCGTTTCCTACAACGAGGCGCGCAACTTCCGTCCCTCGTCGACCATTGCCGACGTCTACGGCCGCCCGTTCGCGCCGCCCGCGGGCCGCACCAAGGACCTGGGCGTCACGATCTCGGCGCTCGAGCGGAAGTTCACCCTGCGCGTGAACCGCTACCGCACGACCCAGACGAACGACTCCGCGACTTTCTACAACACCTTCTGGCCCGGCAACGACGTGGTCCGCGCGATGAACGGCCTGCGCGGGTCCAACACGAACGAGGTCCTGATCAACAAGTGGTTCGGCTTCACGCCTTCCGACCCGCGTTACCTGCCGCTGCGCGCGAGCCTCACGAACCCGGCCCAGGCCAACGTGCTCAACCCGGGCCTGACCGCCGCCGAGACCACCGCCCGCAACCTCTGGTTCACGCAGCGGACCCGCGAGGAGTGGCTCCGCCCCGTCGATCCGCTCCTCGCCCAGACCTGGAACTTCACCCAGGCGCCCAACGGCGGAAACTGGAGCGCCACCCGGCCGCCCAACGTGGGCAACGTGGCGGACACCGTCTCGGAAGGCTGGGAGTTCGAAGGCACCTTCAATCCGCTCCCGCACTGGCGGATCACCTTCAACGCCGCCCGGCAGGAAGCCAGCCGCGCCAACGTCGGCGCCGACTTCACGGAGTTCATCAACCGCAACCTGCCGCTCTGGACGGACGGCAACGGCAAGCTCGCGACCAATCTCCGCGAGATGGAGGGCTTTGAGGACATCATCTACTTCAATTCGTTCGGCACGTCGCAGCTCGGGAACCTTGCGATCATCAACATGTACGTGCCCTACCTGAACGCGCTCGCCGCCAACGGCTCCCCGGTGCAGGAGCTCCGCCGCTGGCGCTTCAATGCCGTCACGAACTATGACTTCCGCACCGGCCCGCTCAAGGGTTGGGGCGTGGGTGGCGCGGCCCGCTGGCAGGACCGCGTCGCGATCGGCTTCCCGGCGAAGCAGAACGCCGCCGGCGCCTGGGTCTACGACGTCACCCGGCCGTACTACGGCAGCGCGCAGATCAACTATGACCTGTGGCTGCGCTACGGCCGCCGCTTCCTCACCGACAAGGTGCGCTGGAGCGTGCAGCTGAACATCCGCGATGTCTTCGGCAGCGAGGATCTGATCGGCGTCACCGCCCAGCCGAACGGTCAGGTGGCGAGCGCGCGCATCCCGCAGCCGAACAAGTGGACGATCACGAACTCGTTCGAGTTCTGAGCGCGGCGGCCCGGGGATGGTGTGGCCGCGGCAGCTGCCGCGGATCCAGGCGGCAACTCGTCACGGCCGCAGGCTTCTCCCCGCGGGGAAGAAAAGCGCCGGGACGGATCGGCGGCGGCCCGGTGTAGCCGGGGCATCCTGCCCCGGTCTCCGGGAACGAAGCTCCGCTGATCCAGTACGGTTGGCCCCGCGCCGCCGCGCAGGCGCTCAGGGATTCGTGAGCGTCGCGCGCTCGGCGGAATACCGGTTCCAAAGCACGTCGAGCCGGGCGGCGATCTCGGACTCGGTGCCGACGACGAGCCAGTAGCGATAGCGGTAGGTGGAACTCGGGCCGAGATTCACACGGTCGATGGGCGCGACGTGCATGCACGGCCCGGCGGCAGGATCTTCGCTCGAACCGCCGCCGTGGGGACCGAAGTTCCACGCCTGGGTTGCCGCCGGACTGAACACGGCGACCCCCTGGCCGTTGGGCGCGAAGAACGCCATCGCCTGCCGCGGAGGCGTGGCCTGTCCCCAGGGCGGGCCGGGCGGCTGCGTTTCGACGCGCCACGCGCCGCCGCCAAGATGGCTCTTCATCACGCTGAAACTGCGCGTGAAGTAGCAGGCGGGAATCTCCTGCGGGGAAAGTCGCGCGGGGCCCCAGCGGTCGCCGGCGGCGCGCCGGGCGACGAATTCGCAGCGCACGACCACGACGTCGGGCATGCCGGGCTCGAACGCCGTCCACTGCCGCATGAGCGCCGCCGCCTCTTCGTCGGGCATGTCCCACAGCTTGGGTATCGTCTCGGCGTACAACGTGTGTTCCCCCTGGCGCTCAAAGACCGTGACGCGCGCCCACGAGGACACGCCGCCGCCTTGGATCGGATTCCAGGACCATGGGCTCCAGGACTTGCTCTGGCCCTCGGCCCGGCGATCGAGGAGGAGTCCGGCGTAGTACGACTGTTGGATCAAGCGACCGGGGTCGGCCAGGTTGACGATGTTTTTTGGATGCGCCGACCAGGAGAGCCAGGTGATCGCGCCGCCCTTGGTGCGGTCGATGCCGACGCGGACCGCACCATTGTCGAGCAGGAGCAGCTCCTCGCCGCGCGGACCGAGGTTGGGGGTCGCAGCGGCCGCCACGCTCACCAGCAGGGCAGCCGCGAAGCGGAACGCATTCCGGCCGCTCCAGCTTATCGCCGCTGCAACTTGCCGACGCCCGACCCCATGTCCGAAGGGTTTCATCCGCGCCAAGCCTCACCGTTGGCCTCGGCCCGCGCGAGCTGTTCCTCGATTGGGTAGGGGGACCTCGGTAGCCCTCTTGACTCCCGGCGGGATCGGATCGTCGTCACCGGCGAGCTTCCCCTCCGCCCCGATGCGTGCCCTTCCGCTTTCGCTCCGCTCCCTCCGGTGGCTCTGCCTGTGCCTGCTGGCTTGGTCGCTCCTCGCGCAAAGCCCGCCCAAGCGCGAATTGCGGGGCGCGTGGATCGCCACCTTCGGGAACATCGACTGGCCCAGCGCCCCCAACCTTCCGGTCGCCACCCAGCAGGCCGAGCTCCTCGCCCTGCTGGATCAGTTGCAGGCCGCGGGCTTCAACGCGGTCTTCTTCCAGGTGCGGAGCCAATGCGATGCGATGTATCCCAGCCCGCTGGAGCCCTGGAGCGCGGACCTGACCGGGCGACAGGGTCGCGCTCCCTCCCCCGCCTTCGATCCCCTGGAATTCATCATCGCGGCCTGCCGGCAACGGGGCCTCGAGCTCCACGCGTGGTTCAATCCCTTCCGCGCGGTGAGCAACGTCGCCAGCCTCGCCTCCTTCGCGCCCGACCACCTCGCGCGGACCCGGCCGGAATGGCTGCTGGCGCAGGGCAGCCTGCGCATCCTGGATCCCGGCCTGCCGGCGGTGCAGGATCATGTGATCACCGTGCTGCAGGACGTGCTGCGCCGGTACGACGTGGATGGGATCCACTTCGACGATTACTTCTATCCGTATCCGCCCAGTTCCGGCGCGCCCTTCAACGACGATGCGACCTTCGCCGCGGACCCGCGCGGATTCACCAACCGGGGGGACTGGCGGCGGGACAACATCAACCGGTTCATCCAGCGGAGCCACGCCAGCGTTCGCGCCGTGAAACCCTGGGTGAAATTCGGCGTTTCCCCCTTCGGCATCTGGCGCAACCGGGGCAGCGATCCGAGCGGCTCCGCCACCAGCGGGCTGCAGAGCTACAGTGACATCTACGCCGACAGCCGGAAATGGATCCAGCAGGCGTGGGTCGATTATCTCACCCCGCAGCTCTATTGGTCGATCGGCTTCAGCGTCGCCAATTATGAGGTGCTGCTCCCCTGGTGGAATGCCCTCGGCGGGAACCGTCACATCTACAGCGGGCTCGCGGCCTACAAGGTGAACAACGGCGGAACCGATCTGAATTGGAACCAGCCGACGCAGCTCCCCCGGCAGATCCGCCTGAACCGGCAGCAGCCGAACGTGCAGGGTCAGACTTTCTTCAGCGCCCGCAGCGTGGTGGGCAACCCGTTGGGCCTGCGCGACGCGCTGCGCGATGACGTCTTCCGGACCCCGGCCCTGCGCCCCGCGATGCCGTGGAAGGATGATCTGCCGCCGCCGCCTGTCAGCCAGCTGACCGCGCAGGTGAGCGGCCGCGAGATCCGGCTGCGCTGGGTGGCGCCGCCCGCCAGCGGCAACGCCCTCGACGAGGTGCGCCAATTCGCGGTTTACCGCTCCACCGGGAGCCCGATTGACCACGAGGATGCCACCCACCTCATGCGGATCACTGCCCACGCGGGAGAAACCAGTTTCACGGATCCCGGTCTGGCCCCGGGCACCTATCATTACACCGTGACCGCGCTGGACCGGCTGCACAACGAAAGCCTCCCGGCCGGTACGGTGAGCGCGCAGGTGGTCGCGACGCCGGGAGATGGACCCGCGGGTTCCACCAGCCGGTTGACGAATCTCTCGGTGCTCGCGCCGCTCCTGCGGCCGGGGGACTCGTTCACCGTCGGTTACGTGGTGGGCGGCAGCGGGACGTCCGGCAGCAAACCCGTGGTTCTCCGCGCCGCGGGGCCCTCGCTGGCCCCGCTGGGCGTGCCAGGCGTGCTCACGGATCCCAAGTTGGAACGCTTCGCCGGCAGCACCAAGACCGGGGAGCACGACAACTGGGGCGGATCCGCCGCCCTCGCGGCCGCGATGACCTCCGTGGGGGCGTTCGCATTTTCCGGCCCGGGGTCCCTCGATGCGGCGGCCAGCGTCGTGCTGCCGGCGGGAGATCACTCCGTGCGCATCTCCGGGGCGGGGGGCGACACCGGCCTGGTCCTGGCGGAGGTCTACGACGCAACGCCGGAATCGGCCTACACGGCGACCACCCCGCGCTTGGTCAACTTGTCCCTGCTGAAGGATTCCGCCGGGGGCATCACCGCGGGGTTTGTCGTGGCCGGCGGCGGCGAGAAGCGGGTCCTAGCCCGCGCGGTGGGCCCGGGGCTGTCGGCATTCGGGGTCGACGGCGCGGCGGCGGATCCCCGCCTCACGCTGTTCGCGGGCGAGCGGGCGCTGGGGTCCAACGACAATTGGGGCGGCGGGGCGGCCCTGGTGGACGCCTTTGCCCGGGCGGGCGCGTTCGGACTGAGCGCGAATTCACGCGACGCCGCCCTGGTGGCCTCGCTGCCCGCCGGCAATTACACGATCCGGGTGGAGACGGCCGCTGCCGCCGGCACGGTCCTGGTAGAGGTCTATGAGCTGCCGTGAGGAGGCGGCGTGCCAAACCGGGGAAGGATTCCCCGGCTACACCGAACCGTGGTGAGGCGGTCCGGGGGGCCGACTTTAGGCTCACGAGTCCGTTGGGACTCTCGCCGCCGTCTGCCGGGGTAGCGCGGTGCGCGGAGACGGACCGCGTTTCGGGGCCGATCCACCGACCCTCCGCCGACCGGCTTGCGTTGCCCGCAGCCCTGACCCAGCGTCGCGGCGTGGGCCGCATGAATTCGCCACTCTCGCACGCCGACGTGGACCGACGCCTCCACCGGCTCATCGGCGCCTGCGTTCTCAAGCTCGATGCCCGCCCTGAGCTCCTGCAGAACGCCGCGCGGCAGATCGCGAAGTGGAGCAATCCGCGGCTGCAGGCGGAATGGACCGAGCTGCTCCGGCTGCCGTGGCCTGCGCTCCGCCGCCTCCTGCTGGAGGAATCGGCCGACGGCGATCGCCGCCGGCAGAGCGCCCCCTTCGGCGGACTCCTGACCAACGAGGAACGCTTCCGCATCCTTCGTTCATGACCCGCCAGCAACTGGAGCATATCATCCGCGCCGCCGGCTCCGTCACCGACGAGAACACGATCCTCATTTTGGGCAGTCAGGCCATCCTCGGAACCGTCGGTAGTCCCAGCGAGGTGCTGGCGCGCTCGATTGAGGCGGACGTGTTTCCGCTACGGGCACCGGAAAAGATGGAGGTGATCAACGGTGCGATCGGCGAAATCACCCCGTTTCAGGAGACCTTTGGTTATTATGCGCACGGGCTCCCCCCGGAGGCGTGCGCCCTGCCCCGCGGCTGGGAGAAACGGTTGGAACCGATCCATAACGAGAATACGCGCGGCGTAACGGGTCTTTGCCTGGGCGCCCACGATCTCGCCTGTGCCAAGCTGGCCGCCGGCCGCCCCAAGGATCTTGAGTTTGTGGGCGAAATGCTCGCGCTCAAAATCGTCGCTCCAGTGGATCTTGTCCCGTTGATCGGCCTCTTGCCGTTGCCCGAACAGCGCCAGGCGGCGTGGCGGTCCCTGGAGGTCGCCTGCGCGAGGCGCGGCGTGGCGTTTCCGGGACATCTTCCGACCTGAACCTTACCCGCGCGACGACCTGCCGCGCTTCCGGGGACCATCGATGGGCGTGAGGCGGAGATGCACCGGCCACCGGCTACCGCAGCACGACCCCGACCCGCCCCGGCGGAGGCCGCACCGCCGCCCGTAACACGCGGTGATTGACCGGCCGCCGCTGATCCACGGTCAGCGGCGACAACTCGGGCAACGCGTCCGCCCGCGCCTCCCGCAGCCAATACCGCGCCAGCGCCCGGAAATTATCCCACCGCTCCGCGAGGAAGTGATCCCGCGGGGTCATCGCCTGCCCGTCGCCCACCAGCGGCGGCGCCCCGGCCGCCTGCCGCAGCAGGCTCCGCCATTCGGTGAGGAGGCGGTCGAGGTCGCCCCGCCCCGCGGTCTCCACCTCCTCCAGCACCTCCCGGCTCCGCGCCCCCTCGGCCACAACGGCGCGCACCGCTTCCGCCCCGCCCGCGCCATACTGCACCGGCACCCCCTCCCGCAGCCATCCCTCGATGCTCAGACGCCGGTACGCTCGCCCACAGGCCTCGGCCAGGCGCCCCAGCCAACGCGGGTTGGTGCCCGTGAACCGGTCGCCCGCGAACAGGTTCGCCGTGTCGAACAACAGGTCATCCAAAGGGTACCGGTAATCTTCCAATGCCGCGGCGAGCGCGAGGCCCTCGGGACCGAGAAAGCCAGCGACAATCTCGCCTCGCACCGTCAGGCGCAGTTGCCGGTCGAGCACACCGGTGCGCTGCCATTGCCAGAGCAGCGTGGGCTCCGGGGAAAGGGCCAGGCAGGCAGCCCGCTGCGGGCACGTGGGACAGGCGGGACCCGGGTTGCGATCGCGCCGCACGAGCCGGGCGCGGCCGGTGTCGGTGCGCTCGCCACAGGGCAGGGTCGCGGCCAGCTCGGGCGGCGTGTGCTCGGTCCCAAGGGGCAGGATTTCCTCGCTGAAGAAGCGGCCGGAGGCGGTGCGCGCCAGCTCCCCGGCGTCGCGGCCGCCACGGAGCTGCCGCAGGAGCACCGCCCACGGCAAGGGCGCCGCGCGGCGCAGGCGCAGCGGCTCGGCCCGCCGCAGCCGCGGCGTGCCCGCGCTCACCAGCACGTAACCCGCCTCGTCGAGGCCGCGACGCCCGGCCCGCCCCACCATCTGGAGCAGGTCGTGCGGCGCGATCTCGCGCTCGAGATGATCGTGGCGGTAAGCCGCGGCGGTGATGAGGACGGAGCGGAGGGAGAAATTGATGCCTGCGCTCAGGCCCAGGGTGGCGACCACGGCGCGCAGTTGCCCGGCCTTGGCCAGCGGCTCGATCGCGCCGGCCCGCTGCGCGTAACTCAGGCCGCTGTGGTGAAACGCCACCCGCGCGCGCAGCAGGCGACTGAGGACCGGGCCGCACAACTGCTCCTGCTCCGGCGTGAGGGTCAGCGGGTCCGCCAGCGGCAGCTCCCGCGCGAACTGGCGCGCCAACCGCTCGGCATCCGCCCGGTGCGGCGCGAAGACCAGCACCGGGCCCAGGCCCTCGCGCAGCGCTCCCGCCACGCGCCGGCTCCAGAAACCCTCGATGCAGCGCGGCAGGCCGTGCACCAGCTCATCCACCTCGACCTCCTCCAGCTGGACCGGCCGCTCGTGGTGGGCGATGACCTCGGGCTCACGGCCCAAACGGCGGAACCACGCGGCGACATCCTCGGGGTTAGCCACGGCGCCCGACAACAGCAGCAGTTGCAGGTCCCGCGGCGCCGACAGTAGCACTCCCTCGTAATGGTTCCCGCGGTGCGCGTCGGCCAGCCAATGGTATTCATCCACCGCCAGCAGCCGGAAAGGCTCCTCGCCCGTCCCGCCCACGCCGTCGACGATCCGGCCCTGCACCGCCTCGAGGGTCGCGACCACCACGGGCGCCTCCGGCCGCACGCACAGATCGCCCGTCATGATGCCCACCTCCCAGCCGCGGGCGCGCCATTCGGCGAACTTGTCGTTAGCGAGGGCCCGCGTCGGGACGGTGAAGAGGGCGCGCCGGGCGAACGCGGTCTGTTCGACCCAGCGCTCGAAGACGTAGGTCTTCCCCGCCCCGGTGGGCGCACTCACGATCACATCCCGACCCGCGCGCAGGCCGTGCAGCGCCAGCGCCTGCCACCGGTCGGGCAGCATCAGCTTCTGCAGGCCGGCGAAGGCGTCGTGGAGCACGCGCCCAAGGTGCCCGGTCCGCCGGACCCGTCAATCGGCGGCGCGTTTGCCGCGGGCGTTCCGGAGCTTGCTCCGCCGCGTCAGGGCGCGGCCACGGTCGCCGCGGGCGCGATCCGCGCGATGCGCTCCGGCAGCAGGGCGTAAAGGGCGCCGTCCGGACCCGGCACGACGTGCCGGATGCGGCCGAGCTCCTTGAAGACGACCTCCTGGGCCACGACCTTGCCGTCGCGGAGCTCGATCCGGCGCAACTCCTGCGCGGCGAGGGTCGCGAGGAACAGCTGGCCCTTCCAGCGCGGGAACAGGTCGCCGGTATAGAAGCTGATGCCGCAGACCGCGAGGGACGGCACCCAGTAGGTCACCGGCTGCTCCATCCCCGCCTGGCTCGTGATCTGGGTGATGGCGTCGCCGCTGTACTCCATCCCGTAGGTGATGACCGGCCAGCCGTAGTTGCGGCCGCGCTCGACCAGGTTCAGCTCGTCGCCGCCGCGGGGGCCGTGCTCGGTGCTGTAGAGGCGGCCGGTCGAGGGCTCAAAGGCGAGGCCCTGCGGGTTGCGGTGGCCATAGCTCCAGATGGAGGCGAGGGCCTTGGGGTTCTGGGCGAAGGGGTTGTCGGCCGGGACGCGGCCGTCGTCGTGCAGGCGGTGCACCTTGCCGATGGGCAGGCCGAGGTCCTGGGCCACGCTCTTGCCGCCGCGCTCGCCGATCGTGAGGTAGAGGAAGCCGGCGCGGTCGAAGGCCAGCCGTCCGCCGAAATGCACGCCCCCCGCCTTCACGTAGTGCTCGGTGCGCGCCTGGTAGATGGTTTCCTGCTCGATCAGGGTGTTGTCCTTGAGCTTGCCGCGCAACACGCGGGTCAGGCTCACCGGCTCACCCTTGGCGTTGCGCTGCAGATCGCTGAAGGCGAAGTACAGCCAGCCGTTGCGGGCGTAATCCGGGTGCGGGAGGACGTCGTAGAGGCCAGCTTGGCCGCCGGTGTCGACCGCCGGGAGGCCGAGCAGGGGCCGCGGGGCCAGCTTGCCCTTCTCGATCAGGAAGGCGTGCCCGCGCTTCTCGGTGGCGATCGCGAGGTCCGGCTTCAGGAACGCAAGGGAGTACGGTTCCTTCATCCCGCCGACCCAGGTCGACACCTGGTACTCGTGCAGCTGGCTGCGGGCGGTCACGAAGTCCGCCGGCTTGGCGAACTGGAGCTGGCCGGCCGCGTGCAACGCGCGCTGCTCGCGGATGTAGATGACCATCGCGCGGATCTCCTTGTCCGGGATGGCGCTGCCCCACGCAGGCATGCCCTTTTCCGGAAACCCCTGCCGGATGCTACGCTCGAGGCTCTCGTCGTCACCCCCCGCGGTCCAGACGTCGTCCAGCAGCGACCCCGCCTGCGCCCCCTGCAGCTTGTCGCCGTGGCAGTTGGCGCAGAGTTGCTGGTAACGCTGGGCCACGTTGTTCGGACGGGGCTGGCCGGCGGAGAGGACGGCGGCGCTGGCCAGGGCGAGCGCAGCGGCAAGGGGGACGCGGGTAAGGGTAGTCACGGCGGCCGAGGAAAGACGCATCGGCGCGCCCGGCGCAATCCCGGTTTGCCGCGGCGGTGCGCTTTCCCGCGTCAGTTCAGCAACAGGTGAAAGATGCGCAGGGCTTCACCGCCCGGCTCACCCGCCGGCCGTGCCACCACCCGCACGCGACACCGATGCGGCCCATCGGGGAGCCCGTCCGCCAAGATCAGCGCCCAGGGCAGGTGCAGGGTGGCGCTCCAGCGCGTCCAGGTGTCGACGGGCGCGAAGGGGCCGCCGTCGACGCTCACCTCGAGGCGCGCGGTGTCCGGACCCGCGGTCAGGAACAGGCCCGCCGCGGTCCCATTGAACTCGAATTCCAGCTCGGCCCCGGCACCCGCGGCCACCAGCGCGGGCACGCCGACAAAGCCCGGCCGGGTCGCCTTGCCATCCGCGGCTCGCCACGCGGGATCGAGCGTGACGCCGCGGCCGGGGCGGATCGTCGCCAGGTTACCGAGGCGGCCGCGGAAGTAGCTCGCCGGATCCAACGGTTCCGGCGGCAGCACGGCGGGCGGCGGCACCGGGCCCGAGGGTCCCGCCCACGCCGCATCGAGCAGGCGGGCGATCGCGTCCGCGTAGACCTCGTGGCCGAACGGGGAAGGATGGAGATTGCGGAAGTCCTTTTCCCACGAGAACTGCCCCGCGTCGATCCGCGCGGTCACCTCGCGGGCCAGATCGAGCGACGGGTTGCCGTAGGCGGCGGCCACCCGCTCGTGCTCGCGGATCGCCACCGGCACGCGTCCCGCCCGGTAATCCGCGAGGTGCTCGGGCATCGCGAAGTGCAGGTGGACGATGTCGAGGCGCGGATTCGCGAGGCGCGCCTGCCGCACCACGCCCTCCATCCCCCGCAGCATCCGCGCCGGCTGGTCGGGGATGTTGGTCGCATCGTTCACCGCCGCCTCGACGAACAGGAGGTCCACTGGCCCCCGCGCCAGCACGTCGCGGCCGAACCGGAACGCGTGGGGTACCGACCCGAGGGAACCGATGCCCGCGGCCACGAAGTCGAACTCCGTCCGCGGAAAGCGACGGCGCAGGTCCGCCATCACCCGCTCCCGCCAACCGCTCATCGCCGTGATGGAGCCGCCGAGGAACGCCACCCGCGCCGGCCCGCCGGTCTCGAATCGGGCGCGCGCCTGCGGCAGGCCCTGCCGGAGGACGAAGAACTCGGTCCCGCCCGGCAACCGCGCCGGGTCGTAGCCGGGGGGACGGCCGGGGTCGGCCGCCCGCGCCGCGGGAACGAGGCCGAGGGCAACGAAGGTCAGCAGCCAGGCGGGGGGTAACCGGCGGGGGAGAGTCCGGAGCATCCCCTTCGATGAGGGTCCGCCGGGAGGCAGGCAAGGCCTGCAACCCCTCCGCCCGCGGGGTTGCAGCCAGCGCGTTCGTGCGTTGCCTCCCTCCCGCATGCGCCGCCTGTTCCTCGCCCTCCTTGCCAGCCTCCCCGGGTTCACCGGCGCCGCCACGCCCCGGCCGCCGGCCGACCTCCTGATCACCAACGGCCGCGTGCTCACGATGAACGCCACCCGCGAAGTGATCGCGGACGGCTGCATCGTGATCCGCGGAGAGCGGATCCTTGCCGTCGGCCCCGCCGCCCTCGCCGCGCAGTACGCGCCGGCCCGTACGATCGACGCGCGCGGCGGCATCGTGATGCCCGGGATGGTCAACGCCCACACCCACCTCGCGATGACCGTGTTCCGCGGGCTCGGCGATGACGTGCCCGACCGCCTCCGGCGCTTCATCTTCCCGCTCGAGCGGAACTTCGTCGACCGCGCCGTCGTCCGCGATGGCACGCTCCTCGGCCTGCTCGAACTGATCGAGGGCGGCGTCACCACGTTCGCCGACATGTATTATTTCGAGGACGAGGTCGCCCGGGTCACCCGGCAGGCGGGCCTCCGCGCGGTCCTCGGCCAGACGATCGTCAACTTCCCCGCGCCCGACAGCCCTGAACCCTACGGCGGACTCGCCCTCGCCCGGCAGTTCATCGCCGCCTACCGGGACGACCCGCTGATCACCCCCGCCTTCGCTCCCCACGCCCCCTACACCGTCGATCCGCGGCACCTCCGCCTCGTCGCCGAGGCCTCCGCCGAGCTCGGCGCCCCGGTCCTCATCCACCTCGCCGAGATGACCGAGGAGATGACGTCGATCCGCCGGGACCACCAGATGACGCCGGTCGAGTTTCTCGACTCGGTCGGCCTCCTCAACCGCCGCCTGGTCGCCGCCCATTGCATCTTCGTCAGCGAGTCGGACCAGGCCCTGCTCCAGGCCCGCGAGGTCGGCATCGCCCACGCGCTCGTCGCCAACCTCAAGTCGGCCAAGGGCGTGGCCCCGGCGCTCCGGATGTTCGAGCAGGGCCTCCGCGTCGGCCTCGCCACCGATGGCCCGATGAGCGGCAACACCCTCGATCTCATCGGCCAGCTCGGCTACGTCGCCAAGGTCCACAAGCTCGACCGCAAGGACCGCAACGTGATGCCCGCCGCCACCGTGGTCGAAATGGCCACCCTCGGCGGCGCCCGCGCCCTCCACCTCGAGGACCGCATCGGCTCCCTCGAGGCCGGCAAGCTCGCGGACGTCGTGATCGTCGACACCAGCAGCACCGCGCTGCAGCCGCTTTACGACCCCTACTCGGCCCTCGTCTATGCGGCCAGCCCCCGCGATGTGCGCACGACCATCGTCCACGGCCGCATCCTGATGGAGGACCGCGTCGTGCGGACACTCGATGCCGAAGCCATCAAGGCGCGGCTGCGGGAGTTGGGCGCCCGCATCCAGACCACGCTTGCCGGCGGCCTCCGGTGAGGCCTTGCTCGACCCTTTTTCCGACACCAACCATGAAGCACTGCCCTCCCGCCCTGCTGCTCGCGGCGCTCGCCGCCTCCGCGCTCTCCCCGGCGCACGCGGCCCAACCCGCCGCCCCGGCCGCCGCCGGCGCGCCCACCCAACTCGAGGCCGTCACGGTCACGGGTTCCAACCTGCGCCTCGGTGAGTCCACCGCCGCGGCCAACCTGCGCGTCGTCACCTCGGCCGAGATCGAGGCCTCGGGCCAGGTGAACCTCGCCAACCTGCTCCGCAAGATCCCGGAGATCGGCGCCCAGGGCTTCGCCGAGAACCGCGTCAACACCTCCTCCCCGGGCACCGCCGCGATCTCCCTGCGCGGCCTCGGCGTCAACTCCACCCTCGTCCTCCTCAACGGCCGCCGCGTCACCCCCGCCCCCCTCGGTCAGGGCGGTTCCGCCGCCGGCCTCGGCACGGAGCAGTTCGTGGACGTGAACATGATCCCGGTGGCCGCCATCGCGCGCATCGAGGTCCTCAAGGACGGCGCGTCCGCCGTCTACGGGGCCGATGCGGTGGCCGGCGTCGTGAACATCATCCTCAAGCGCGACCTCACCGGCAGCGCCGTGAGCCTGTCCTACGGTGACTTCACCGGGGGCATCAGCGCCCCGACGCTCCGCGGCTCCTTCACCGCGGGGGCGAAGTCCGGCGCCACCACCCTCTCCGTCATCGGCGACTGGTACCGCCGCGACGCGTTTCTGTTCGGGGAATTCCCGCAGCCCGTGAAGCGCCAGCTGCTCCTGGCGAGCAACACCCCCGGCTCGTTCGTGGTCCCCGCCGGCGCCACCGATCCGATCACCGGCCAGGTCATCCCCGCCGGCGCCGCGGCCGGCGCGCGCACGTTCACCGTGGACCGCAACGCCGCCGGCCCGAACGCCACGTTCACCCGCCAGCTCCAGTCGCAGAACACGTTCGACGCCAACGCCGCCATCCGCCCGCAGTCCGAGGCCGAGCGCCGCGGCCTCGTCGC
>JAIXQE010000107.1 GCA_027485815.1 Opitutaceae bacterium
CGCGGATTCGGACGGGAACGGTTGCTGAAACCTCCGGGAAACAGCCGGGTGGGGGATGGGTTTCGGCCTGAATCCGCGGCAACTGCCGCGGCCACAACGGAGCGCCTTACGGCAGCGGGCCCGCCAGCACGGTGATCATCCGGTCGGGATCGAGGTGGCGGCGGAGGGCGGCGTTGACTTGTCCTGCCGTCAACGCCTCGACCCGGCCCGGGTAGGCGTCGATCCACTCCGGGCCGTAGCCGCGCTGCAGGCACGCCAGCAACGCCCCCGCGAGACCCTCGGTGGTGGCGAGGCCGAGCTGGAACGAGCCCGTCAGCGTCACCTTGAAGTTGGCTAGTTCCTCCTCGGTCACGCCCGCGGTGAGGAATCGGCGCAGCTCGCGCACGGTCGACTCCTGCCCGCGCGCGAGGAGCTCGGGGCCGAAGGTGCCCTGCAGGGTCCACGCGCCGTCGACGTGGGTGTCGCCGCCGAGGGCGGCGCCGATCCCGTAGGTGAGGCCCTCGCGGTTGCGGATGATGTCGAGCAGCCGCGCGGAAAAGAAGCCGCTCCCGAAGACCGCGGTGCCGGTCGCGACGGCCAGGTGGTCCTCGTCGCGGTGCCGCAGGCCCGACGGCGCCCCGATCAGCAGGGCCACGCTGGTCTTGTCCGGCAGCGGCAGGCGCTCGACGCGCGCCGCGGCCGGCGCGGCGGCGGGAGGCGGGGGCGACCACGCGCGTCCTCCGGTCCAGTCGCGGAAGCCCTGCGCGAGCGCTTGGTCGAGCGCCGCGTCGTCGACGTCGCCCACGGCGACGAGCCGCGCCCCGGCCGTCCCGTAGGTGGCGGCGTGGAAGGCGCGGACCTCCGCGAGCGTCGTGCGCTCGAGGTCCGCGAGGTAGTCCTCCGGGGCGGCCCGGTGGTTAGGGTGGCCGGGCGGAAAGGCGGCGCGGGCGAAGGCGAGGCGGGCCCGGACGCCGGGCTCCTCGAGCTCGCGCCGGAACTGGCCGGCGAGGCGCCGCTGCACCTTGGCGAATTCGGCGGGATCGAAACGCGGCGTGCGCAGCTGCTCCGCGAGCAGGCTGAGCACCAGCGGGAGGTCCGCGCGGAGGCACTTGGCGGCCACGTCGACGGTGTGCGTGCCGGCGTCGAACCGGATCTCCGCGCCCGCCTGTTCCAACAGGGCGGCGACGGCGAACTTGTCCCGCGCCACCGTGCCTTGATCGAGCAACGCCGCGGTGAGGTCGGCGACGGCGACGCGGCCGGCGGGCTGGCCCACGGCGCCGCCGGGGAAGGCGGCGCGCAGGGTCACCACGTCGCGGATCGCGGTGGGCACGGTCACCACATCCAGGCCGGCCACGCTCCGGCGGCGGGCGCGCGGGGCGACGGCCGTGGCGGCGCCGGCGGGTGCGGGTGCTGCGGTCGCGGCGGCCGCGGGTTCCGCGCGGCTGGTCCGGAGTTCCCCGGGACGCCGGTAGCCGCGGGGTCCGGGGGCGGCGGGCGTTCCCGCGGGGGCGGCGTCGGAGGCAGGCGGCTCGGTGCGGGGCACGAACCAGCCGACGGTGCTTTGGTCCTCGACGAGGTAGCGCTTGGCGACGCGTTGCACGTCGGCCGCGGTGACCGCCTCAAGCGCGGCGGGCAGCGTGGCGTAGAGGGTCCAGTCCCCGACCGCGATGGCTTCGTTGAGCTGGCCGGCGATGGCGAAGGCGCCGTCGCGGCCGTACGCGGTGGCGGCGCGCAGCTTGGCGCGGGCGCGCTGGACCTCCTCGGCGGTCACGCCCTCGCGGGCGACGCGGGCGACCTCGGCGCGGAGGGCCTGTTCGACGGGCTCGTGGGTGACGCCTGGGGCGAGCAGCGCGGTGGTGCTGAAAAGGTGGGGATCGTGGAAGAACCCGACGCCCGCCGTGGCGTTGAGGGCGAGGTTGGCATCGACGAGGGCGCGGTAGAAGCGACTCGTCTTCCCGGAGCCGAGGATTTCGGCCAGCACCTGGAGGGCGGGCTGATCCGCGTGGCGGCCGGCGGGGGCCTTGTAGGCGATCTGGACCACGCCGACCTCGCCGGGGCGGCGGACGACGACGCGGCGCGGGCCGGTCTGGGCGGGTTCCTCGGTGTAGACGCCCGGGATCGGGTGGGGGGCGCGCGGAATGGCCCCGAAGGTCTCGCGGAGGAGCGCGAGGGCGGCGGTGGGTTCGAAGTCGCCGATCACCGAGACCGTCGCGTTGTCCGGCCAGTAAAACGTGTCATAGAACTCCTTCAGTTTCGCGATGGACACCTTCTCGATGTCCGAGCGCCAGCCGATCGTCGGGTGGTGATACGGATGGGCGAGGAAGGCGGCGGCGGTGACCTCCTTGTCGAGGGTGGACGCGGGATCGTTCTCGTCGCGTTCGTACTCGTTGCGCACGACGGTCATCTCGAGCTGCCGGTCCTCCTCGCGGAGGAGCAGGTGGCGCATCCGGTCGGCCTCGAGGCGGGCGACGAGTGGGAGGTGGCGGCTGGGGATGTTCTCGTAGTAGTTGGTGCGGTCGAGCCAGGTGGTGGCGTTGTTGATGCCGCCGATGCGGTCGAGGAGGGTGTCGAAGGCCTGGCCGTTACCGGCGTGGTAGTTCCGGCTGCCCTTGAACATGAGGTGCTCGAGGAGGTGGGTGGCGCCGGTGGTGCCGGTGACCTCGTTCCGCGAGCCGACGCGGTAGGTCACCATGAACGTGAGCACCGGGGCGGAACGGTCGGGGAGCAGCAGGACGGTGAGGCCGTTGGCGGCGAGGGTGTACTCGCTGATCCCGGCGGCGGTGCGGCCGGGCGTGAAGCCCTCGGCGGGGGCGGGGGTCGCGGCGGCGAGGATGGCGGGCAGGAGGAACAGCGGCAGGAGGAGGCGCATCGCGGGAAGGGGGCGGGGCATTCGTGGCCGGTGGGCGGCGGGACGGCGAACCTTTCCCGGCGACGCGGACAGCAGGGAGAGGGCGATCCTGAGCGGAACGTGTTCCTGGGAAGCGGGCCCGGGTCTTAACCGTACTCATTCAGTCCGGAGGATGGCCACAAAAGGCGCAAAGGGCCGTTGGGCGCGGACCAGACTGCCGGAGGCGTCCATAGACGCCGCGGAGGTTGTAGGGCGAGCGGTCGGAGGGGAGAGCTTCGGGCCACGGCCGCCAGGTCTTCACGCTCGCGCGGCGGAAGCACCTCGGTTCGAGCCCCCGCCTTTGCGGCTTCGTGCTTAAGCCTCGCGGCGTCTATGGGCGCCACGCACGGCCTCGACCGCGGATTCACCCCTTTGCGCCTTTTGCGGCCAACCTGTCTTGGAAGATCTGGCCGGAGGATGGCCACAAAAGGCGCAAAGGGCTGCTGGGCAGGGACCGGGCTGATGGTGGCGTCCATAGACGCCGCGGAGGTTGAAGGGCGAGCGGTCGGAGGGGAGGGCTTCGGGCCACGGCCGCCAGGTCTTCACGCTCGCGCGGCGGAAACACCCCGGTTCGAGCCCGCGCCTTGGCGGCTCCCGTGATTGAGCCCCGCGGCGTCTATGGACGCCACGCACGGCCCTCCTGCGCCAAGGCTACGGCGGGCTAAGCCCCGACCGCGGATGCGACCCTTTGCGCCTTTTGCGGCCAACCTCTCAGGCGCGACGCATGCCGCCGGGGCCCGGGCGCCTCGCTCAGCGGAACTCGCGCTTCGCCTGCCAGGCCTCGCGGTCCTCGAACGCCGCGGCGGGCAGGTCGGCGCGGTGGTCCTTCGCGGCGAGCAGCACGGTCCGGCGGCGCGCGGTGGCGGGGTCGAGGGCGGCGCGGAAGATCGCGAGCGTGCGTTCCCGCGTCAGCTGGTCGAGGGCGGCGAGGGACGCCTGCTGGCGGTCCCATTCGCCGTCGTAGGTGAAGGCGCGGCCGAAGAAGAGCTCGGCCTTCTCGCGGATGCTCTTCGCCTTCTCCTCGAAGCCGGAGCGCGCGCCGGCGACCAGCGTCTTCCATTGCTCGTCAGTGAGCTGGGCGAAGGCCTCCGGGAAGCCCGCGATCACCGCCTCCGCCCGGCGCTGCAGCTCGACCGGGGCGTGGGTGCTCGATTGGATCACGAACGCGAAGTAACGGTGCCGCAGCGAGCCGCCCGCGCCGCCGCCCACGATGTACCCCAGCTGCTGCTTGGTCCGCAGCTCGCTGAAGAACGGGTCGGCGAAGAAATTGCCCAGCACGGCGGCGGCCGCCCGTACCTCGGGGGTTTCATCCGGCAGCACGTAGTCGCGAACGAAGGCGGAGTTCACGCCCTCGACCGGGCCGGCGTCGACGACGTTCTCGCCCGCTTGGAGCTGCAGGTGGCGGCGGCGTAGGAGTTCGGCGGCCGGGGCGGGCGCGGCGCCGATCGCGCGCGCGAGGTCCCGCACCGCGGCGACCGCCGCCTCGGGGGCGACGTGGCCGTGCACCACCGCCTCGAGCGCGCCCCGGGCGAAGAACTCGCGCCCGAAGGCCTGCACGTCCGCCCAGGTGGCGGCCTCGGTCGCCGCGAGGGTTTCCGGCGGCAGGAACAGGTGCTCGCGCATCAGGGCGTCGCGGCGGTTGCGGGCCAGGATGTAGGCCTCCGATTGCGCGTAGCTGCGGAGCCCGCGCAGGGTCGCTTCCTTGAGCGCCTCGAAGCGCGCGGGCGTGACGCTGAAGTCCCGCAGCCGTCCGGCGACGTGCGCGGCGTAGCGGAGGCCGGAATCGCCGTAGCCGGCGACGGAGAGTTTCCAACCCTCGAGCGAGGCGTCGAGGCCGAGGTCGATGCCGGCCAGGGCGGCGTCGGCGCTGGCGGGCTCGAGGTGGTCGAGCAGGCAGGCGTTGAACAACTGCAGCAGCGCGGCGGCCTTCGGCGTGGCGAGGCGGGCGACGGGCACGAAGCGCAGGCTCAGCGCGACCTGCGGGCGCTGGAACTCGGTGTCGGGCGCCCAGTAGAGGCGCAGGCCCGGCTCGTCGACCAGCGCGACGGGCCGTTCCGGCAGCACGCCGGTGGCGCCGGGCAAAAAGGCGTTCGCCCCCGGCAGGCGGAACGTGTCCTTGCCGTCCGGAGCGAGGAGGGCCTGGTAACCCGCGCCCGCGTCTTCGGTGTACGAGTACTTGACCTGGTAGATGCGTTCGGCGCGGTCAGTCGGCACGCCCTTGGCCATCACGGCGACGAGCAGGTTATCCGGCGTGAGGGCGTTGAGCAGCCGGCGGTAGGCGGCCTCGTCGGGCGGGCCCCAGACGTCCCCGGCGCGCTCGGCGACCTCGAGCGGGTAGAAGCCGGCCTGGTTGGCGAGCTTGGTGGCGAGGCTGGCGCCTTCGCCGCGGTCGCGGAAGCTCTCGTCGAGCTGGGCGATGCGCGCGCGGTCGCGGTAGAAGTCGGCCGGGAACGGGGCGGCGCGGAGGTGGCGCAGGTAGGCGAGGATGCGGAGCGTGACCTGTTCGCGGGCCTGCAGGCCGGCCGGCGTGAGGTCGGCCCCGATCATCAGCGAACCGTAGTCGGCGGTGCGTTCCCAGACGAAGGCGGAGAGGCCGTTGATGAGGCCGTCGCGCTTGAGGGCCTCGACCAGTCCACCGGGGCCGGGGTAGCTGATCAGCTGGGTGAGGAGTTCGTCGGGCTTGCTGAGGAAATCCGGGCGCGTCGCGGGCACCACGAACTCCAGCTGGAGGCTGCGGACCTCCTTGATGGGCTCGACCTGCACGACGCGGAGGGCGGCCTTGCGGGGCAGGAAGGCGGGATCGCGGCGCGGCGGCGTGATGGGCCGGCGCGGGATGTCGGCGAACAGCGTGCGGGCGTGGCGCTCGAGCTCGTCGAGGGACGCCTTGCCGCAGATGGCGAGCGCCATCCGGTCGGCGGAGTAGGTGGCCTCGTAGAAGGCGCGGACCTCGGCGGGGGTGGCGCCGGCGAGGGTGTCCTTGTTGCCGGTGGAGAACTTGCTCTCGCCGCTGCCGGGGGCGTAGACCTCGCGGAGCACGGAGAAGAGGCGGCGGCTGTCGTTCTGCACGTGCCGCATCGCCTCGTTGTGCACGGCGTTGATCTCACGGCCGGTGAACTCGGGGGTGAAGAGCGGGGCGATGAAGAACTGGGCGAAGCGGTCGAGGCCCTCGGCGAGCGCCTCGTGACGGACCTCGAACTGGTAGTTCGTGTGGTCGCTCGCGGTGTAGGCGTTGCTGTAGCCCCCGTTCGACTGCATGAAGTTGCCGTAGGCGTTCGGCTCCGGGTACTTCGCGGTGCCGAGGAACAGCATGTGCTCGAGGAAGTGCGCCATCCCCTCGCGCGTGGTCGGGTCGTCGATCTGGCCCACCGGCATCATCAGCGCGGCGCCCGACTTGTTGAACTTCGGGTCGGAGACCAGCAGCACCTTCAGGCCGTTGGGCAGGACGAGGCGGCGGAACTGCGCCTGGTCCGACGGGGCGCGCACCCGCGGCGGCAGTTCGGGGAGCGGGGCCGGCGCGGCGCCGGGGAGCGGCAGGGCGGCCAGCAGGAGCAGCAGGGCGGGGACCAGGCGGCGGCGGACGTTCATCGTGGCGGCGACAGTACGGCTTCGGGCCCGCCCGCCAAGCCGGATGGCGAGTTTCCCGTAGCCAAGCGCGGCGGCCCGCCCGTAGCCTCGCCGGATGTCTCCCGGAAAGGCCGGCCAAAGGTGCCTCAGCGAGCGTGAACCCGAGCTCGGGCTTGGCGTGGTTGCATCGGTCGACCCCGCCGCGCGCCGCGTCGCGGTCGAGTTCCCCGGGACCGGCGAGAAGCGCCTCTACGCCCTCGGCACCGCCGTCCTGCGCCGCGTCCTCTTCCGCCCTGGCGAGACCGTGGCCGACCGCGCCGGCCGCCGCCTCGTCATCACCGCCGTCGAGGAGACTGAAGGCCTCGTGACCTACGTCGGGGCGGACCGGCGCCTGCGGGAGGACGAGATCGCGGACGCGACGAGCGTGAGCCGGCCGCACGAGCGGCTGCTCGCGGGCGACGCCGACGAAGCCGTCACCTTCGACCTGCGCCGGCGGGCCCTCGAGGCGCGGGCGCGCTTCCGCCAGTCCGAGGTGCGGGGCTTCCTCGGCGGCCGCATCGACCTCATCCCGCACCAGTTCCACATCCTCGCCGAGGTCGCGGGGCGGCAGGCGCCGCGCGTGCTGCTGGCGGATGAGGTGGGCCTGGGCAAGACGATCGAGGCCTGCCTGATCTTGCAGCGGCTGCTGGCGACGGGCCGGGCGCGGCGCGTGCTGATCCTCGTCCCCGAGGCGCTCACCCACCAGTGGTTCGTCGAGCTGCTGCGGCGCTTCAACCTCTGGTTCAGCATCCTCGACGAGTCGCGTTGCCAGGCGGCGGGCGCGAGCGATCCGGGGCGCAACCCGTTCCTCGGCGCGCAGCTGGTCCTCTGCAGCGTGAGTTTCCTCGCGGGCCTGCCCGGGCGGCGGGCGGAGGCGGTGGCGGCGGGCTGGGACGTGGTGGTGGTCGACGAGGCGCACCACCTCGCGTGGTCGCCGGAGGCGGCGAGCCCGGAGTACGCGCTGGTCGAGGAACTGGCGGCGACGGCCCCGGGTCTGCTGCTGCTCACGGCGACGCCGACGCAACTCGGCGTCGCGGGGCACTTCGCGCGCCTGCGGCTGCTGGACCCGCAGCGGTTCAGCGACCTGGCGCGGTTCGAAGCCGAGGCGGAGGGCTACGCGCGCGTGGCCGACGTGGCGGGCAAGGTGATCGAGGGCCGCGCGCTGACCGCAGCGGACCAGGCCGCCTTGCGCGCCATCTTCGACCGCGACCCCGAGACGCTCGCCCGCCACCTCGGGCAGCTGGCGGCGGGCCGGCCCGGGGCGCGCGAGGCCCTGCTGCGCACGCTGCTCGACCAGCACGGCACCGGCCGGGTCGTGTTCCGCAACACCCGCGCGGCGATGACCGGTTTTCCGCGGCGCCGCTACTGCCCGGCGCCGCTGGAAGGCGCGCCGGTGGTGGTGCACGCGCGCCTCGCCCGCGAACTGCGCGCGGAGGCGGCGGGGGAGGACGCGGACCTCCGCCCGAATTTCCGCGATGACCCGCGCGTCGCCTGGCTGGCGGCGTTTCTCCGGCGCGAGCGCGGCGCCAAGGCGCTGCTCATCTGCCGCTCCCAGCGCAAGGTGCTCGCCCTCGCGGCCGCGCTGCAGGAGGTGATCAGCGCCAAGGTCGCGCTTTTCCACGAGGGCCTGCCGCTGGTGCAGCGCGACCGTAACGCGGCGTGGTTCGCCGAGCCGGACGGCGCGCAGCTGCTGCTCAGCTCCGAGATCGGCAGCGAGGGACGCAACTTCCAGTTCGCCCACCACCTGATCCTGCTCGACCTGCCGCTCAACCCCGCGCTCCTCGAGCAGCGCATCGGGCGCCTCGACCGCATCGGGCAGGGCGCGGACGTCCACATCCACGTGCCGTACCTCGCGGGCGGCGCCGGCGAGGTCCTCGCGACCTGGTACGACCAGGGGCTCGACGCGTTCGCGGCGCCCGTGCACGGCGGCCACGAGTACGAGGCGGCGTTCCGGGACCGGCTTGTCGCCCTCGCCACCGCCTACGCCCCCGACGGCGAACCGGGACCGCGGGAGCTCGCCGCGCTGGTCGCCGAGACCGCCGCGTTCCGCGCCGCACTGCGGGAACGCCTCCAGCGCGGGCGGGACCGCCTCCTTGAGCTGCATTCCTTCGACCGCGCGGCCGCCGCGGCCGTCGTGGCCAAGGTGCAGGCCGCCGACGCCGATCCGTTCCCGCGGCGCTTTCTGGTGGAACTGCTCGACCACTTCGGCGTCCGCATCCGCGAGCACGAGGAGGGCGATGTCTTCCTCGACCCGAGCCACGCCTACGTCGAGGGGTTTCCCTCGCTGCCGGCCGAGGGGATGCTCGCGACCTTCGACCGCCGTCGCGCCCTCGCCCGGGAGGACCTTCGTTTCCTGACCGCCGACCATCCGCTGATGGGGGACACGATCGACCTGCTCCTCGAGTCACCGGCCGGCACCGCGGCCTGCGCCTCGCTGCCCGGGGATGCGCCGGACCTGCTCCTCGAAGTGTTGTTCGTCCTCGAGACCGTCGCGGACGCGCGCTGGCACGTGGACGAGTTTCTCGCGCCCGCGCCGGTGCGGGTGGTCGTGGATCTGCGCGGCGGCGATCGCACCGCGGAGCACCCGGCGGCGGCGGTGGCGGCGGAGGCGGTGGACCGGGAAATCCGGCCGCTGCTGGAGCAGCCCGGTTTCAACGGCGACCTGTTGCGCGCGATGCTGGAGGCGGCGGAAGCGCGGGCGGAGGCGGTCGCGGCAGCCCGTCGCCAGGAGTCCGCGGTCCGGGCGGACGCCGTGCTGGCGGAGGGCGTGGCGCGCCTCGAGAGCCTGCGGCGGATCAACGCCACCGTGCGACCCGCCGAAATCGAGCTGGCCGCCGAGCAGCGCCGGCAGATCGGCGCGGCGATCGGCGCCGCGCGGCTGCGGCTCGACGCCGTGCGCCTCCTCGTCGTCGGCGGATCCGACGACGAGTGACGCGCCCCCGGCGGGTCAGGGCCGCGGCGGCGGGACGAGGATCGTTGGGCCGCCGGCGGGCGCGGGAGCGTTGGGCGCGGGAGCCGCGCCGGAGGTCGAGAAGTTGAGCACCCGCACCTCCATCCGGTTGCCGCCACTGCCGCCTTCCGCGGTCTCGGTGATGACCGCCTGGCGGACTGCGCCGGCCGGGTTGGCGCCGGCGGGCAGCACCGGGAAGACGCTCATGCCCTGGGCCCGCACGGGCAGGTCGGCGGGCGGCGTGAGGCTAAAGGCGAGCCCGCCCTGGAGCATCGTGACCCAGGGGGACTGGCGGGCGTAGGCCTCGGCGGCCTCGGTCCCGAGGGTCTGCGCGAGGGTCGTGCGCGCCTCGGCGGCGAGGGCCTGCACGCGGGCGCGGCGCTGGTCGGGGGGCAGGCTCGCGTCGGCCTGCAGGCGCTGCGACGCGGCGGCGAAGTTCTCGCGGGCGGCGGCCAGCCGTCCCGTGGTGTCCGCCGGCAGGTTGAGGCGGGTGGCGAGGCCCTCGAGGTTGCGCAGATCCCCGTCCCGCGCCCGGCGCACGCGGGCGTAGGCATCCTCGCCGAGGGCGGCGCGGACGGCCTCCTCGAGCTGGCGCTGGGCGTCGGCGAACTGCTGGCGTCCCGCGGGGTCGTTGCGGGCGGCGGCCGTCTCCGCGGGGAAGCGCGCGTCGAAGGCCTGCTGCAGCGCGAAGACGCGGCGGAACTCCTCCTCCGTCTCGAGGCCCTCGCCGTAGCGGGCGCGCACGACGGCGGCGGAAGGCGAGAAGCGCAGGTCGTAGGCGGCGCGTTCCTCCGGCGAGAGCAGTGCGGCGAGGTCGCGTTCGCGCTCGGCGGTGAGCAGGCGGAGCCGTTCCTGGTCCGAGGGGAGCACGATCCCGCCGGCACCGAAGCGGGCGCGCAGGTCCGCGTAATCCTGGTCGATGCGCCGGAGGGCGGCCTGTTTCGCGGGCGGGAGGAAGTCGAGGCCCGGGCCGGCGAGGCCGGCGTCGTCCCCGAGGGTCTCGCCGAGGATCACGCCGAGTTGCCGGCGGAGCTGGTCGCGGGCCTGGGTGCCGGCCGGATCGGGGCGCCACCAGCGTTCGCCGCCGGCGGCCCGGGGGCGTTGCACCAGGGCGGCGAGGCGGCGGCCGAGCAGCAGGTCGCGCGCGGCGGCGGGGTCGAGGCCGGCGGCCTCGAGGTCGCGGGCCTGGCCGGAGGCGAGCGCCGCGCGGAGGCGCTCCGCGGGATCCGGTACCGGGGCGGGCCGCGCGGGCGTGGGCGCGGCCGGGGGCGGGTTGGCCGGGCGGCGCGCGAGGGTCGTGAGCAGCACGGCGTTCGCCCCGAGCGAGGCGACGAGCAGGAGGAGCGGGAGTTTCATCGGGAATTCAGATGCGCCGCCGCGCCCGGATCGAGGCGACGGCGCGGGCGGTCACGGCGCCGAGCACGATCGCGCCGCCGGCGAGGCCCCAGGCCGAGGGCCGCTCGCCGACGAAGATCAGCACCCAGATCGGATTCAGCACCGGCTCGATCACCGGGATGAGGACCGCCTCGAGGGCGGTGACGTGCCGGATGGCGCGGGCGTAGAGCCAGTAGGAAACCCCGAGCTGCACCGTGCCGAGCGCGAGCAGCGCGGCCCAGCCGGTTGGCGGCAGCGGCGGGGCGGCGACGATCCACGGCAGCCCGACCAGGAAGGCGAGGGCGTTGCCGAGGATGATCGACTCCACCGCCGAGCCATCGCGCTGGCGGCGCAGGGCGATGGTCATCGCCGCGAAGCAGACGCCGCTCAGCAGCGCGAGCAGGTCGCCGGCGATCTGGCCGAGCGCGAGGCTCCCGTGAAAGAACAGCGCCATCCCGCCGAGCGCGGCGGCGATCGTGAGCCAGTCGATGCGCGTGGCCGGCTCGCTCAGCAGCCAGGCGCCGAGCAGCGCGACCCACACGGGGGCCGTGTACTGGAGGAGGATCGCGTTCGCGGCGCTCGTCATCGTCGTCGCGGTGCAGAACGTGATCGTGCACGCGGCGTAGCCGAGGGCGCCGATCACCTGGTCCCGCGAGAAGTGGAAGCGGAGGCCGCGGTTGGTGAGCAGCAGGAAGACGGCGGCGACGGCGCCGCGGCCGCCGGAGACGGCGAGGCCCGGCCAGGTGGCGGCGACGGCCTTGATCAGCACGCCGGCGAAGCTCCAGCACACGGCGGCGCCGGCCAGCTGGAGGACGGCGCGGGAGTGGTCGCGGGCGGCGGCGGAGGGCATCGGCAACGAGGTTGGGGCAGCGCCGGGGCCTTCGCCAAGCCTGCCGCGGGGCGATTTCCCCGGGGCCGCCCGGGGGCGGCGGCGAAGATTTTCCTAGGCAACCGCTCCGCGTTCCCTCTAGAAGCTCCTTCGTTTCAGAGGGAAGAACCCAAAACCAAAACCAAATACCATGGCCAAAAAAGCCGCCAAGAAGCCCGCCCGTAAACCGAACGCCGCGTTCATGAAGCCGGTGACCCCCAACGACAAGCTGGCCGCTGTCGTGGGCGCCGCCCCGCTCCCCCGCACCGAGCTGACCAAGAAGCTCTGGGCGTACATCAAGAAGAAGGGCCTCCAGGACAAGAAGGTGAAGACCCAGATCAACGCCGACGACGCCCTCAAGGCGATCTTCGGCGGCAAGGCCTCCGTCTCGATGTTCGAGATGACGAAGCTCGTCTCGAAGAACCTGAAGTAAGGGACGCCAGTCTCGTTTTCCCCGGCCGCCGCGAGGTTCCTCGCGGCGGCTTTTCTTTGCCGTGGTTTCCTCCGCCCCCGCCGTCCGCTCCCGGGCGATTTTGATGCTGCTCCTGGCGAACCTGCTCTGGGGCCTCAGCTTCCCGCTGGTCAAGGCGACCAGCCAGCTGCAGGCGCGGCTGCTGCCGGAGGCGGGGCCCTGGTTCCTCACGGTCTGCACGGTCGCGCCGCGCTTCCTGCTGGCGGCACTCGTGCTCCTCGCGTTCCGCCCCGGGGTCCTCTTCGGGGCGACCGCCGCCGAGTGGCGGCAGGGGCTGATCCTCGGCCTCTCCGGCGCCGCGGGGATGCTCCTCCAGACCGACGCCCTGCAGTACACGGCCGCGAGCACCTCCGCGTTCCTCACCCAGTTCTACGCGGTCCTCATCCCGGCGTGGCTTGCGTGGCGCGTCCGCCGCCTGCCCGCGCCCCCCGTCTGGCTCGCCTGCGGCCTCGTGCTCGCCGGCGTCGCGGTCCTCGGCGGCTTCCACCCGTTCGCGCCCGGCGAGGTGCCGCTGCGCTTCGGGCGCGGCGAGGTGGAGACGCTCCTCTGCTCGGTCTTCTTCATGGTCCAGATCCTCGCGCTCGAGCGGGCGGAGTTCGCGGGCAACCGCACCCTGCCGATCACCTTCGTGATGTTCGCGACCGAGGCGGTCGTCTTCGCCGCCCTCGCGTGCGCCCTCGCGCCGGACGCCGCCGCGCTGGTGCGCCCGTGGCAGTCCCCCGCCTGGCTCGGCCTCACCGCCGCCCTGACCGTCTTCTGCACGCTCGGGGCCTTCGGGCTGATGACGACCTTCCAGCCGCGCATCACCGCCAC
>JAIXQE010000181.1 GCA_027485815.1 Opitutaceae bacterium
CCACGCGAGCGCGCCGCGTTCGGGCGGCGGCAGGCTGCCCATGCCCAGGGCGAAGTAGGCGGCGCCGCTCATCCCGGCGCGGGCCCAGGCATTCTGCGGGTAGCCGCCCCGGAGCGGCCAGATTTCCGGGCGACCCTCGCGGAAGATCGTCTGGTAAATCCACTTCAGCGTGAGCAGGCGGGCGTTGGTCCGCGGACCGGAGAAGGCGTCCTCGCCGGCGGCGTTCCGCCACGCCTGCAGGGCCGGGAGGAAGACGATCTGCGAGGCCATCGAGCCGGTGCCGTCGCCCTCGAGGAAATAGCCGCCGTCGCCGAAGCCCTCCTCGAGATTGCGCTGCAGCGAGTGGGCCGCGAGGGCGCGGAGTTCCGCGTGCCGGGCGGGATCCACCCACGGCTCCCCCTCGAGCGCCAGGAGCACGAGGGCGGCCCCGCCGACCTGCATCCCGAAATGATTGCTGTGGGGCGGCATCGTGCCCCGCGCGAGGGCCTCGAGGGTCACCGGCCCCTGGCGTTCCGCCCCGTCGGGCAACTCGCGGTAGTCCCAGAGCGCGCGGCCAAGGCGCTCCCGCGTGGCGGCATCCCAGCCGTCGCGGCACAGGTCGTAGCCGACCGCCAGCCAGCCGAGGGTGGGACCCGCCCGCAGGGCCCCGCCGGGCCGCCGGAAGGCGTAACGCGGGTCGCGGTCCCGGACGCCCGCGAGGAAATGCTCAATGCATTCCCGGCCGCGCGCGGCGTGGCGCGGGTCGCCCGTGAGTTGCCACAGGAGCCCGTGGCCGGCCGCGTGGCCGATCGTGAGCGCTCCCACCGGTAACTCCACCGCCGCCGCCCCTGGGTAGGCCTGCTGGGCCGGCTGCAGGGCGGCCGGGGGACCCTCGCCGTCGCGGCCGTCCAGCAGGTAACGCAGCCGCCGCAGGATGGCCGCGCCCTCGGGCGTCGCCGCGCGCGCGCGGAGGGCGGGCAGCTCCGCCTGGCGGAACAACAGGCGCGGCGATTCGCCCGGGGCGGGCGGCATGTGCCCCGGCACGGCCACGAACCACGGTCCGGCTCCCGCCGGCGGGTGCGCGCGGTAACCTTCCGGCAAGGTGCCGTTGGGCCGGCGCTGGAACACGGCCTCGTACGGCCCCGCGGCCGGCTCCCAGACGAGCCGCAGGCCGAGGTTCGTCTGGCGCGAATCGGGCGGGTGGCGGTGGCGATTCGCGCTGCGCAACGCCTCCGGCTCGTTGAACCAGCTCCCGCCCCGGATGACGCGGTCCACGCCCTCCGCGGGCCCCGTCGGATCCACCGCGGGCCCGGCGCCGTACGGCCCGAAACGGTCGGCGCACCACTCCCAGACCCCGCCGAACAGGTCGTGCAGCCCCCAGGGGTTCGGCTCCTTGAGGCCCGCCGGATGGCTGCGGCCCTCGGACCGCGGGTAGAACCAGCCGTGCCGCGGCAACGCGCGGAAGGCCGGGTCATCCCCCCAGGGGAAGCGGGTGGTCGAGCCGGCCCGGGCCGCGTACTCCCACTCGGCCTCGGTCGGCAGCCGGAAGCGGCCCAGCCCCAGCCCGTTCAGCCGCTCCAGGTAGCCCTGCGCGTCGAGCCACGAAACGCCGTCGACGGGATGCCGGGCCGACGCGGGAAAATCGCGGAACATCGCGGGATGATCCTTCATCACCGCCGCCCACTGCGCTTGGGTGACCTCGAACTTTCCGAGCCAAAAGGGCCGGGACAGCGTGACCTCCCGCGCCGGGCCCTCGTCGGCCGCGCGGCCCGCCTCCGTCGCGGGGCTGCCCTGCGTGAACCGCCCCGCGGGCACCTCGACGAACGTGAACGCGGTGCCGTCCATCAGCGTCACCAGCCGCTCGCGGGGGGATGCCGCCGGGGCCGCGGCCGCGAGGCACGCGCCGAGAAGCAGCAGGCGCGGTCCGCTCACGGCCGCGCCTCCGGTTCCCAGACGAGGCGCAGGCCGATGGCCGCGTAGCGTCCGTCGGGCGGGTGGCGGTGCCGGTTGGCGGAGCGCAGGCTCGGCGGGAAGTCGAACCAGCTGCCGCCCCGGAAGACCCGTTCCCGGCCGGTCGCGGGCCCGGTCGGATCCGTCTGGTCCTCCGCGGCGTAGGGGCCGTACCAGTCGGCGCACCATTCCCAGACGTTGCCGTGCAGGTCGTGGAACCCCCAGGCATTGGGCGGCTTGCCGCCGACCGGATGGGTAACCGCCAGCGACCGGCTGTTGGCCCAGGCGTGCCGATGGGTCGTCGTTCCGCCGGGGTCGTCGCCCCAGGGGAAGCGCCCGACGGACCCGGCGCGGGCGGCGTGTTCCCACTCCGCCTCAGTGGGCAGGCGAAACCGGCCCACGCCGAGCGCGGCGAGCCGGGCGATGAACGCCTGGCAATCGTCCCACGAGACCGACTCGACCGGCCGGCGCGGCGCCTCCGGCCCGTGCCGGAACACGGCGGGATTACGGCCCATCACGGCGGTCCACTGCGCCTGCGTGACCTCGTGCACCCCGAGGTGGAAGCCGCGGCTCAGCATGACGCGGTGACGCGGGCCCTCGTCGGCGTCGCGCCCGGCCTCGCCGGCCTCGCTGCCGCGCCAGCCGGAGCCCGGCGGGACCCAGCGGAACGCGAGGGATTCGCCGCCGGGCAGGGCGACCGTGCGCGGGGCCGGCGCAGTTTCGGCTCCGCCGGCCGGCGCAAGCACCAGCAGCGCCAGCAGCGCGCCGGCCCGCCCCCGGCGGCGCCGGCGGAGGGGGGATCCCGTCACAGGCGCGTGCTCAGGCTGAGGCGGAACGAGCGGGGCTCGAAGTAGCGAACGGCCCGGTTCGGCACCGTGACCCGCTGGGCGCCAGGCGTCGTCGAGGGGACGAGCGCGCCC
>JAIXQE010000047.1 GCA_027485815.1 Opitutaceae bacterium
GAGGAAGGAATTGGTGCGCGGCTTGCCCGGCTCGCTCGTGCCGACGATCACGCCGTCCTCGACGCGCCAGAGCCCGGGCTCGCCGTCCCAGCCGGTGAGGTCGCGGCCGTTGAAGAGCGGCGTGAAGCCCTCCGCGGCAAACGCGGGGGCGCAGAGGAGGGCGAGGAGGGTGATCCGGAGGGGGTACATGACCCGGAGCGTGGGCGGCGCCGGGGTGGGAGGCCAGCCGTTCCGGTGGCACCCGGCAGACGGTCGGACGCGGCGGAGCGGGGAGCCTCCGCCTCCCGGATTGCCTTTCCGCCGTCCGCCGTGCTCGCTCCCTTCCGCCGCGTTTCCCCGCCCCATCCTCCCCTGCCTATGTCCGCCTCCGCCCTCCTCCCGCGCCTTGCCCGTGGCCTCGTTCTTGCCGTGTTCCTGGCGGCACCGCTCTCCGCGGCCGCGCCCGCCGCCACCGGCTCCGTGGCGGGACGCGTGCTCAACGTCGGTACCGGGCAGTACCTCACCAACGCCCGCGTCTCCGTCCGCGGCGCCAGCGCGACCGCCTTCACCGACAAGGACGGCAGCTACCGCCTGGCCGAGTTGCCCGCCGGAGCGGTGACCCTCGAGGTCTTCTTCACCGGCCTGGATCCTGCCACCGCCCAGGTGCTGGTGCCCCCCGGCGGCGCGGCGCAACAGGACTTCAACCTCACCTCCGTCGCCCGCTACGGCCAGCAGGGCGAGGCCACCGTGCGCCTCGACGCGTTCGTGGTCGCCCAGCAGCGCGAGACCGATGCCCAGGCGATCGCGACCAACGAGCAGCGCTTCGCCCCGAACATCAAGAACGTGCTCTCCACCGACTCCCTCGGCGACGTGCTCGGCGGGTCGGTGGGCGAATTCATGAAGTTCCTCCCCGGCGTCACCGTCGAGAGCGACCTCGCCGACGTCTCGGGCGTGTCCATCCGCGGCATCGGCGGCGGGATGACCGCGATCACCAACGACGGCGCGCCCGCCTCCAACATCTGGACCACCGCCACCCGCTCGGTCGACGTCCGCTCCATGGCCCTCAACGACATCGCGCGGATGGAGGTCGCCAAGGTGCCGACGCCCGCCAACCCCGCCGACTCCCTCGCCGGCTCGATCAACCTCGTCAGCAAGAGCGCCTTCGAGCGCAGCGGCCGCCAACTCCGCTACTCGCTCAACCTCATCGGCAACCACGAGAACCTCGACCTGCGCAAGACGCCGCATTCCCACGGCGACAAGCTGACCCACAAGATCTTCCCCGGGGCCAACCTCGACTTCACCTGGCCCGTGACCAAGCGCTTCGGCCTCGTCCTCGCCGCCAACCACTCGCGCTCCTTCAACGAGCAGCACCGCACCCTCCAGACCTGGACCTCGATCGTCCCGCCCGGCAGCCCCGCGGGCACCCCGGTCAGCTACGCCAACCCGGTGCTCAACTCCCTCGCCTTCCTCGACGGCCCGCGCGACCTCACCCGCAACACCCTCAGCCTGAAGGCGGACTGGAAGGTCGGCGACAACGGCGTCCTCTCCGTCGGCCACGTCGCCAGCCGCACCGACACCCGCATCGGCTCCCTCACCTACACGTGGAACACGAGCACCACCGCCACGTCCTCGGTCGCCGGCGGGCGGCCGCTCGCGTGGGACGGCAACCGGACCCTCGGCGCCACCGGTCGGGGCTCCCTGAACAACAACGGCACCAACCAGCTGATCAACCAGATCACCGACACCAGCAACGTGAGCTACCGGCACGACGACGGCCGCTGGCGCGTCGAGGCCGGCGTGAGCCGCTCGGCCTCCGCGACCAAGCGCCGCTACTTCGACGCCGGATTCTTCCTCCAGGCCAGCGCCATCCAGCGCTTCCCGGTGCGGGTCAACTTCCTCGACCTTGCGCCCGGCGCCGCCCTCCCCGGCCGCATCGAGGTGTTCGACAACAACGACCAGCCCGTCGACTGGAACAACCCCGCGAACCTCCGCGGCAACACCGCGAACAACGCCAACCTCTACAACCGCAGCTACACCAACCAGGGCTTTCTCAACGTCCGCCGCACGCTCGGATTCCTGCCGGTGCCCGCCGCGCTCCAGGTCGGCGTGCTGGAGAAGCGGGTGATGCTCGACACCAACCTGCGCAACGAGACGTGGACCTTCACCGGCCCCGACGGCGTCTCCGGGGCCACCGCGCCGATCGAACCCTACCTGATGCAGCGCTACCGCAACGTGGACCCCGGCTACGGGCTACCGCCCATCGTCTGGATGTCCCCGAGCCGCGCCTACCGCGCCTACCAGCTCAACCCCCTCCTCTACCAGCAGACCGAGGCGCAGCGCGTCTCCGACCGGAACTCGCACATCGACAACAACGAGAACATCCGGGAGACGGTCCAGGCCGGCTACGTCCAGGCCGACACGCGGCTGCTGGCCGGCCGCCTGCGGCTCCTCGGGGGCATCCGTTACGAGCGCACCCTCGACCGCGGCATCGGCGGCCTGGTGGACACGGAGCGCGTCTGGCAGCGCAACCCCGACGGCTCGTTCGTGCGCAATGCCGCCGGCCAGCGCCTCCGCCGGCCCGAGGCGGGCGCGGCCGGCTCGCTCGCCGAGAGCCTGCTCGTCCGCGAGTACCGCGCGTCCTTCACCCGCAAGGAATACGACGGGATGTACCCCAGCATCCACGCGACCTACAACGCCACCGAGAACCTCCTCGTCCGCGCGGCCTGGGCGCAGACCTACGGCCGGCCGAACTTCACCGACATCATCCCGCGCACCGTCGCGAACACCAGCGCGCTCGATCCGGACGAGGACGACGAGCTGCGCCCGGGCCAGTTCCGCGGGACGCTGAACATCCGCAACCCGGCCCTGATGCCGTGGACCGCGGACAACTTCGACCTCTCGGTCGAGCAGTACACTGACGGCGGCGGCCTGCTGTCGGCGGGCGTGTTCCTCAAGGAGCTGCGCGACTTCTTTGGCGACGCCTCGCGCCGCGCGACGCCCGAGCTGCTCGCGGAACTGGGGCTGCCGGAGCGGTACCTCGACTGGAACATCAACACCAAGTTCAACTCCGGCGACGCGCGCATCACGGGCGCCGAGGTGAACTTCCGCCAGAACCTGCGCGCCCTCGGGCGCTGGGGCTCGTACTTCACCCTCTTCGGCAACGCCACCAAGCTCCGCCTGAAGGGCAACCCGGGCGCCTCGTTCTCGAGCTTCATCCCGACCAGCGGCAACTGGGGGTTCACCTTCGCCGCCCGCCGCGTGACCTTCACCGCCCGCTGGAACCACCGCGGGCTGGATCAGCGGCTGCCGCAGGCGGCCTTCGGCCCGAACGGCTACGAGTACATCGAGGCCCGCACCGTGCTCGACATCAACGGCACCTACCAGCTGACGCGGAGCCTGTCGTTCGTGGCCAGCGCCAACAACATCCTGAACGCGCCCTTCCGCTTCCTGCGTTACGGCGACCTCACGCCCGCGTACGCCCGCCTCTACGCCGAGCAGGAGTACGGGATCCAGATGGCGATCGGCCTGCGCGGCAGCTTCTGACCGCGGCAACCGCGGGCCTCAGAATTTGCCCGGACGGAGCACGCGCACGTCCGACTCGTAGGCCACCATCCCGTACCGCGGGAACAGCTCCCCGGCGAGGCGCTCGAGCAGCACCGCCGCCACCTCCGGCCGGCAGATCACCTCGATCTGCGTGTTCGCGTACTCGGGGATGTCCGCCAGGCGCCGGCCGCGCGCCCCGCTCCCTTCCACCGGGAACGCGGTATGCCCCGCCGCGCCGACCTCGCCCAACAGGCGCAGCACCGGCTCCGCCGCGTAGGCCTCGCAGACGATGGTGACGAGCTTCATCGGATGCAGGTTCATCGGTTCAGAAATAAAGGTATCCGGCCCAGGCATCAAACAGCGGGATGCCCAAGGTGAGGTTGAAGGGGAAAGTCACCGCCAGGGCGGAGGTCAGTGAGAGCGTGGGATTGGCCTCGGGCAGCGCGAGCCGCACCGCCGCCGGGGCCGCGATGTAGGAGGCACTCGCCGCGAGCACCCCCAGCAGCATCCCGCCGCCGAGCGAGAGCCCGGCCGCCTGGCCGACCAGCACCCCGAGGAGCCCGTTCACCACCGGCACGATCACGCCGAAGGCCAGCAGGAAGGGCCCGACCCGCCGCAGATCCTCCAGCCGCCGACCCGCGACGATGCCCATTTCCAGCAGGAACAACGACAGCACACCCTGGAACGGCGTGACGAAGAACGGCTCCACCTTCCGCATCCCCGCCGGCCCGCACAGCGCGCCGACCACCAGCGCCCCAAGCAGCAGGAAGATGCTCCGGCCGAACAGCGCCTCCCGCACGATCAGACCCAGCGGGACCGGCACCCCGCCCCGGGGCCCCAGCGCCCGCTTGCCCAAAATGACCCCCACCAGAATCGCCGGCGACTCCATCACCGCCAGCAGCGCCACGGCATGGCTCTCGTAGGACCGGCCGATCGCGGTCAGGTAATTGGTTGCCGCGAGGAAAGTCACGGCACTCACCGACCCGTAGTGCGCCGCGATCGCCGCCGCGTCCACCGGCGCCAACCGGCCGCCCCAGCGCAGGACGGGATACGTCCAGAGGGGGATGAAGGCGCCCAGCCCGATCGCCGCCAGCGCGGGGAGCCAGATCCGGCCGAGTCCAGCCTCGGTCATCGCGACCCCACCCTTGAAGCCGATCGCGACGAGGAGGTAGATCGTCAGCGCCGAGTACAGCGGCTCGGGGAACTTCAGCTCGCTGCGGACGAGCGCCGCCACGAGGCCGAGCGCGAAAAAAAGGACCGCCGGCGACAGCAGATTCGCGAGGAGCGCCTCGCTCATGACGCGGGCTTCCGGCCCAGCCCCGCCCGCAGCTTCCGGCCCCGTGCCCGGACCTCGCCGGCCAGCCGCGTCTGGAAGGCCTGCATCCGGTCGAGCAACGCCGGATCGCCCGCTCCGAGGATCCGCAGCGCCAGCAGCCCGGCGTTGCGCCCGCCGCCGATCGCCACGGTCGCGACCGGAATGCCGCCCGGCATCTGGACGATGGAGAGCAGCGAATCGAGGCCCTTGAGCGCCTTGGTCTCCACCGGCACGCCGATCACCGGCAGCGGCGTGAGGCTCGCGACCATCCCCGGCAGGTGGGCCGCGCCGCCGGCGCCCGCAATGATCACGCGGAGCCCCCGCCGGCGCGCCCCCCGCGCGTAGCGCACCATGTCGAGCGGGGTGCGGTGCGCCGAGACCACGCGCACGTCGCAGGCCACCCCGAACTCGGCGCAGACCTCGGCCGCCGGCTGCAGCGTCGGCCAGTCGGAATCACTGCCCATGATGAGGGCGACGGGAGCGGCGGCGTTCTTCATGCGAGCGGGGAGAAATGGAGGTGACCGGCACTCCGGAGCGCGGCGGTCTCCGCGGCCGCGACGGTCGCGCCGGTCGCGGTGACGTGCCCGAGCTTCCGGCCCGCGGCGCTGCGGTCCTTGCCGTAGAGGTGAACGTGCGCCCCCGGCACGGCCAACGCCTCGGCCAGCCCCCGCGGATGACCGGGACCGGGCCCGGTGCCAAGCAGGTTGACCATCACGGCCGGGGCCCGCAGTTCCGGAGAGCCGAGCGGCCAGCCAAGGACCGCCCGCACGTGGTTCTCGAACTGCGAGCAGGTGCACGCCTCGATCGAATAGTGGCCCGAATTGTGGACCCGCGGCGCCAGCTCGTTCACCAAGATCGAACCGTCCGCCAGCTGGAACAGCTCCACGCCGAAGCTGCCCACCGCGCCCACCGCCGCCACCGCCCGCCCCGCGATCCCGGCCGCCGTGGCGCGCACCTCCGGGGAGCAGGCCGCCGGCGCCCGCACGAGGTGGCAGACATGGTCGCGCTGCACCGTGTCGACCACGGGATAGAAGGCCTCGCGGCCATCCACGGCCCGGGTGATGATCACGGCCAGCTCGCGCTCAAACGGGCAGTAAGCCTCGGCGAAGAGCGGGTTGCCCCGGTCGCCCCCCAGCCGCCGCCACGCCGCGTCCAGCTCGGACGCCGTCCGCACGGTGACGTTCCCCTTGCCATCGTAACCGTTGCGCCGGGCTTTCAGCAGGAACGGATAACCGAACTCCCGCGCCGCCTCGGCCAGCGCCGCCACGTCCGGGGTGTCCCGCAGGCGCGGCACGGGGAGGCCGGCCGCGCGCAGGGTCTGCTTCTGGATCAGCTTGTCCTGCACCAGCGCCAAAGTCCGGGAGGTGGGCCAGACGCGGTGGCCCGCCTGCTCCAGGGCGGCCAGCAGGCCGGCATCGACGAACTCGTTCTCGAGCGTCACGACGTCCACGCGGGACGCGAGCTCCTGCAGGGGGGGCAGGGTGTTCCAGTCCCCCACCAGGGCCTCCGTCGCCACGGCGGCCGCCGGATACTGGGGGCTGCGCTCCAGGGTGACCACGGTGCAGCCGAGGGGTTGGGCGGCCAGCGCGAGCATCCGGGCCAGTTGCCCGCCGCCGATGATGCCCAACCGCGGCCCGGAATCCGGGCCCGCGGGGGGGGAGGAATGCGCTGCGTTCGCCACGGACACGGCGGGACGCAAGGGATTCCCCGGACCGAGGCAAGCGGATCCGCCGCGGGCGCTCCGGCCTTGAGCTCGCGTCCGCGATCGCCCTTCCTCCCCCTTTTCCGGGCCCTGACCCGCCCGGCCACCCCTTACTCCCATGCTCCCGTTCCGTACCGGCCTCGGCCGCTTCCGCCTGTTCCTGTGCCTGTCCCTCGCGCTCGGCTCCGCCGCCGCGCTCCGCGCCCAAGCCCCGGGGTCCATCGAGGGCCGCGTACTGCAGGGCCGCTCCGGCGAGTACCTCGAGGGCGTCCGCCTCACCGTGGAGGGCACGGCGCTCGAGGCGTTCACCGACGCCACCGGCCAGTACCGCCTCAGCGGCGTGCCCGCCGGCGCGGCGCGCGTGAGGGCCTTCTACACCGGCCTGCCGCCCGTGACGGAGGCCGTGACCGTGCCCCCGGGCGGAAGCGTCACGCGCGACCTGACCCTCGCCCCGCCCGGCGACACCGTGCGCCTGGAGGCCTTCGTGGTCGGGGACTCGCGGGAGATGGCGGCCTCGGCCCTCGCGATCAACGAGCAGCGCTTCGCCCCGAACATCAAGAACGTGCTCTCGACCGATGAGTTCGGCTTCGTCGCGGAGGGCAACGCGGCCGATTTCCTGAAATTCCTCCCCGGGATCACGATCGAGAGCGGCGGCGGCAACGCGCGCGACGTCTCCATCAACGGCGTGCCGGCGGCCAACGTGCCCATCACCCTCGACGGGTTCAGCGTGGCCAGCGCGGGCGTCGGCGACACCAACACCGGCCGCGGCGTCGCGATGGACATGATGTCGGTCAACAACCTCTCCCGCGTGGAGGTGGAGTACTCCCCCACCCCGGAGTCCCCGGGCGCGGCCCTCGCCGGCCTCGTGAACCTCGTCCCCCGCAGCGCCTTCGAGCGGGTGCGGCCGGTCTTCAACGCCACCGCCTTCGTGGTGATGCGCAGCACCGAGCACGACCTCCAGCGCACCCCGGGCCCCCGCCTCCAGCCCTCGCGCAAGGTGGATCCCGGCTTCGACTTCAGCTACGTGGCGCCGCTCTCCCGCCGCTTCGGCCTCGCCCTCTCCGGCGGCACCTCGACCAACTTCTCGCCGGAACCCCTCACGCAGACCACCTGGCGCGGCACCAGCGCGGCCACCAACGGGACCACCTTCCCCCACACCACCCCGGACGTCCCCTACCTGACCTCCTACCTGTACCGCGACGGCACCAAGGTCACCACCCGCAACGCGCTCGGCGTGACGCTCGACTTCCGCCTCTCGCGCAACGACCGCCTCTCCGTCGGCTACCAGTTCTCCTACTTCCACCTCTACGCCTCCAACCAGGGACTGACCTTCGCCCTCAACCGCGTGCTCCCGGGCGAGTTCTCCGTGGCCGCCACCCGCAGCGCCCCCGGCCAGGGCGAGTTGCAGCTCACCAACCTGATCCGCGACCGCCACAACCGCACCTCCACGCCCACGATCGTCTGGCGCCACGACGGCCCCGTTTGGCGCGGCGATGCCGGCCTCGGCCTCTCGCTCTCCACCAACCGCAACCGCGACATCGACAAGGGTCTCTTCAACACCACCACCGGGTTCCGCCGCAACCTGACGATCGCCTTCGCCGGGATGCTGCCCGACCGGCCCGAGCGCATCACCGTGCTGGACGCCGCCGGCGCCCCCGTGGACCCCTACGCCATCACCGGCAAGACCTATAACACCGCCGGCGCGATCCAGAACGACACCAGCGACGTGCAGCGCACGTTCTACGCCAACGCCGGCCGCGACCTCCCCGGCCGCCTGCCCCTGCGCGTCAAGGCCGGGGTCCACGTGCGCCAGTCCCAGCGCGACAACCGCAACCGGAACTCGGGCTGGACCTTCCTCGGCCCCGACGGCAACGCCGCCACCGACGAGAGCGCGGCCCCGTTCCTCGATCCCATTTACGCCGCCCGCGGCGCCTACGGGCTGCCCGCGATCCAGGGCATCAGCAACGCTCTCGCGTGGGAGCACTACCAGGCCAACCCGAACCAGTACTCCCTCAACCTCAACAACGACTACCGCTCCATCGTCTCCTCCTCCAAGTGGGCCGAGGAACTGGTCTCGTCCGCCTACCTCCGCGGCGACGCCAGCCTGCTCGACCGGCGCCTGCGCCTGACGGGCGGCGTGCGCGCGGAGCAGACGAACATCCAGGCCCAGGGGCCGCTCACGGATCCGACGCGCAACTACCAGCGCGACGCGGCCGGCCGGGTCATCCGCGGGGCCAACGGCCTGCCCGTGCCCATCGTTCCCGCGAGCAACGCCCTCGGCGTCTCGCAGCTCACCTTCCTCGAGCGCGCCGCCCGCGCCGAAAAGGAGTACCTGCGCCTCTTCCCGAGCCTGAACGTCAGCTACCAGCTCCGCGAGAACCTCATCGCCCGCGCCGCCGTCTACCGCTCGGTGGGGCGGCCCGACTTCAACCAGTACGCCGGCGGAGTCACCCTGCCCGACGCCGAATCCATCCCGAGCGCCGCGAACCGGATCGTGGTGAACAACGTGGGCATCAAGGCCTGGAGCGCTGACACCCTGAACCTGCGGCTCGAGTACTACTTCAGCGGCGTGGGCCAGCTCTCGTTCAACGCCTTCCGCCGCGACTTCACCAACTTCTTCGGCGCGATCCGCGCCCCGGCGACGCCCGCGTTCCTCGACCTCTACGACCTCGACCCCACGGTCTACGGCCCCTTCGACGTCGAGACCCAGTACAACGTCCCCGGCACGGTCCGCATGGAGGGTTCGAGCCTGAACTACAAGCAGGCCCTCACCTTCCTGCCGGGCTGGGCGCGCGGGATCCAGGTGTTCGCCAACGCCACTTCGCAACGGCGCACCGGCCAACCCGTGGGCAACTCGGGGTTTAACTTCTTCCCCCGCAGCGCGAGCTGGGGCGTCAGCCTCACCCGGCCGCAGTATTCCGTGCGCGCCAACTGGAACTACCGCGGCGACCGCCGCGGCGCCCTCACCACCGGCGCCAGCATCGGCCCCGACACCTACACGTGGATCCCGTCCCGCGTGACCCTCGACGCCCAGGCGGAATGGGTGTTCTCGCGCCGCCTCGCCGTGTTCGGCAGCCTGCGCAACCTGACCAACGTCCCCGACGACCAGCTGCTCTACGGCCCGCAGACCCCCGGCCCCGCCCGGTTCCGCAACCGGATCGACTACGGCTCGCTCTGGACCTTCGGCGTACGCGGCACGTTCTGATCCGCGCCGGTTGCGGCCGGGCGCCGCCCGCGTTGCCTTCGCCGATGCTCCGCCCGCTCCTCGCCGCCGCCGCCCTCCTGCTCGCCACCGGGTGTGCGCCTTCCGCCGATCCCGCGGGGTGGCGGCCGCTCTTTGACGGCCGGTCCCTCGCGGGCTGGGTGCCCTCGGGGTTCGACGCCGAGGGCCCGGTGCGCGTCGACCCGGACTTCCGCGGCGGCGGACCCGCGATCATCCTCCAGCGCGGCACCACCGCGACGGGCATCACGTGGACCCGCGGCGCGGAACTGCCGCGCCAGCACTACGAGATCGAACTGGAGGCGATGCGCGTCGAGGGCGGGGACTTCTTCTGCGGCCTGACCTTCCCCGTAGGCCGCGAGGCCTGCACCCTGGTCGTGGGCGGCTGGGGCGGCACGGTCGTCGGGATCTCGCGGGTCGACCGCGTGGATGCCGCCGAGAACGAGACCGCCCGGGAGATGGAGTTCGCCGACGGGCGCTGGTACCGGATCCGGCTGCAGGTCACGCCGGAGCGCCTCCGGGCGTGGATCGACGGCGAGCCCGTGGTCGACCTGGCCCTGGCGGGGAAGGCGCTGAGCCTGCGCCCGGGCCCGACGCATCGTTCGCTGCCGTTCGGCGTCTCCACTTACATGACCACCGGTGCGTTGCGGGGCCTCCGGCTGCGGACGCTGCCCGCAGCCCCGGCGGACGTCCGGCCTTGAAGTCACCCGCGGGCCCCGTCCTACTGCCCCGACGCGGGCGGCGCCAGCGCCTCCGGCTCACCTGCGGTCCCCGTAGCTCAACTGGATAGAGCAGCGGTTTCCTAAACCGCGTATCCCGGTTCAAGTCCGGGCGGGGGCACCAGCGTCGACCGCGGTCAGAGCCGCTTCACGGCGTAGCTCAGCGCGTCCGCGATGCGCTCGAACTGCTCGTCGGTGTGCATCGCGGAGACCGCCGTCCGGATGAGGTCCTTGCCCGCCGGCACGGCCGGCGCGATCGACATCACGGTGAACACGCCCTTCTCCAGCAGCGCCTTCCAGAAAAGGTAAACGCGCTCCTTCGAACCCAGGACGATCGGCACCGCCGGGGTCTCGCTCTCCCAGGTGTCGAGCCCCAGCGACTTGAGCAGGGCGCGGTACTTCCGGGTGTTGGCCCACAGGCGCTCGTGGTGCTGCGGTTCCTGCTGCATCAGCTCCAGCGACGCCTGCGCGCAGGCCGCCTGGCCCGGGCTGATGGCCGCCGAGAAGATGGTCTGCTTGGAGTTGGTGCGCAGGTAATCGATCACGTCCCGCGAGGAGGCGATGAAGCCGCCCGTGCTCGCCAGCGACTTCGACATGCTGCCGCAGACGAGGTCCACCTTGTCGGAGAGCCCGAAATGATCCGCCGTCCCGCGCCCCTGGCGGCCCAGCACGCCGAAGCCATGCGCATCGTCGAGCACCGTGAAGCAACCGTGCGCCTCCGCGATCTCGGTGAGCTCGGGCAGGCGCGCGATGTGCCCCTCCATCGAGTAAACCCCCTCGATCACGAGCATCTTCGCGGCGTCAGGGTTAACGGCGCCCAACACCTCGCGCAGGTCCGCCGGGCTGTTGTGCGAGAACCGCTCCACCGTCGCCATCGAGAGGCGGATGCCATCCCAAAGGCAGGAATGGATGTTCTTGTCCGCGAGGATGACGTCCCCCTTCTGCGCGAAGGCGGCAACGCTCGCGAGGCAGGACAGGTAGCCGGCGGAATGGATGTGGCAGGCCTCGCGGCCGAGGAAGGCGGCCAGGCGCTCCTCCAGCTCGACGTGGCAGGCGCGCGAACCGTTGGAGGTGCGCGCCCCCGTCGTGCTCGTGCCCCAGCGCAGCATCGCGGCCCGGCCTGCCTCAATCACCTTGGGATGGAACGAGAGCCCGAGGTAATCGTTGCTCGACAGCATGATCATGTCGCGCCCGTCGAGGCGGACATTGGTGCCGGTCTGCGCCTCCATCGCGTGGTAGTAGGGCGCGTACTTCAGCCGCATCTTGGTGGCGTAATCGTCGCGGCAGCGCGCGAGCATCGCCTTCCGGGACTTGGTGAAGAACGACAAGGGCATAGACGGCGGGACGGTGGGAGCGGCCCGGAGCTAAGGCAAACGGAAAGGCGGCCGATCCCGGCGCCGGCGGGCGAGGCCGCCCTGCCATGCAACCAGATCCGCCGCATGGTCGGCCCAACGCCGGATCGGCCGCGCGCGGGCGGCCGCGGCCAGCCCCGCCAGCGCCGCTGAATCCGTCAGCAACCGGCGCAGCGCGGCCGCCAACTCCTCCGGCCCGGGATCGTCCACCGTGAGGCACCCGCCGCCCCGGGCGGTCTCACCAAGCGCGCCCCGGCCCGCGCAGACGCAGGGTTTGCCGTGGGCGAGGCTCTCGAGCACCGGCAGGCCGAACCCCTCGACGCGCGACGGGTACACGGTGAACGCGCAGGCCGCGTAGGCCGCCGCCACCGCCGCATCGCCGGCGCCCGCCTCGTGAATCAGCGGAAAGCCCGCCGCCTGCAATTCGCGCGCCCGGGCCGCCGCCGCCGCGCCGGTCGCGGGCTGGACGAGGCCCATCAGCCGCAAACGGAACCGGATCCCCTCGCGCCAGAGGCACTCCGCGGCGGCCAGCAGGGAGAGGTGGTTCTTGCGCCCCTCCAGGCTGCCGACGCACAACACCTCCGGCGGGCCCTCGACGGCGGGAGCGACCACTCCCGCCGCCGGCACGTCCACGCCGAGCGGGATCGCCACCACCGGCGGATGATCGCGGAGTCCCTGCCACTCCCAGTAGGCGCACAACGCGTCACGCGAGGCCTCCGAGACCGCGGCCACGCCGTCGAACCAAAGCAGTTCGAGCAGGTAGGCCGGAAAGCGCGCGACGGTGCCGGGCGGACTAAACTCCGGGTGCTGCAGCGCGATGGCATCGTGGAAGACCGCGACGGCCGGGCCGTCCGCGGCCGCGAGCAACGCGGGCAGGGCGGCCGCGGCCGCCGGGGAAAAGACCTCGGGCACCAGCACGCCGCGATTGGGTCGCAGCCCCTCCGCCGCGACCCGGCCCCGTCCGCGCCCTACGGCCGCCAGCCAGCCGCGTACCCGGGCCCGCCACGGCCACCGCGCGCCGCGCCGCGCCGCGCCGCCCGTCGCGGCCAGGTTACCCTCCTCCCACGCGGCGAGGGGCCGCCAGCTCCGCGCATACGGGTCGTGGGTCACGGGCAGCGCCGCCGCGCCCAGTTCGCCCCGGAGGGCGCGGCTCACGCGCTGGATGCCCGTGCGCGCCCGCGTGTGGCAGGTGTGGCTGAGGTCAAGCAGGAGCGGCGCGGGCACGGCGGGGAAGTCACGGGCCGGGCGCCGGCGCCGTCAAGGGCCCGAGTTCCCACAACTCCACGCCGCCGCGGCGGGCCACCTCACGCCACGGTCCCGGGCAGCGCCGGAAGGCATCGGTCCGTTCGGAGGCAAACACCAGCGCGCGAATCGGGCGGCCGGCGCCGGCGGCAAGGCGGGCGTAGCGCGCGAAGTCCTCCGGCGAAACCTGATCCCAGCGCAGGACCGGATGGCCCGTGTGGAAGCGCAGGTTGCCGCTGAACGCCTGGCAGACCACGAGGGCGTCGGCCGGAAAGAGATCGCGGGCCGCGGCGGCGCCCGTGGCGTACGCGAGTTCCTGCGGCCGGACCTGCAGCGGGGCCAGCTGCCGGTGCCAGTACCCGGCGGCCCCGAGTCCCCAGAGGCTCAGGACGATCGCCGCCGCCGGCCGGAACGCGCGGGGCCAGCGCGCGCCGGGGCCCCGCGCGAGGGCCTCGACGCCGAGGAGCCCCGTGAGCAGGAGCAACGGCAGGGCCGGCAAGATGAAGCGGAGGCACCACCAGACCTCGTGCGAGACCTCGTAGAACAGGTAGCAGCCGATCAGCGTGCCCGCCCCCAGCAGGAGGGCCGAAACCACTCGCCCCCGGGTGGCGGGATGCGCGAGGGCGACGAGCGGGAGCCCGAGCAGCACCGGCGGGAGCAGCCGCGTGAGCCACGCGCCGAAGTGCCGCGCGGTCGGCGCCCCGTACTCCCACCCGAAGGCGGCCAGGATGTCCCCATAGCCCGAGGCGAGGGCGTGCCCGTAGAGCACGTGCTGGTAACCCGCCAGCCACGCGGCGCCCGGCAGGCCCCCCGCAACCCAGGCGAGGAGCCGCCGCCAGTCCGGGCCCAACAGCAGCGCCACGGCGGGGGCGAGCAAGAGGTTGGTCGGCCGCACCAGCACCGCCATCGCGAAGGCCGCGCCGGCCGCGACCGCCCAGCCGAGGTGGAACCGCGCCCGCAGCGCGGTCCACGCCGCGGCGAGCACCCACGTCGTCGCCACCGTGTCGCTGAGCGGCTGCAGCGAGGTAAACACGAAGACCGGGTTCACCGCGAGCAGCGCCGCGCCGGTCGCCGCGAGCTCCCGCGCGAGGCCGAGCTCGCGGCCCAGCCGGTACGTCAACGCGATCGCCCCGAGGGCCGCGGCCAGCATCACCACCAGCGGCCCCGCGGACCAGCCGAACAGCCCGGCTGCCGCCGCGAACTGCAGCGGCAACCCGGAGGGATAGGTGGGGACGAGGTCCCCCGGATGCCCGGTCCGCGGGAAGAAGCCGACGGGCGTGAAGTGGATCGGCGGCACCGCGCCCGCCCCCCCGAACTCGGCCGGCACCCGCAGCGGCGTGAAGGCTTCGCCGGCGGCCAGCAGCCGCGCGCTGTTCAGGTAGCCGGAGGAATCCGCCCCGCCCGCCACCACCACGGCCCGCGTCCCCAGCCAGACCCCGTAGGCCGCCAGCAGGACGAGCAGCGCGACCGCGAACGCCCGCGCGCGGCGGGGCGGGGGGGGCTTCGGATTTGACATGCGGCGAGCGGGTTTTGTGATCCCCCGCACTTTGGTGAGCAACCTGGAAGACAAGCGCCCGCAGGGACCGCGTCGTTCCGCCCGCCGGCGCCCGGGAGGCCCGGGGACGTGACCGCTTCCGCAGGGTCCGGGAGACGCTGGAGCAGCCGCTTGCTGCGCTTCCGGCCGCGGGTGCTGGTGATCGCCGGCATCGCCCTGTTCCTCGGCGCCGTCGCCCGGTTTCACCAGCCGGGCACCGGCTTCTCCAGCCTGCTGTCGATCGGGGACATCCTGAACGACTCGAAGGTGACGGCGCTGCGCCAGGTGCCGCACCACGTGTACGAGGGCTCCGCCGGCTACGACGGGGCCTATTACGTGCAACTCGCGCTGCATCCGGCGCTGGACAACCCGGAGCTGACGAAGGCCATCGATAACCTGCCCTACCGGGCGCGCCGGATCTTGCTCAGCTGGACGGCGTGGCTGGCCGGGCTGGGGCGACCGGCCTGGATCGTGCAGGCCTATGCGCTGCTCAACGTCGCCAGCTGGCTCGCGCTCGCCGTCCTGCTCTGGCGCTGGCTCGCCCCGCCCACCTTTTCCGGGGTTCTGCGCTGGGCGGGCGTGATGTTTTCCCACGGTCTCTGCATGAGCGTCAGCCACGCGCTGGTCGACGGACCGGCGCTGCTGCTCGCGGCCCTCGGGGTCCGCGCCCTCGCCCACGGCCGCCCCGTGCTCGGTGGCGCGGCCCTCGCCCTCGGTGGCCTGGCCAAGGAGACTGGCCTCCTCGCGGCCTCCGGCCTGAACTTCTCCCCGCGCGCGCCCCGCACCTGGTGGCCCGCCGCGGGTCAGGCCCTGCTGGTGGCGTTGCCGCTGCTCCTGTGGATGGCGTACGTGCGCCTGCGGTTCGGACCGGCCGAGGATCCGGGACTGGGCAACTTCACCCTGCCCCTCGCCGGCCTCGCGGAGAAGCTGGGCGCCATCGCGGGTGACCTCCGCGGTCCCGAACCCGCGCCGCTCGCGTGGACCACCCTGGCCGCCGTGGTGGGACTGGTCGTGCAGGCCGCCTTCTTCCTCCTGCGTTGGCGACCCGAGGAGCGCTGGTGGCGGGTCGGGGCCACGTTTGCCGGCCTGCTGCTCTTCCTGTCCACCCCGGTCTGGGAAGGCTACCCGGGCGCCGCGACGCGCGTGCTGCTGCCGATGACCCTCGCCTTCAACCTGCTCGTGCCCGCGGGCGCGCGCTGGCTGCCGGTCCTCGTCGCCGGCAACCTCGGGATGATCGCGGCGGTGCAGGAGTTCCGAGCCCCGGTCGAATTCCACACCCTGCGGACCGATCCCGTGCTCGCCGGCGCGGTGCAGGTGCGCCCGGGTCCCGGCTGGCACGGCCCCGAAGCGCTCGACGGCCACCGCTGGCGCTGGACCGCCGGGCGCGCCGAGCTGCGCGTAAGCAACGATTCCGCCGGCGCCATCCAGCTCTCCTTCCGCGCCCAGGCCCACCCCGCGGAGGGCGAAAGGTCCCTGCGCGTCACGCTCGGGGAACGGCTGCTCTGGGGTGGGCCGCTCGCGGTCCGCGGCGCGACCGAGGTGCGGTTCGGCGCCACGCTGCCGCCGGGGGAGAGCATCCTCGTTTTCAGCACCGACCGGCCGGCGCAGCGGATGGGCAGCGATCCCCGCGCGCTCGCGTTCCGGCTCTCGGACGTCGAGTTGCTCGCGGCACCCTGAGCGGGAGGCGGCGCCGTTCGCGGCTCCGCGTGGCCGACCACCGCCTGAACCCGGCTCAGGGCAATTCGTAGAGCTCGATCAGGACCTCGCCCGGCAGCGTTTCGGCCCCGCGCACGGCGACGGTGTAACGCCGGCCCGGCGCCACGGTCAGGACGAGGGCGGCGTCGCGGCTCCCCGGCGTGAGGGCCGGGGCGCCGGCGCGCACCATCACCTCGGCGAGCGCCGGCTCCCAGTCGTCGTTCGCCGCCAACCGCTCCCCGTCCGCGCCGAAGACCTCGAGGCGCGGATCCGCGAGGACTGACTCGACGCCATACGCGGCCAACTGCGGGCCGAGCACCCGCAGCAGCAGGCGCCGCGGCAGGCCGTTCCCCATCGCGAAGCCCAGGATCAGGCCGTGCTCTCCGGCATCGGCCAAGGCCCGGGCGGAGAGGTTCACCAGGCGTCCGCCGCGCCCGGCGGTTGTGTCATAAAGTTCAGCCAGCACCACTCCCGCCCCGCCGCCGTGAAGCTGGAAGGTGCTCATCCCCGGACGCGCCTCCGCCAGCAACGCGGCGTCGGTGCTGCCCTCCGGCAGGGGGAACGCGCCCGCCGCGGCGAACTCCGCCGCCAAAGCCGGCGCCCAATCGTCGTTGCTGCCCACCCCGAGACCCTGGCCGTCCCGCATCACCAGCCGCGGATCCGGGGCCGCCTCCTCCACGCCGAAGGCCGCCAGGGCGGGGCCGATCGCCCGCACCAGAACCGACCTCCCCTCCTCCCCGGCCGCGACGGCCCCGAGCGTCAGGGCGGACTCCGCCGAGGGCAGCCACGCGCGCACGGCGACGTTCGTGATCGGCGCCGGCGGCGGCGGCGGCGGCACCAGCGCGACCTCCACCCGCGAACTCTCGGTGCTGCCCAGGGCGTTGCTCACCCGCGCCCAATAGGCGCCCGCCTGCGCCGCCGTGACCGCCGGCAACACCAGTTCCGCCCGCGTGGCGCCGGGGACCTCCGCGCCGTCCCGGAACCATTGATAAGTGAAGGGCGCCGTGCCCCGGGCCGTGACATTCAACGTGACGGGCCGCCCCGTCGCCGGGCCCGTGGCCGCCGCCTGGACGCTGAACGGCGCCCGCGGCGGCGCCACGAACTCCAGTTCCCACTCCGAGATCCCGCCGACGTAGAGCCGCGCCCGAGCTCCCGCCTCCCGGTCCGTCTCCCCGGGCCCGAGCCCCATGACCTGCGGGTAAAAGAAGTACCAGCCCGGGAATTCCGCCTTGTCGATGAGCTTGCGCGGCGCGGTCCAAAGCTCGGGCCGGCTGAGGTCCGGCGAGAACGACACGTAGATGCCCTCCTGCGACCAACCCGGCTCCCCCTGGGCACGGTTCAGGAGCATCACGTACAGGTTCAGCTCGGTGTTCCAGTGGACGGCAGGACCCCAGAACGCGTCCGGGTCCCGCATCTGCCAGCGCCGCGTCACCGGCAGGATCGGCGTCATCTTCCCGCCCACGCCCGCCTCATTCCAGGCGCCGTCGTGGTACTTCCAGACCTTGCCCACCGGATTGGCCCGGTCTTCCCACGCCATGCGCGCGACGCCCACGCCCTGCCCGGCCGCCGGTCCCGCGTAGTTGTCGAAGAAGAAATAGAAGTACTTCCGTTCGCGGTCCGGCAGCACGGAGAAATCCCCATGGCCGCCCGCGAAATACCCGTTCATCGCCCAACGGTCCGGCGGATCCCCCGCATCCAAAATGATTCCGAGGTCCCGCAAGGTCCGGCCCCCGTCGGTGGAGATCACCGCCCCGATCTTGGGCGCCGTGAGCGTGGAGTTGGGAAACATCCCCACCGGCTCGGTGTGGTACCAGCCCCACAGCAGGTCGTCGGTTTCGGGCCAAACGGACTCCAGCCAGTGCGGCCAGGCGTTCGCCGTCACCAGGTCGACCTCGCTCGTCGCCCACGGTCCGAACTGGCTCGGACCTTCGCTCAGCCAGGGGCGGCCATGCGAACCGAACCACAGCAGGCGCCCGTCCCGCCAGAAGGCCGGGCTGTTGCTGTCCACCTGCTGCGGCATCTCCACCCGCGGGGCCGGGCGCACGCGCACTTCCTGCGCCCGCAGGACCGCGCACGAAAGCGGCAGCAGGAGCAACCGGAGGGCAAGTGCAAGATGACGGCACATGTCAGGACAAGGGACGACCGCACCGGCTCCCGTGTTTCAGCGACAGGCTAAAAAACCGCCGCTGATGGATTTACGTCGTTTTGCTAATCGCCGCTCCGCGGCCCGGGGAAATTCGCGCACCGGGGGGATTGACTCGCCCCCGCGGCCTCCGGTACCCGTCACTTTCGCGGCGGCACTCGTCCGCGGCCTGCCCCCCTACTCCCCGATGAAAGATTCCTCCCCCTCGACTGATCCCAAGACTCTGCGGCGCGTGATCTGGGCGTCATCGCTGGGCACCTTGTTCGAGTGGTACGACTTCTACCTGTACGGGGCCCTCGCGATCTTCTTCAGCAGCAAGTTCTTCCCCCCGGGCAACGAGACCGCGCAGCTGCTGGCGAGCCTCGCCACCTTCGGCGCGGGCTTCGGCGTGCGCCCGCTCGGCGCCCTCGTCTTCGGCCACCTAGGCGACCTGATCGGCCGGAAGTACACCTTCCTCGTCACGATGGCGACGATGGGGCTGGCGACGACCCTCGTGGGCTTCCTCCCGACGTATGAGCAGTGGGGTCTGTGGGCGACGATCATTTTGGTGCTCCTGCGCCTGCTGCAGGGCCTCGCGCTCGGCGGCGAATACGGCGGCGCGGCCACCTACGTGGCCGAACACGTGCCGGACCATCGCCGCGGCTACTACACGGCCTACATCCAGACCACCGCGACCCTCGGCTTCTTTCTGAGCATGGGCGTCATCGGCGCGACGCGGCTGATCGTGGGCGAGGAGGCGTTCAAGGCCTACGGCTGGCGCATCCCGTTCCTGATGTCGTTCATCTTGCTCGGCCTGAGCCTCTACATCCGGATGAAGATGCAGGAGAGCCCGCTGTTCGCGAAGCTCAAGAGCAAGGGCCATGCCTCGACCAACCCGCTGAAGGAGAGCTTCACCAATCCGGTGAACCTGCGCTACGTGCTGCTGGCCCTCTTCGGGGCGACCGCCGGCCAGGGCGTCATCTGGTACACGGGCCAGTTCTACGCGCTGACGTTCCTCCAGACGACGCTCAAGCTCCACTGGCTCCCGGCCTACGCGATTTTGACCATCGCCCTCGCGCTGGGCACGCCGCTGTTCCTGGTCTTCGGCCACCTGTCCGACCGCATCGGCCGCAAGAAGGTGATGCTGACGGGCTGCCTGCTCGCGATCCTCACGTACATCCCGATCTACATGGCGATGCGGCACTTCACCCCGCTGCTCGCACCGGGTCAGACCGCCATCCTCTGGGCGGACCTGCCTGCCTTCAACCTGACGATGCTCGTCGCGCTGGTGTTCCTGCAGGTGATCTACGTGACGATGGTCTACGGCCCGATCGCGGCCTTTTTGGTGGAACTGTTCCCGACCAAGATCCGCTACACCTCGATGTCGCTGCCCTACCACCTGGGCAACGGCTGGTTCGGCGGCTTCCTGCCGCTGATCGCCACCGCGGTGGCCGCCTCCCAGGCCACCAGCGAGGCCTTCGGCGGCGGCGCCATCTACGCCGGCCTGATCTATCCGATCGCCATCGCGCTCATCACCCTGGTGATCGGCGGGCTCTTCATCCGCGAGACCAAGGACCACAAGATCGACACCGCCATCCACGTGCACGATGGGAAGCAGGAGGCCTTCGACTGGAACGCGGTGCTGATCGCGCTCGGCCTCGGCCTCGCCGTCCTGCTGGGAACCGGCCAGGGCTTCTGGACGGCGCTGGTCGGCGCGATGGGACTCTTCGCGCTGCCGACGATCTTCTTCCGGCTCGAATGCGCCCGCTGGACCGCGATCGGCCTCGTGCTGGCGTGCCTCGTGCTCACCGCGGCGATCGGGCACTTCGTGCATCCGCAGCTGGTGGCGATGGGCGGGATGTTCCGCTTCTTCGCCTTCACGCTGCTCCTGGGCATCTACACGGTGCTGCTGGCCGGGACGTACTTCATCTTCCGGCCCAAGTCCGCGGCCGCCTGAGCGGCGCGTCCGCTTAGACGCGCGCGAGGATCGCCTCGAGGAACTCCCGGTTCGCCCGGGCGTTCCGCGTCGTGGCGGCCGCCGTTTCCCCGACGGCGCCGCCCTCGACCATCACCGGCCCGCGGAAACCCGCCTGCTTCAGCCGCCGGAACAGCGCCGAGAAGTCCACCCGGCCGGTCCCTAACTGGATCATCACCTCCTGTTTCTCGCCCAGGCAGTCCTTCGCGGTGAAGGCGGTGAGGTGCGGCAGCAGCGGCTCCATCTCCGCCAACGGATCCCGCCCGGTGTAGTGCAGGATATTGCCCGGGTCGTACCAGACGCCGAAGTTCGGGTGGTTCACCTGCTCCAGGCACCGCAGGAGGTCGGCGGCGGTCGCCGTCACGCCCCCGTGGGGCTTGGTGACGATCTTCACCCCGTGGTCCGCCCCGTACGCGGCCGCGTGGGCCATGCAGCGGTACCACGCCGCGTAAAGCGCCGGCTTGCCGGTGCCGGTGTTGATCAGCGTGCCGATCCCGAGCTCCCGCGCCCGGTCGATCTGGGCCCGGAGATCGGCCGCGGCCACGTCAAAGGCCGCCTCCTCCCGGGAACGCAGCCGGCCCTGGATCACCTGGAGACCGCTGGCGGCCAGCTTGGCCTTGAGCGCCACGAGATAATCGCGCGACTCCGACGCGACCCAGGCGTCCGCGGCGGAAGTGGTCTGCAGGCCCAACACGCCGTAACCGGCCGCCTTGGCTCCGGCCAGCATCTCGTCGCAACTCCACTTGACCCACGGGCGATTGAGCGTGCCGACGGTCCAGGCCGGCGTCGCCGCCGTCGAACGCTGGGCACCGGCCAGCACCGCCGAGCCGGCGGCGAGCGTCCTCAGGAAATCACGGCGCAGGGTCGGGGTCGGGGAACTCATCCCCGCACCGGTACGGACCGGCGCCGCGAGCGTCGAACCTTTCCGCCATCCCCGGCCACGGCCCGGGCCGCTACCGGACTTCGACGCGATCCTTCATCCTGGCCTGGCCGCGGGGAGCTGGCGGCGCAGGTATCGGTCGCGAATGCCTCGACGAGCTGAAGGACGGGCAGGCCCAGCGGTGGTTGCCGCGGCCGGCGGACCGCAACGCGAAACCTCGCCCCGCCGTCCTTGCCCGGTTCGCCACGGGCCCTGCAAACTCCCCCAACCTGCCATGCGCGATCGCCAGCCCACCCTCACCCATCCGGCCGTGCAGCTCCGCCCGGCGAGGCCGGAGGATTGGTCGGAGCTGTTCGCCGCGGCCAGTGATCCGGCCATCTGGGCAGGCCACCCCGCGCATGACCGCTGGCGCGAGCCGGTATTCCGCGCCTTCTTCGCGGAAGGCCTCGCCAGCGCGGGCATGCTGGTGGCGATCGAACCGGGGTCCGGCGCGATCATCGGATCCTCCCGCTACGATCTCGCGCGGGTGGCGGCGGGTGAAGTGGAGGTCGGATGGACGTTCCTCGTGCGGCGCCATTGGGGCGGCACGACCAATCACGCCATGAAGGCCCTAATGGTCGGTCACGCCTTGGAACAGGTGGAACGGGTGATCTTCGTCATCGGTGAGACCAACCTCCGCAGCCGCACCGCGATCACCCGCGTCGGGGCGGAGCCCAGCGATCGCCGGATGACGGTTCAGCTCTCGACGGGGCAGGCGCAGCATCTGTGCTTCACCCTCGATCGCACCGCCTTCGCGGCCGGCCCGCTGGCGCGGCTCTGGGCCCAGCGGCTGCGGTGACGCAGCCGTCGTGCGCGAGTAAGTCCGCGCGAGGAACGATCTCCCGCTCTTGCAGCAAACGTCTCCTCAGCTTGCCGGCGGCTCCCCGAAATGCGCCCGGTAGGAGGCGTAAGCGGCGCTGTCGGCGAGCATCGCGTCGAGCGTCGCCGCGAGCGGTTCGATTTTTGTTATCCCGGAGAATACCGCCTTGTCGCCGATCGGGCTCTCAAGGACGAAGGCCGGGCGCTGCGTGACCTGATGGGCGAGGAAGGCGCTCGTGCCCGCCTCGAGGCGCGCGGCGACGGCGGCGGATTCGGCGCCAGCCCGCAGTGAAACGGCGTCCAGCCTGCCCCCGCCGGCCGCCACGGCGACCTCCACCGCTACCTCCATGCGGCCGACGGGCCGGCCGTCGCGTTCGATGGCGTGGGCAAGGGCGAGGCGGATCTCGTCCCCGGTGAAGCCGAAGTCACGCGCGGCTTCCGCCACGTAGCTGGCGGCGGGATATTCTCCCGCCCCGGGGGGCTCATATCCCGCTGCGTTGAGCATGAACGGGGAACGCATGATCGTCCCGCTGCGGCGGTAGAACCACTCGCATTGCGCGCGGGAAACCGGCCAGTCCCCGGGCTGCATCCTCGCGATCCGCCAGTCGAAGGCGACGCGGTCGGCGTAACGGCGCTTCAACTCCGCCCAGGCGGGCTCGGCCCAGAAGCACCACGAGGAAGTGACCTCGAGGTAGTAGGTGACCTTCATGCCCGGGACGGTGTTTCCCCATCCCGCGGCTGTAAAGCCGCCGTCGCTCCGCGGGACGACCCGCACCAGCCGATATCCCAATCCACCGGCTTCGAGTTGGCCGCCCTACGGCCGCATCCTTAAGTTCCCGTGCGGAACGTGCGAGCTACCAGGCATAGCGGATGACCGCAGAGTTGAAGAAGATGCGGTTAGCGTAGTCATCGCGCTTCTCCGGGTCATAGCCTCCGAAAAACGAGCGAATCCCAATATCCACGCGTGCTCCTGCCCTGAGGTCCCGCCGGACGCCTGCAAACACGTCAAAAAGGCCGTCCAGGAGGGTATTGCCACCGATGCTGGGCAGAAAATCGGCCCGTGAAAACAAGCTCCAGCCGCGGCCCAACGTCTTTTGTAGCTCGATGTGGGGTACGGGCAGAGCGATGAGGTTGGTGTCCGAGAAGCGGAGGTCGGAGCTGACCAATTCAACCTTGGCATATCTGATCAGGGCGGAGGCGCCGAGCCGGAGGTAGTCGCCGTCCTTGCCCTTGAGGATCGGGAAGTTGCCCGTGAACCTCAGGGTTGGAAACTGATAGTTCAGGGTGGCCGGAGAACCCATCCGGAAGCGCTTACCCTTCACATCCAGATCGCCCGATAAGACTCCCGCGTAATCGAGGCTGAGCGGCTGATAGATCAATCCGTAGTTCCATGCGCCGGGCTTGACCAGCCAGTACTCGAGTCGCGCGGCGGGAGCCGATTTCTTCCAACCTTCAGTCGCATTCGGCTGCTGGAATCCCCGGATTTCCATGTTTTGCGTGGTGAGCAGGCCAGCTTCGACTTCGAAGCGGGAGGTTCGCCCGTCCGCCATGGCTGCTCCGGCGAAAAGCAGCGCGATTAGGGTAGAGGTGAATGCCTTGGTCATGGAATCGGATAGGGCTCTGGTTCAGGAACGCATGGGAAAAGGAACCGGGCTGGCTTACGCAGCTCCCGCCGCTTCCAGCGCGCCGAGGATGCGCAGGTGGCCTCCAGCCCACGCGCACCTACCCTGGGTATCCATCGTTCCGAACCCCGGATGAGCAAACCGGGCCGCGGTACTCGCCGGGCCCGCAGGCGTCCGCCCGCCGGCCAAGTCGGAGATGACGCGCTGAACTTCCAACTGCCCGATCCCGAGCCGCTCCCGGGTCATAAGGACGGACCAGTTGCGGCCGCTGTCGTGGAGGGCGCAGGGTCCGGCGATCGAGAGCTCCATGCGGGGCAAACCGGCCTGAGGAGGCGCCAAGTGCAGGGTATCGGCCGGCAGCATACTTGCAGATTACAAGTATTAGGCTTGCAGGTTGCAAGCGAATTGGCCGCTGGCTTTGCTCTGAGCATGACCCGAAAGCCCCCGGTCAAGTTTGCCAGCGAACGCCGTTCATCTTGTCCGGTTGCCTGCGCTCTGGACCTCTTTGGAGACCGCTGGACCCTTCTGGTCGTGAGGGACCTCATGCTCGGGGCCGAGCGGTTCAAGGAGTTTGCCGCCTCGCCCGAAGGGATTCCCACCAACATCCTGTCCGAACGCCTGAGTCGACTGGTCGCGCACGGCATGGCGGAAATGGTCCCGGCGACGGACGGGACCCGGCATTCCGCCTACCGTCTGACCCAGAAGGGACGTGCGGTCGTGCCGATCCTGGGGGCGCTCCGTGATTGGGGCCTCGCCTGGGAACCGGGAACCCGAGTGATGTCGTCGCGCCCTGGACGGTCTTGACGGTATCCCCAGCGAGCCGAAATCAGAGTCCGAACCATCCTGCCGGTGGACGATCACCCTGGACCCGAACTTGGCCGCGGACCGCAGTGCCCTTGAGCCTCGGTGCAACCAAGGAGGACCAGGTTAGCCTCCTCACCGCTTCATTCCCCTTGAATCACCCGCGGCAGCGCCCCTTCACCCGCTGGCTGGCTGACGCAAGTCCTCCGCCGGCATCGGCCTGCCAGCCGAAGCTCGTCCGCCCGGCGGGCGAGCGAAGGCTGGTGCCCGGAGTGGGGGTCGAACCCACAAGCCTTTAGAGGGCGGTGGATTTTGAGTCCACTGCGTCTGCCAATTCCGCCATCCGGGCCAGCGATCGACGGACCGTAGGCGCGGGCCGGGAGGTGTCGACGCGAAATTCCCGGCCGGCGCCGGGCGGGATCCCCTGCCCCGAGGACAAATCGGCTGTAAGGAAACGCCCCGGCCCGCATCTAATTCCCCGAGCCCCAATGTCGCCCGCCGCACAGCACGCCCTCTTTGCCGCCTGGCTGCGGGACCACGCCGGTCTCCTCCACCGGGTGGCGAACGCATTCGCCACGGGGGCCGACCGGGATGACCTGATGCAGGAACTGCTGCTCGCCCTCTGGCGCGCCCTGCCCGCCTTCGCCGGGGCCAGCAAACCCTCGACCTTCATCCACCGCGTCGCCCACAACGCCGCGCTCACGTGGCGCCGCGGGGCCGTGACGTACCACCGGCAACTCGAACGCCTGGCCGCCGAGCCGCACCCCGCGCCCGCCCCGCCGCGCCCGGGCGAAGAGGAAGCCCTGGCCGCGATCTACGCCGCGATCCGCCGCCTGCCACCCGTCGACCGCTCGCTCCTGCTGCTTCACCTCGATGGCCTGGGCTACGCGGCCATCGCCGAGATCCACGGCCTGTCCGAAAACCATGTCGGGGTGAAACTCACCCGCCTCCGCCACCGCCTCACCCAGCTGCTGCAGGACACGACGCATGAACTCCGCTGACTTCGAGCGCGCGTGGCGCTCCCCCGGCAACACCGCCCCTCCCGCCGTCCTCGCCGCAGCCCGCGACCGGCTCTTCGCCGACCTGCGTCGCCGCCAACGCGCGCGGCGGCTCTTCCTCGCGCTCGTCTTCGGCGCGCTGACCCTCCTCAGCGCCCGGGTGGCCCTCGCGCTCTGGCCCCGCGGGGGCACACCGACGATCCATCCCGCCCGCGACTGGGCCTCCCTGCTTTTCCTCGCGGTGCCGTGGACGGGCTTTGCCCTGCTCGCGCGCCAAATGCGCCGGCACGAGCGTGGCCCCGGGCAGGCAAGCGAAGCGATCGGTGACACGGTGCGCGGGCTGCTCGACGAAAACGCGACGGCCCGCGCGGGCCTGCGGGTGACGGCGGGACTCCTCGGCGCGACCCTGCTGCTGCTCCCACTCGTGGTCCGGCAATTGCGGGCCACGGGTAAGGCCGGCGACGAGATCCTCTGGCCCGCCTTCCTCGGCTGGCCCCTCGTCGCCGGTGCCCTGCTCGCGGCGCTGTGGTGGCAGGAGCGCTTCCGGCTGCGCCCGCGCCGCCGCCAACTCGAGGCACTGCTCCGCGATCTGGAGCGCGCCGACTGAGCGCGAAATTCCCGGTTGAGCCCCGGCCGGGCGCGGGGAAGCTCGCGCCGTGCGCGACCTCCGCGCCCATTGCCCGCACGCCGCGGCCGCCACCACCCAGCTCACCCTCGCCGAGGCGGAGTCGCACCATCTGGTGACCGTCCACCGCGCCCGCGCCGGGGACCCCGTCACGGCCTTCGACGGCCGTGGCCGCGAATGGACCTGTGCCGTCGCCACCCCCGACCGCCGCGCCGCGGTGCTGCGCGTCACCGCCACCCGGCTCGCCCCACCCCTGCCCTGCGCCCTGACCCTGGCCCAAGCCATCCCCAAGGGCGGCGCGATGGAGGACATCGTGCGCCAGGCCACGGAACTGGGCGCCGCGGCGGTGCTCCCCGTGCTCACCGCGCGCACCGAGGTACACCTCGAGGGCGAGCGGGCCGGGCGCAAAGGCGAGAAATGGCTCTCGACGGCGATCGAGGCGGCCAAGCAGTGCGGCAACCCGTTCGTCCCGGCCGTGCCGGCGCCAGTCCCGCTGGCGGCCCTGCTCGCCGCCCCGCCCGCGGCGGAACTCCGGCTGATCGCCAGCCTGCACGCCGGTGCCCGTCCGCTCCGCGCCGCGCTGGCCGACTTCCGTGCGGCGCACGGCCGGCCCCCGCAGAGCGCGCTCTGGCTGATCGGCCCGGAAGGTGACTTCACCCCGGAGGAAATGACCGCCGCGACGGACGCCGGGTTTGTGCCCGTGACCCTCGGCCCGCTGGTGCTCCGCTGCGTCACCGCCGCCACGTGCGCGCTCGGGATCCTCCGGCACGAGACCGGCTGACCCCGCGGGCGGCAAGGACGGCGGGCGACTCAGGTCGCGCGCACGCCGCGCGCCACGACGGTGTCCGGTCGGTCGCGGCCCGCCTTGATCGTGTAGGTGCCGGGCGCGTAAACGCGGGGTGTGAAACTCGCCTCCACCGACCGCACGGTGTAGAGGATCTCGCCGCTCTCCTCGTGGATGACCTGCACGACCGGCTCGGCCACGCCGTCCAGCCGCACGGCCGGCAGCCGGGCGTGGACTTTGCGGCCGTCGTTGGCGTCCATCGCGACGGTGAGCGGCCAGCCCGGGTATTGGGCCGCGTCGCCCTGGCGCAGGTCCACGAAGCGCGGCCAGCACTCGAAGGTGATGGTGCGTTTCGCCTTCCGGAAGCGCGCGAGGCCGTGGCCGTCGCCGCGCTGGCGCTCGTCGGTGACGTCGACGGGGTTGGCGTAGGCGAGCATCGAGATGCGGTTGCCCAAACCATCCTTGTAGTCGCCGGTCCAGGGCAGCGGGCTGCCGGGCACCGGGTTCGGGCCGGCCTTCTCGTCGAGCGGATGCCACCAGCGGCCGTAGATCGTGTTCACGAGGGCCGGGCCGGTGAAGCCGTAGGGGCCGTCGCCATGCTCGGAAATGCCGTTCTTGACGACCACCGCGAGGTGCTGGTCGCCGCACAGGTGCACGGCCCACGCGCGGCGGATCTCCGCGAGCGCGAAGTTGCGCTTGGTCTGGGGCCAGCCGTTGCAATCGAGGTCGGCGAGCAGCCGCGACTGGCGGCCGCCGTGCATGTGGACCGCGCCGCAGAACGCAGTGGCGGAGAGCACGGCCTTCATCCGCGCGCCGGTCCAATCCTGCGTCCAACCGCGGAGGAACGCCTCCTGCCGCGAGCCCAGGAGTTCCAGGCCCGGCAGGTCGATGGTCTTGGGGTCGTAGCTCGGGTCGTTGATGTGGTCCGGGCGCGGACCCATCTGCGGAATCTTGCCGGCGGGACCGCTCTTGAACTTGCGGTCCTCGAGGATCGCGAAATCCACCCCGCCGAGGGTGAGCCGGGTGAAGTAGACCGTGATGCCGCGGTCGACCGGCGCGGGATCCGCGGGATCTGGCAGGTGCCACGTCTGCTGGCGCTGCACCTGATTCACGTAGGCGACCGGGTAGCGGTAGCCGCCGTCCGCGTCACCCTGGATGGTCGAGCGCTTGCCGTTCTCGCCCCAGAGGTTGCCGTGGCCGACGTCGTGGTCGTCCGGGATGGTGACGGTCGGACGGTCCCGCATCACATCGCGGAACTGGAGGCCGAACTCGATCCAGCCCGCGGTGTGCTCGGTGTGCCGGTAGGTCTGGTCGCCGGCGAAGAAAAGCAGGTCGGGGTTCTGCGCCCGCAGGGTGTCGATGATCTCGGGCCGCTGGCCGGTGGTGCGGCTCGAGTTGCACGACATATTGGCGACGACGATCTCGTCCTTTTCCACCGGGTCGCGGCGGATGAGGCCCTCGAACACCGCCTGCGCGCCATGGCGCACCCGGTAGGGCGCGTCGCGGGTGGAGTCCCACTTTTCCACCCGGAAGTGCGCGTCCCAGCCGGGGTAAAGCACCTCGGAGCGGGCCAACTCGACCCACGCGCCCGCGCGCTGCACCTCGAGTCGGGCGACGCGTTCCTCGCCGGGCTTCAGCGGGTAAAGCTGGGCGGTGAGCTTCAGCACCCCGCGGTGGACGGTGTAGAGGGCGAACGCGACGACCTGGTCGCGCGGCACGTCCATCGGCGGGGGCGGCGGCTGGCCCTGCCCCTTGCCCTTCGCCTTGCCAGGGGCGGCGGGCGTCCGCTTCCACCACTCGCCGGTGGCGAGGGAATCGAGGTTGGGGAACTCGGCGCCGAACGGCAGGGAGGCGTCCGCGGCGGCGGCGCCGAGCGCGGCGGGGCGCAGGGCGAGGGAGCCGGCGCCGGCGAGGGTAAGCTTGAGGGCGGTGCGGCGGTCGATGGGATTCATCCGAAAAAGGGGGTGGGGGCCTCGGATGCTGGCCTGGGGTCCGGCCCGGGCGAGGCTTTTTCACCGGCGGCCACGCGCGGGACCGCCCTTGCGCCAGGATCGGCTTTGACCTACGGACTCGACGATGGACCGGTCGACCGCCCCCGCCCCCCGCCGCCTCGTGAGCCTGCGCGTCGGCCTCGCGACCGCGTTCGTCGTCCTCGTCCTCGCGACCGCGGCGGTCCTCTGTTCCGTGCTGTTGCAGCGGATGCGCGAGGTGATGCGCGAGGACCTGCGCGCACGCATCGCCGACCTCGCGGCCTTGGCCGCCCTGGCGGTCGACGGTGAACTCCACGCCCGGGTGACCGGCCCGGCCGACGAGGGCTCCCCCGCGGTGCGGGAGCTCCGCCGCCGCCTGCAGGACGTGCGCGCCGGCGCCCCCGACCTCCGCTTCGTCTACACCGTGCGCCAGACCGCGCCCGACCGCTACGCCTTCTGGATCGACGCGAGCGACGGACCCGACGGCAGCCGGATCGGCGATCCGGTGAAGAGCGTCACCCCGCGCCTCCGCGAGGCGTTCGCGCGGCCCACGCGCGCGGTGGTCGAACCGGAGTTCTACACGGATGAGTGGGGCACCTGGCTGTCCGCCTACAGCCCCGTCCGCGCGTGCGACGGGCGCCTCGAGGCGATCGTCGGCGTGGACCTGCCGGCGGCCGCGATCGCCGCGAAGGAGAGCGCGGCGCTGCGGGTGCTCCTCGCGCTGGCGGCGCTGGTGACCGTGCCGGTGGCGCTGACCGGCCTGTGGTTGTCCGGCCGCATCGTGCGCCCGCTGCGGATCCTCGAGGCGGACATGGCGCGGGTGCGGCAGCTCGACCTCGAGGGCGACCTCCGGCTGGAGTCGCGCTTCCGCGAGATCGCGCGGATGCGGGACGCGGTCCTGGGGATGAAGGCCGGCCTGCGTTCCTTCCGCAAATACGTGCCCACTGACCTGGTGCGGGAGCTGATCCGCGAGGGGCAGGAGGCGGAGCTGGGTGCCCGGCGGGCGGAGCTCACCGTGTTCTTCTCCGACATCGCGGGCTTCACCACCCTCGCTGAGAGCACCACGCCCGAGGGCCTCGCCGCGGACCTCGCCGGTTACTTCGACCTGATGACCAGCACGATCCTCGAGTCGGGCGGCACGGTGGACAAGTACATCGGCGACGCCGTGATGGCCTTCTGGGGCGCGCCCGCGGCACGGCCGGACCACGCCGCCGCCGCGCTGCGCACCGCGCTGCTCCTGCGCGCGCGGCTGGCGGAGCTCAACGCGGACCGGGAGCGCCGCGGCCGCCCGCCCATCCACACCCGCATCGGGCTCGCCACCGGCGAGGTGATGGTCGGCAACTTCGGCTACGCGCAGCGGCTGAACTACACCGTGATGGGGGACACCGTGAACCTCGCCAGCCGCCTCGAGGGGCTGAACCAGCACGTCGGCACGACGGTGCTGTGCAGCGAGGCGACGGCGCGCGCGGCTGGTCCGGCGGTGGTCACCCGCCTGCTCGGGTGCGTCGCGGTCAAGGGCAAGCGTGAGGGCGTGCGGATCCACGAGCCGCTGGCCGCGGGGAGCGCCGCCCCGGCGCAGGCCGCGGCGGCGGCGGCCTGGAACGCGGCCTTCGCAAGGTACCTCGCGCGGGATTTCTCGGGGGCCGAACCCGCCTTCAGCGCGTGGCTGGCTGCGCACCCCGGGGACGAGCCGGCCGCCCGCCTCGTGCGGCAGTGCCGCGCGTTCGCCGCCCAGCCGCCCGGACCCGACTGGAACGGCACCGTGGTGATGACCACGAAGTGAGCCGCGCCCCGCGCTTGGCTTTCGCGCCCACCCGCGCACGCTCCACCGATGCTCCGCGCCCCTTCCGCCCTCTTGCGCCGCATCACCCCCCTCGTGCTGCCCCTCCTGCCCGCCGCCGCGGCCCCGTCGCCGGATGATCCGCACCTCTGGTTGGAGGAGGTCCAGGGGGAACGCGCCCTCGCCTGGGTCCGGGAACGCAACGCCCACTCCCTCGGCGAACTGGAGGCGGCCGCGGAATTCGCCCCGCTGCGCGACCGGCTCCTCGCCATCCTCGATTCCCGCGCGCGCATCCCCTACGTCTCCCGCCGCGGCGACCACTTCTACAACTTCTGGCAGGACGCCGCTCACCCGCGCGGGCTCTGGCGGCGGACCACCCTGGCGGAATACCGCAAGCCGGAGCCCGCGTGGGAAACCGTGCTCGACCTCGACGCCCTCGGCCGCGCGGAGGGCGAAAACTGGGTCTGGAAGGGGTCCAACTGGCTCGAGCCGGACCTCGACCGCTGCCTGATCAGCCTCTCGCGCGGCGGAGCCGACGCGGTCGTGGTGCGGGAATTCGACCCGGGGGCGAAGGCCTTCGTGGCCGACGGCTTCCGCCTGCCCGAGGCGAAGACGCAGGTCGCGTGGCGGGACCGCGACCACCTCTACGTCGGGACCGACTTCGGGCCCGGCAGCCTGACCGATTCGGGCTACGCCCGGCAGTCCCGCCTGTGGCGCCGCGGCACGCCGCTGACCGCGGCCACGCTGGTCTTCGAAGGCCAGGCCACCGACGTGAGCGCGTCGGTCTACACCACGGTCGAACCCGGGTTCCGGCGCGAGTTCGCGCGGCGCGGCACCACCTTCTTCACCACGGAGCACTTCCTGGGGCGCAACGGGAAGTTCGAGCGGCTCGACCTGCCGGCGGACGCCCGCCTCGGCACCTGGCGCGAGCACCTGCTCCTCACGCTGCGCAAGGAATGGACCGCCGGCGGACGCACCCTCCCGGCCGGGGCGCTCCTCGCGCTGCCGTGGACGCGATTTCTCGCCGGCGACCGGGACTTCGCGGTCCTCTTCGCGCCCGGCCCGCGCGAGGCCCTCGCCGGCTACAGCGCAACCCGGGGTCACATTCTGATCAACACCCTCGCCAACGTGCGGAGCCGGATCCTCGTCGCTAAGCCCCGGCCGGACGGCGGCTGGGACCGCACCCCGCTCGCCGGCGCGGACTTCGGCCACGCGACCGCGAGCGCGGAGAGCGACGACTCGGACGCCTTCTGGCTGCAGGCCGACGACTTCCTCACCCCGCCCAGCCTGTTCCGCGGGGAAATCGGCGGGGGCGCGCCCGAGTTGCTCCGGCAGCTCCCCGCGTTCTTCGCCGCCGAGCCACTCACGTTCTCGCAGCACGAGGCCGTCTCCGCCGACGGGACGCGCATCCCGTACTTCCAGGTGGCGCGCAAGGACCTCGCCGCGGACGGCCGCAATCCGACGCTGCTCTACGGTTACGGCGGATTCCAGATCTCGCAGACCCCGAACCACCGCGCGGGGATGGGCGCGGCCTGGCTCGAGCAGGGCGGCGTGTACGTGCTCGCCAACCTGCGGGGCGGCGGCGAGTTCGGGCCCGCGTGGCACCAGGCGGCGCTGAAGGCAAACCGGCAGAAGGCGTACGACGACTTCATCGCGGTCGCCGAGGACCTCGTGCGCCGCAAGATCACCTCGCCGCGTCACCTCGGCATCCAGGGCGGCAGCAACGGCGGGCTCCTCGTCGGGGCGGTGATGGTGCAGCGCCCCGACCTGTTCCGCGCCGTCGTCTGCCAGGTGCCCCTGCTCGACATGCGGCGCTACCACCGCCTGCTCGCCGGCGCGTCCTGGATGGCCGAATACGGCAACCCGGACGAACCGGCCGACTGGGCCCACCTCGCCCGCTACTCGCCCTACCACAACGTGCGCGCCGGGGTGACCTACCCCCGGATGCTGCTCACGACCTCGACCCGCGACGACCGCGTGCATCCGGGTCACGCCCGCAAGATGGCCGCGCGGCTGCTCGAGCAGGGCCACCCGGCATTGTACTACGAGAACCTCGAGGGCGGTCACGGCGGCGCCGCGGACAACCGGCAGCTCGCGCGGATGCAGGCGCTGGCCTACACCTTCCTGCTCCGCGAGCTCCGCTGAACGGGCCTTCTCCCCTTCACGCGCACAGCAGGAAGTCGCGGCCCTCCACCCAGCCGCGGGCCATGAGGTCGGCCGCGATCAGGTCGCGCGCGCCCGGCGAGGAAACGTAGGCAAGCACGAACGCCTCCCCGGCTGGCGGCAGCGCGGCGGGAGCGAGGACGGCCGGCCCGGACCCGCCCAGCGCCGGCGTGACCTTGGCCGGATCGACGTCCACGTACGCCGCAATGCGGAGTCCGTGCGCGGTGAGCGCCGCCGCGCGCAACCGGGTGGGACGCCCGGCGCCCCAGACCAGCAGCGGCCGCGCCGCGAGGGCGGGACGCGCCCGGAGCCAGCGCGCGATCCATTCGGCCTTGAGCCGGAAGAAGGCCTCCGACGCGTACCGCGGGTCGCTCCGCGAGAGTCGGTCCGGCGGATCATGCCACCGCAGGAGCACCCCCGGCACCTTCCCGAAAGCCACCCCCGCGTCCATCCACCGAAGCCATAGCTCGTGATCCTCCGGAAAGTCCCCGGCACGATACCCGCCATGCCGGGCGACGACCTCGCGCCGGAACAGCACGCTCGGGTGGGCGACCGGAGCATCGATGAAGCGGCGCACCGCCATCGCCTCCGGGGTGAGCAGACCATTGAGCCATGACACATGCCGCGCGTAGCCCGCCTGCGCGGCCGCGTCGCCCACGTGTTCCACCAGGCAACTCACGAGCCCGCATTCCCGGCCGGCGGGCCCATCGAGCCAGGCCACCTGCGCCGCGAACCGCTCCGGCAGCGCCTCGTCGTCCGCGTCCATCCGCGCGATGAGATCCCCGCGCGCCGCGGAAAGGCCGGCGTTGAGCGCGGCAACCAGCCCTTCGCGCGGTCTCCGCAGCACCCGGAGCCGCGGCTCAGCGCGGGCGAGCCCCTTGAGCAGTTCCGCCGTGCCATCGGCGGAACCATCGTCCACCACCAACAGTTCCCAGTCGGAAAAGGTCTGGGCGCGGATGCTCGCGACGGCGCGGGGCAGGGTCGCGGCCGCGTCGCGGGCCGGCAGAAGCACCGTGACCCGCGGGGCGGTGGCGGAGGCCCGGCTCAGGGCTGCTTCTCCTTGGACAACTGCTCGCTCAGCTTCTTCACCTTCGGCGCGATCACGTAGGCGCAGTAACCCGCGTTCGGATTCCGGCGGAAATAATCCTGATGGTAGGCCTCCGCCTCCCAGAAGCGCTCCAGCGCGGCGATCTCGGTGGTGATCGGGTCGCGGAACGTGGCGGCCGCCCGGGCCCGCGAGCGCTCCGCGGCCTCCTTCTGGGCGGCGTCAGCGTAAAGGATGACGGAGCGGTACTGCGGGCCGATGTCGTTACCCTGGCCGCCGACCTGGGTCGGGTTGTGCACCTGCCAGAAGTAGTCCAGCAGCCGCTCCAGCGAGACCACGGCCGGGTCGTAGTCGATGCGGATGACCTCCGCGTGGCCGGTCTTCTTCGTCGAGATCTGCTCGTAGGTCGGATTCGGCACGTGGCCGCCGGCGTAGCCGCTCACGACGCTCTTCACCCCCGGCAGCAGCTCATAGGCGGCCTCGGTGCACCAGAAGCAACCGCCCCCGACGACGAGCGAGGCGAGTTGCGGAGCGGCGGCGGCGGAAAGCGGGGACGTCATCGGCAGGAGGAGGGTGGCCAGCAGGAGGGGAAGGGAGCGCATGGTGGACGGGGAACCGCGGGAGCTTGGCGGCAATCGCGGGGGAGTCAAAGCGCTCACCGCAGCCCGAAGGCGCGGAGCCGGCCGTCGAGGCCGAACCGGGTGAACAGAGCATCCGTCTCCGCCGCCGGGCGCCGCGCCACCTCGAGCCCGGGCTCGTCCGCCAGCGCGCGCACCAGGTCGAGGATCACGGCAGTCGACTCCTCGAGCAGCTGCGGGGTCACCTTGTCGACGGTGTCCGCGAGGTCGTGGTAGTGCCGCGCCGCCTCGCGCGGGAGGGGCGCGTTGAAGGTGAGGGCGCGGACGCCGGCAAGCTGGTAGGGCGTGTGGTCGCTGCCGATCCAGTTGGTGTTCTCGACGCCCTTGGGCAGCCGACGCTCCGCGGGGCGGGCGGCGTGCCAGCGCTCAAGGAACGGCACCAGCGCGTCGTCGCCCAACGCGTTCACCGCGACGGGGACGCCGATCATGTCGAGGTTGAGCATCGCCACCACTGGCGTCGCGCCGAGCAGGCGGGCGGCGTGGCGCGAGCCCTGCAGGCCCTGCTCCTCGCCGTTGAACCAGATGAGCTCCACCGCGTGGTGGCGCGGCGCGCCGGCGAGCGCGCGGGCGAGGGCGAGCAGCTGCGCGAGCCCGATCCCGTTGTCCAGGGCGCCTTGGCCGAGGTCCCAGCTGTCGAGGTGCGCGCCGACGATCACCCGCGAGGGCGCGCGGCCGGGCAGGAGGACGCGCAGGTTGGCGGTCTCGACCGCGACGCAGCGGGAACGGGTCTCCACGCGCAGGCGCACCGGGACCCCGCGCGCCGCGAGGCGACCGAGCCAACGCCCCTCCTCCTGCGCCACGGAGTACACCGGCAGCGGCAGGGGCTGCCCCGCGGGCGAGCCGGTACGCGCGAGCAACTGGCCCCCGCCCTCGCGGTTGATGAACAGGATGGCCGCCAGCCCGCGGGCCACCGCCGCGCCGACGTAATCCGCGGCGGGCAGCGGCGAGCCGGAGGCCAGCAGGCCCACGCGCCCGCGCAGTTCCCCCGGCGGGTAATCGCCGGGTCGGCCGAGGCCGATGTCCACCAGCTCGCCCGTGAACGCCGGATGCGCCTGGGAAAAGCCCAGCGCGGCGACGCGCAGGCGCCGCGCGAAGGGCGCGAGCACCTCGACCTCGTCGTCGCCGCGGATCCATCCCGGCGCGGTGAACGGTTGCCGCTCCGGCGCCAGCCCCAGCGCGCGCAACTCGGCCTCGAGGCGGTCGAGCGCGGCCGCGTTGCCCGCGCTGCCGGTGAGACGCGGACCGACCTCGTCGGCCAGCTGCTCCAGGAAGGCATGGGCGGCGGCGGCCGGGGTCGGGGCGGGCCGCGCGGCGGCGGCTACGAGGGCGGCGGCGCCCACGACCAGCGTGAGCGCGGCCCGGCGGGCGGTTTCAGGGACGGACCGCATCGGTGATCGTGAGCGTGTTGAAGTCGAGGGTGCGGGTCAGCCGGCCGTGGGTGAGCTCGAGCCGGCGGCTGCCGACTTCCGCGTTGAGATAAGGACCCGCGAACAGCTTCCACTCCGCGGCGTGATCGATGACCCGCCCGTCGACGCGGGGCGCCTCGCCGTAGGCGCATTCGACCCGGCGGCCGCGGAGGGTGGTGAACGCGACCCGCGGGACGGGGTCGAGGCGGACCTCGAGCGGCAGCGCGCGCACCGCCGCCTGGAAGGCCTCCCACGAGGGAAAATCCGCGACGGAGGCCGGCTGCAGGATGACGCCGTTGCGCGCGTGCGGGGACCGCAGGCGCCGGCCTCCGCCCTCGAGGGGCAGCCACTCGTAGGGCGCGAGCGGCCGGAAGGCCACGTAGGCGCGACCGCCCTGGGCGAAGATCCAGCCGGAAGGGTCCTCCTCGGCGCGGACCAGATCCTTCGAGAAGAAGCCGTTGATCTGGACGAAGGGCGCGTCCGGCGCGATGCGGTGCAGCGCGATCACCGTGTCGTCCTGCTGGAAGACCTGCTCGTAGGGCGACCCCCCGAGGAGCTTCGCCTCGCTGGTGTAGGTGCGCTTACCCTGGAACGTCACCGAGGCGGGCATCCAGTCCGGCATCTCGGTGAAGTACATCATCAGCTCCTCCGCGCCGTAGAACGGCTGGTTGGCGAAGATCGTGTTGTGCACGCCGCGCGGATCCGGCACGGCCCAGGTGAGGCCCCACGAGTGCTGCTGGATCGGCTGCAGCAGCCCGCCCTGGTCGGAGCCGATGGCGTAGTCGGGCCCGACCCAGGTCGTCTTATAGACCGGGGCGTTGCGCACGTCGCTGTGGCGCCAGCGGTGGCGGGTGCGCTTGCGCTCCCGGTGCAGGTAGGGCCCGGCGCGGTCGGTGGCGATCCGGTGGATCACCTCGGGAACCTCGTAGTGCTCGGCGACCACCGCGAAGAACATCCCCCAGCCGCCGTAGCCCACGGGCGGCACGGTGTTGCCGAAACAGAGCCACGCGAAGAACGAGGACAGGCCGTTCCACCGCTCGATCACCGTCTTGTCGTCCGTGCGGGCGTGGGCCCCGACGTACATCCCCTGCAGGGAGTCGACCGCGAAGTCGGCCAGGATGTAATCGAGCATCATCCGCCCGCGCTGCCGCAGCTCGGGGTCGTGCGCCCAGACGCTCAGGTACAGCATCGGGATCAGGTACTCGCCGATGTAATGGGTGCAGTCGTACTCGCCCTGGCCGATGGTGGTGGCGAGGTCCATCCAGTGCCGGAGCCACGCGCGCGCCTCGGCCTCGATCTCCGCGGAACTCTTGCCGTTGAACCACCGGTCCCCCGCCTCGCCGGGCCACAGCTGGGCCATCAGCAGCATCGAGGAATAGTACATCACCCAGTGGTTCTCGGTGTCCCCGCGCAGCGGGTGGTAGGTGCGCCACGCCTCGCGCAGCGCCGCCTGCGCCTCCGGCGTGAGCTGGTCGCGACCGAGGTACGCGATGCACGTGGCGGGGAACATCCAGAACATGTCGCCCGACGGCGTACGCAGCACCTCGATCAGCCGCGCGGAAACGCCTGCCGCGTCCTGCCGCAGGGCCAGGCGGGCCGCGAGGTCGGCGAGTCCGGCGGAGGCCAGCGGCGTCTGCGCCGCGCGCCACCGCACCGCCTCGTCACGCCGCGCGAGGTACGCCTCGCGCCGGCGGAACGCCTCGGGCTCGGGCCGCCCGGAAGGCATCGGCCCCGTGTGCGCCGGCTGGGCCGCCCCGACGCCCGGCCACGCAGTCAGGACGGCCAGCAGGATCAGGACCGAGGGGGCGCGTTTCATGGGGCGGGACGGGGCAGGAAACCGAAGGCGAAGACCGTCGCCTTGCCGAAGGACAGCGGCCGCCACGTGCGGCCCAGATCATCCGAGGCGTAGACATCCTCCTGGAACGGCGCCGCATAGAGTCGCCCCGGGAGATCCGGATCGACCGCCACGCTCCACACTTCCCGCCGCGGCAGGCCGGCGGAACGGTCCGCCCAAGTCGCGCCACCGTCCTCCGATACCTGTACGCCGACGCCCCAGCCGCAGAGGACCAAACGCCCCGGGACCGCCGGATCGTAAACGATGTTGTGCAGCGTCCGCCCCCGCCCGATGCCCGGCAACTCGCGCCACGTTTCCCCGCCGTCCGCCGAGGCGAGCAGGCCGTCGGCGGAGGTCGCGGCCACGAAGGCACGGGGATCGTGCGGCGACTGGCGGAGATCGTAGGTCACCTTGGCGGTGGAGTGGACCCGGCGCCAGGTGCGCGCGGCGTCCTCGGAGAGATGGATCCCCAGCTCGCACCCGGCGAGGACGCGGCCAGGACGCGTGCGGTCCACCACCAGCGCGTTGGTGTAGGCGCGCGTGATGCCCGCCTGGCGCCGCTCCCACGTGCCGCCGCCGTCGGGGGAGAAGGCGATGCCGTCCGGCAGGGCGAGGTAAAGGTGCGCCGGCTCCGCCGGATCGAAGGCCACCGCCTTGCCCTCGGTCATGTCCCAGCTGGTGGTGATCCGCCAGGTGCGGCCCCGGTCCGGGGAGCGGAGGAGACCGTCGAGCGCCGCGATGTACACGACCCGCGCATCCCGCGGATCGTGGGTGAGGTGGAACATCCGGATATGGTGGGGGCCGACGTGCTCGAACGTGGCCCGGTCCGCCGAGCGGTAGAGGCCGCTGCGGGCCGCGCCAGCGCGGCCGATGATCCCGGCGCCGGGACCGCTCAGGTTGACGAGCAGGTGCAGGTCGTGGCGGGGCGCCTCCGCCGCCCGTCCGGCGAGCGAGGCGGCCACCGCCAGCGCGGCGGCAAAAAAGAATCGTGCGTTCCCGGTCATTGTCCCATCTTCCGGCGATGCGTCCCCTCCCCCGTCTCCTGTTCACCCTGACCCTCGCCGCCGCCCTGCCCGCCGTGCCCGCCGGGGCGGCCGGCGCCGACACCCCCGAGGCCCGCCTCGCCGCGCGGGGTCTTTCCCTGCCCCAGGTGAGCCCACCCATCGCGAACTACGTGCCCGCCGTGCGCTCGGGCAACCTCGTCTTCCTCGCGGGCCACATCCCGCGCGACGCCGCCGGCAAGGTGATCACCGGCAAGGTCGGCCGCGACGCCACGCCCGAGCAGGCCAACGCCGC
>JAIXQE010000187.1 GCA_027485815.1 Opitutaceae bacterium
ACGTTCAACGATTATTGAGGCGGGGCCGCTCTGCCGGCGGCGAAGGAGGAGCATCAGATCCGTTGGTGCGGACCGGGGCGACGCGCCCCGGCTACACCAAACCCATCGCTTCGCCAGCCGATCCGCGATTGCCCCGCCCCGGTCCGCAGGCAGCGGTCCGGGCGTCCGAAAAGCAGCAGCGCCGCCCGAAACTTCGGGCGGCGCTGCGTTTTCAACGGTCCAACTCAGGGCAACTCGTAGACTTCGAGCAGGGCGGTGCCGGTGGCTCCACCCACTCCCGTCACCCGCGCGCTATATTGTCCCGGGCTAAGGGTCGCCACGAGGGCGGCATCGCGGCTACCGACCGCCAAGGCGAAGGCGCCAACTTGCGCCATCGCGTTCTGGACCGCGGCCGCGCCGGCGTCCGTCGACCAGGAGTCATTCGCCGCCACCGGTGTGCCGGCCGCATTGACCACCGTGAGGAGGGGATCAGCCAAGGCATTGGTGACGCCGAACCCAGCCAGGCCCGGCCCGACGGCGCGGATCAGCAACTGGCGGGGGCGCGAGCCGGTGACCACAAAGCCCCCGATCAGCTGAGCATCGTTGCCACCCACGAAGGCGCGGCTCGACAGGTTGGTCAGGCGGTCGCTGGCGGTGCGCTGGCCGACGCCAGGCGCCTCGACGGCGATCGGCGCGCCGGTCAGCACGGCCTGCATCGCGCGGAAGAAAACATCGGTATTGTCCATGCTGCCCGTGAACAAGCCCGCCCCGGCTCCCATCGCGGAGAGGGGAATATCGGAGGCCGTATGCACCGCGCTCGAGCCGGGAACCTGGCCGGTGATGCGGAATCCACCCGTCGTATCCCGGGCCAGCGGATCGGACGGATAGGTGTTCAGAGGCGCCTGACCGTTGAAAGGCTGCTGGGAATCACGGATCGGCCGGTCGTTGGTCAGCCAGTCCTCGTTGCGGTCCGAGTTGCCGGCATAGCCGATCAGCATCCGGCGGTCGACGTCCGTGCTCTCCGGATACCCGTCGGCCATGATCTTGTAATAAGGGAAGCCAGCCGCCTCATAGACCCCGACCACGCTGTCGCGGAGCTGCGCCGCGCCACCGTTGGCGGCGGCCCGCTGCCGGAGGCTGGCGTCGGTCACGGTCGAAGCGCCGATGATGTTCACCCCGGCGCACTCGTGGTCGGCGGTGATGAGCGCAAGGGTATCCGGATTGCGGATCACGAACTGGCGGACGCGTTCGATCGCGCGGTCGAACTCGATCGTGTCGAGGATCCAGCGCTCCGTGTCCATGTTGTGGGCCTGCTTGTCGATGGAAGCGGCCTCGACCATCAGAACGAAGCCATTGGGATTGCGGCTGAGGACCTGCAGCGCGGCCGAGGTCATCTCGTCCAGCATCGGCTGGTCCGGGAAGCCGTAGTCGTCGACCACCGTGCTCTGGCCGCGCCGCTTGGCGATCTTGTCGAGCGCCACGTTCATGTTGGAGAGGCTGTAGAGGCCGAGCAGGCGGTCGGTGTTCGCCGGGAGGGCGCGGAGCTGGGTGGCATTGGCCGTGTAGGTGAAGCCGGCCGCCTGGAAATCCGCCAGGAGGTCTCGCGCCGGATCCGAGGCACCCCGGGGCACGCCCCAACCGGTCGCGAGCTCTGCCGGTAGAACGTAGTCGTTGGCTGCGCTGCGCGCCGAACCAGGGGTCGTGTTGGGCAGGAACCACTTGCGGCCACCGCCGAGGAGGACGCGCAGCCCGCCGCGGCTGGCGGTCTCGTCAAGGTACTGGTCGCAGATGCCCGTGCCTGCGCCGCGGTTGGCGGTATGGGTGCCGAAGGCGCCGGGGGTCGCATCAAAGACATCGGACGTCGTCACGATGCCGAGGGACTTGCCCATGGTCCGCGCAAGGTACTCACCGATGAGTTCAACGCGGGGATTGTCGAAATTGTCCGTGGTGTCATCCGGGAACACCCCCTGCTGGTTGTTATTGGCCTTATTGCCGTTCGCATAAATGGCGGCACCCGGGGACGAATCGGTGACGATGGAGTTCAGGGAGGCCGTCTGGAGCAGGCCGGTGACGGGAAACTGGTCCATCGCCAGCGGGGCCAGGGACTTCCCCTGAGAGACGCCGTTCAGCATGATGCGGGCGGCCGTGCGGTGGGCGATGCCCATGCCATCGCCGATGAGGAAGATCACGTTGCGCGCCTTGGCGAGGTTGGCGGCGCCCGGGAGGGCCACGACCTCGAAATTCCCTTGGGCGGTGACGATCGCGCCGTCACTCTGAGTGGCGCGGACCGTGAGCAGATGGGTTCCGGGCGTCGCCACGCTGAAGGCGCGACGCGTGCCGAGCGTTGTGCCCGCCGGCAGGCCGGGGACGGTGGCCGCAGCGAGGGAGACGGAGCCGCCGACGGGCGAGCCGTTCACCAGAAACTCCACCCCGACGATCGTTTGGCCGGCGTCCGGGCGCACCGTCGCCTGCAGGTCAAACCGCTGGTTGGGGATGAAGCGCGAGATGATCGGCGGATTAGGATCGCCGAAAGAGAACAAGCCGCTCGGGGGCGTCAGGCGGGAGATGGAGGGCGCCGCGTCGAGGGCCGTAAGGCCACCGAGCAACACCCCGGTGGCGCCGCAAAGCAGGCGCCGAAGGGCAAACAGGCTGGGTTGGTTCATCGGAGGAAAGTAAGTTCTGTCAGGGGGAGGCGGCCGCGGAGGCCGGAGCGGCGGGATCCTCCTCCAAACGAAGGCGCGCGAAGGAATTGCGCCCGTCCGGGGTAACGGCGTGTCCGATTTCGAGGATGCCCGTCAGCATGAGCCGACCCGGGCGGTACGGAATCCGCCCCCCGGCCGAGCGACCCGGAGCTAGCACGTGCAGGGTGGCCGGCGGCAGGTCGTCGATCAGGCAGAAGCCGTCGTTGGAAACTTGAGTCGGCCACGGGGTAAGGAGGAACACGCCCTCGCTCCGCTGCTGTTCCCGGGTCATGAAGCCGGCGATGCGGATTCGCTGGCCGTCCAGCGCGCGCAGGCGAGCGGAGAGCTCGAGGCCCCGATCCCCGGCCGCCTGGCTGAAGAAATCGCTGAACCGCAGCTCCGGTACCTCCGCCGAGCCGCCGGAAAGTTCGCTGGTCGTCTGCCCCGCCTGGGCGAGGGCCTGCGCCGCGCGGGAGGCATGGAGGCGCCACGCGGCGGAGCCGGCGGTATCCCCGGCGGCGAGGGTCAGGACGGACGCGGTGAGGCAGAGGGCGCTCCGAAGAGGCGCGGGTAGCCGGCGGGATTTCACGTTCCGCACGGTGCTGGTTCACCATTACGTTTCTGCAGCGTGCGGGTGACATCTGAGCGACAAAGTACGGCGAGCGTTTATGTTGCCCGGTCACCTCCCGCGCGCAGGCTCGACGGCCGGATGACGCCCCCCAGCGCGAACATCGTGCAACACCTGGACCGGGCCGCCGAGGCCCGGCCGCAGGCCGCCGCGCTCAAGGTGTCGCGGGGCAGTACGCGCGCGGGCGACATCGATTACCTCACGCTCTCCTTCGCCGAACTACGTGCCGAGGTCGCCGCCTGGCGGGCCCGCCTGGAGGCGGCAGGCACCGCCCCGGGGGACCGCACGTTGGTGATGGTGCCGCCCGGGCTGCCGTTGATCGCTTCGGTGTTCGCCCTTTTCCACCTGGGCGCTGTCCCGGTGGTGATTGATCCCGGCATGGGCCGCGCCGCCTTCCTGGCCTGCGTCGCCCGCTCGCAGCCGCGGCGCCTGGTGGGGATCCCGCTGGCCCTGCTCCTCAGCCACCTGTTCCGGGGGGCCTTCCGCTCCGTCGGTTCCCGCATCCTCGCGCGGGGTTCGCTCACGGCGCGGCTGACCGGCCCGGGAGTGGCGCCCCCGGTGCCCCGGCCGGCGTGGCAGGCCCGCCCCGAGGATCTGGCGGCCATTCTGTTCACGTCCGGCTCCACCGGCGCACCCAAGGGCGTCTGCTACGAACACGGGATGTTCGCGGCGCAGGTGGACCTGATCCGGCAGGCCTACGGCATCACCCCGGGTGAAATCGACCTGCCGCTGCTCCCGATCTTCGCGCTGTTCAATCCGGCCCTCGGGATGACGACGGTCGTCCCGGAGCTGGATCCGCGCCGCCCCGCCGCGTTCAACCCCGCCCGCATCGTCCAGGCGATCCAGCAGGAGCAGGTGACGAACTCCTTCGGCTCCCCGACCCTCTGGCGCCGCATCGCGCGCCATTGTGAGGACGCCAAGGTCACCTTGCCCAGTCTCCGCCGGGTCCTGTGTGCCGGCGCCGCGGTGCCGGCGGACCTCTGGGCGGCTGCGCCGCGCTTCTTGCCCCGCGGCCGGCTGCAGAGCCCCTATGGCGCCACGGAGGCCCTACCCCTGACCACCATCGACCACGCGGAAGTCGCGGCGTTGGGGGCCGCGCCCGGGCGCGGGGCGTGCGTCGGGCGGCCATTGCCGGGGATCGAGGTGCGCATCATCGCCCCGGCGGAAGGGCCCCTGACCGCGGCCGCGGTGGTAACCACCCGACCGGCCGGGGAGATCGGGGAGATCATCGCTGCGGGACCGGTCGTGACCCGCGCCTACGACGGGCTGCCCGACGCGACCGCGCACGCGAAGATTCTGGAGGGCGGGCGCACCTGGCACCGCCTCGGGGACTGCGGCTATCTCGATGCCGCGGGTCGCCTGTGGTTCTGTGGCCGGCGGGTGGAGCGGGTGGAGACGGCGGGCGGCACGTTGTATCCCGAGCCGTGCGAACAGGTCTTCCGCCTCCATCCCCGGGTGCCCCGCTGTGCCCTGATTGGCCTCGGGGAGCGGCCGGCGCAGCAACCGGCCCTCGTGGTCGAGGCGGGGCTGGCGGGGGTGGAAGCGGACGCCCTGGCGGCGGAACTGCGGATCTGGGCGGCCGCGCATCCCGTGACGGCCGCGATCCGCACCTTCTACTTTCATCCGCGCTTCCCGGTGGATGTGCGCCACAACGCCAAGATCCACCGCCTGGCCCTCGCCCGCTGGGCGGCCACGGCGCGGGGGTATTCGCCGGCCGCCTTGGACCACGGGCGGACTGGAGGAGCATTGGACCAGGATTGGAGGCAGACCGAACGATGACCATTCCCCTGCCCGCTTCGCCGACGGGTCCGGTGCTGGTCACCGGCGGCACCGGCTTTCTCGGGCGGCGGCTGGTGTTGCGCCTGCGCGCCGCGGGACGCCCCGTGCGGGTCCTGGCCCGGCGGCCCGATCCGGGGTTGGCGGCCTTGGGCATCCCGGTGGTCACGGCGTCGTTGCACGATGCGGCGGGGTTGGCGGCCGCCTGTGCCGGGGTGGAGACGGTGTTCCACGTCGCGGCGCGCGTGGGCGTGTGGGGGCCGGAGGCGGAGTTCCAGCGCACCAATGTCGAGGGGACAGAGGCGCTCGTGGCCGCGTGCCGCGCGCAGGGGGTGGCGCGCCTGATCCACACGAGCAGCCCGAGCGTGGTGTACAACGGGCGCGATTTGGCCGGAGCGGATGAGTCCCTGCCGCTGACGACGGCGTGTCCGAGTCCCTATCCCCTGACCAAGGCGGCCGCGGAGCGGCTGGTGCTCGCGGCGCATGGTCCAGCGCTGCGCACCACGGCGCTCCGGCCGCACCTGATCTGGGGTGAGGGGGATCCGCATCTGGTGCCGCGGGTGTTGCAGCGGGCGCGGGCGGGCCGGCTGCGGATCGTCGGGTCCGGCCGCAACCGGGTGGATATGGTCCACGTGGACAATGCGGTGGACGCGCACCTCTTGGCCGAGGCGGCCCTGGCCGCGGGTCGCGGGGCGACGGCGGCCGGGCGCGATCCGGGTGGCCGGGCCTACTTCATCACCAACGCGGAGCCGGTGGTCCTGTGGGATTGGATCAATGGGCTCCTGCGGGGGCTGGAGTTGCCGCCGGTGACCCGCCGGGTGCCCTTGGGGGTGGCGTGGGCGGCCGGGGTGGTGGCGGAGGCGTGGTGGCGGGCGTTCAGGCTGGCGGGCGAGCCGCCGGTGACGCGGTTCGTGGCGGCGGAGTTGGCGAAGGATCATTGGTTTGATCCCGGCGCGGCGCGGCGCGACCTGGGTTATGAGCCGCGCCTCTCGATGGCGGCCGGCACGGAGCGCCTGCTGGCGCACCTGCGGGCTCAGCGGGTGGGGTCCGAAGCGCCAAAGAATCCATCATCCGCGGACTGACCCCGTGGCTATCCTGCCGCAAGCGCAACCCTACCGGAGCAAAGTTCGCTTGGTCGCGTGCTCATTTCTGTGGGCTCCCGCCGTGACGTTGGGACTCATCCTGGCGGTTTTCAGGATACTGGGCCCGCGTACGACCTTTGCCTGGTACTTCGCGGCCGGATGCCTCGTGGCCTGTCTGGCCACGCTGATTTATGCCAGCGTGGTGACGTGGAGATCTTCTCTCCCGGATCGCCTCGCCGGGGCGGTGCTCAACCTGGTGGCGGCCGGGGTGACCCTGCTGTTTCTGGTGGTCGTGGTGGTCGGCCCGGGGAAGTGACCGGAGGCGCGATGTCGGAACGCCTCGTGCTCGGGGGATGGCACGAAATCGGGTTTCAAATGGCAGTACGCACTCAAACCACCCTGCTCAGGCCCTCCCGTTTTGCCTATCCCACCCTTTCCGGGCGCCGGTTCCTTGGCCCGCTTCAAGGCGGCAAATCGACGCACTTGCGCCCACTGGCAGCGGCGTCCGGCCGCGTCCTTTTCCTCGACGTGGAGTATCCCTCCGACCTCGAGGAGCCAAGGTTGACGATAAGATGAGAGCCAACTACTGAATTGGTATGCCCGCGACTACCATCAAGCTAGAGTCGGATTTGGTGAAGAAAGTCACGGCCCTGAAGCCGAAGGAGGAAAGCATTTCGGCGTTTGTGCGGGAGTTGATCGAGAAAGAGCACCGGGCGCGGGCCAATCGCGCGGCGGCTTTGGCTTACCGGCAGTTTCTCGACGATCACCCCGCGGAGCGCGCGGCGATGGAGCAGTGGGAATCCGCCCGGCTGGTCGACGAGCCCAAAGGCCGCAAGTCATGAAGCGGGGCACGGTCGTGTGGGTGGATCTCAGCGACACGCAGCCGCCCGAAATGGGCAAGGTGCGGCCCGGGATCATCGTCTCGGGCACCGCGCATAACGAGGTGCTCCACACCGTCGTCGTGGTTCCCACTTCCAGTGTTCCGCCGGAGATCCGGCCGCTGCGGTTGGCGGTCGGCAGGTTTGCGGGACAGAGCAGTTTCGCCGTGATCCCCGGGATTCGGCAGATCAGCAAGAGCCGGCTCAGAGCTACCCTCGGGGAGCTGAGCCATGCCCAACTGGCCGAGTTGGACGCGTGCCTCGAAGCCTACCTGCGCTGAAGCCGCGAACCATCGCCGGGAGCCCCGGAGGGAAGGGGGCAGGCCGCGGAAGGTTGAACGCGCGTCGTGGACCGGTGTTAAACCAATGATCCTTGGCATCACCCCATTTTCGGGCCCCCTCCACCGCTTGACCGTGCTTTGGCCGCCACCATTTTGGTTGCACGATGCCAGCCATCACCCTGAAGGCCCTCCCCGACCGCCTGCACCGCCAGCTCAAGGCGCGCGCGGTACGCCATAAGCGCAGCCTCAACCAGGAAGTCCTCGCGGTGTTGGAGGAATCGGTCGCCCCGGCGCGGCGACTGGATGTCGACGCGCTGCTCGCTGAAAGCCGGCGCTTTCGCGCGGGGCTGAAGTTCACGACCACTGCGGAAGAGATCGACCGCTTCAAGCGCGCGGGCCGGCGGTGATCGTCGTCGATACCAACATTCTGGCCTACCGCTGGCTGCCCGGCCCTCAGGCCGAGCGGGTTGAACGCCTCGTGGTGCTCGATCCGGAGTGGGCCGCGCCGCTGCTTTGGCGATCAGAGTTCCGCAACGTTCTTTTCGGGTATGTCCGTTCTGGCCGGCTCTCGGCTGCCGAAGCGGAAGCTGCCCTTCGGCTGGCGCGGCAGAGCCTCCGCGCGGGCGAACACCTGGTGGAGGATGAGGCCGTTTTGGCGCTGGCGACCGCTTCACGCTGCTCGGCTTACGATTGCGAATACGCCGCCCTCGCGTCCGCCCTCGGCACGGTGTTGGTGACGGAGGATAAGGCCCTGCGGAGCGCCTTCCCGCACCTTTGCCGCTCTCTGGCGGAGATGCTCGGCTGAAGAGGCCAACTCCGCGTTCGCCTCCGCGCCCGGGGTGGCTTTGCTAGCGAACATAGGATGCTGATTTCCGAGATCTTCCATTCCCTGCAGGGCGAGGGCGAGCTGACCGGCGTCCCTTCAGTCTTCATCCGCACCAGCGGCTGCAATCTCCGCTGCGCCTGGTGCGACACGCCCTACGCCTCCTGGAATCCCGAGGGCGAGGCGCGCTCGGTCGCCGCGCTGCTGGAGGCCGTCGCCGCCTACCCGGCCACCCGCCACGTGGTTCTCACCGGGGGCGAACCGATGATCGCCCGCGACTTGGCCGAACTCGCCGCCGGGATCCGCGCCACCGGCCGCCATGTCACGATTGAGACCGCCGCCACGATTCCCCCCGCCGGCATCGCCTGCGACCTTGCCTCGCTTTCCCCCAAACTCCTCAACTCCGCCCCGGACCCGGTCGAGCACGCCGCTTGGCGCAAACGCCACGAGGCCACGCGCTGGCAACCCGACGTCGTCCGCGCCTGGATCGACCAGTATCCGTACCAATTCAAGTTCGTCGTCTCCCGGCCCGCCGACCTCGAGGAAATGGAATCCATGCTGGCCGCCCTTCGCCGGGATATTCCCCGCCATAAGGTGCTCTTGATGCCCGAGGCCACTTCCCCGGAACAGATGCGCCGCCACGCCGCCTGGCTGGGCGAGCTCTGCAAGACCCGTGGTTACCGCTACGGCCACCGCCTCCACCTCGAGCTCTATGGCCACCGCCGCGGCACCTGAGACCCCGCCGCCGGCGCCGCGCCGGCTCTCGGAGGAACTCGAACTGATCCTCCGGGAATTCGACGTCGAGGAAGTCACGCTCCGCGAGGTGATGACCGTGCTCCATGGGCGCGGCTTCATTTTGCTGATGCTCCTGCTTTCCCTCCCCTTCTGCACCCCGATCCCGCTGCCGGGCCTCTCGACCCCGCTGGGCTGCATCATCCTGCTCATCGCGATCCGCCTCGCGCTGGGGCAGAAGCCATGGCTGCCCGCCCGGTTCCTCGACCTCCGCCTTCCCCCCGCGACGTTCCGCCGGGTGTTCGCCTTCACCCGCCGCCTCGTGCTGGGCTTCGAGCGCCTGTTACGCCCCCGCCTCGCTTGGGTGACGGCCAGCCCCCGCCGGCAGCAGCTCCACGCGCTGCCGATCATTGTCTGCGCGATCTTCCTGCTGCTGCCCCTGCCGGTGCCCTTCAGCAACGTCATCCCCGCGTGGGCCATCATTTTGATGGCCGCCGGCCTACTGGAGCGGGACGGGGCCTTTATCCTGGCCGGCTACGGCTGCGCCGCGCTGGCCACGGCCTTTTTCACCGCGATCGGGTTTCTCGGCGTCGGCGCCGTCGACCTTATTTGGCAGTGGGTGTCTCAGGCTCCGGCTTAGGCGGGATCAGGAGCGAGATGGCGACCGAGGCGCCGAGGACGCCGGCGATGATCCCCAGCGACCAGGTGATCGGGAACTTGCCGCCATAAAGCTCGTTCAGCCACGACATCTTCAGGCCGACGAAGATCAGGACGATGCCCAGGCCGTACTTCAGGTAGCGGAACTTGTGCACCACCCCGGCCAGCAGGAAGAACATCGAGCGCAGCCCCAGAATGGCGAAGATGTTCGAGGTGAACACCACCAGCGGCTCCTTGGTGATGGCGAAGATCGCCGGCACCGAATCCACCGCGAAGATGATGTCGCTGAACTCGATCGCCGCCAAGGCGACCAGCAGCGGCGTGCCGTGCCGCACCCCGTTCTCCATCACCAGGAACTTCTGGCCATCGAAACGGGGCGTGATCGGCACGAACCGCCGCAGGAGCCGCAGGAGCGGATTCTTCTCGGGGTCCATCGGCTTCTCCGGCGCGAACAGGATCTTCAGGCCGGTCAGGATCAGGAAGCCGCCGAACACCCAGATCACCCAGTGGAACTTCATCAGCACCGCACCGAGCGAGATGAAGATCACCCGGAAGACCAGCGCCCCCAGGATCCCGAAGAACAGCACCCGGTGCTGGTACTGCGGCGGGATGCCGAAAAAGGTGAACACCACCACGAAGACGAAAATATTGTCCACCGACAGGGACAGCTCGACGACATAGCCGGTCAGGAATTCGAGCGCCGTCTGCCGCGCCAGTCCCGTCGCCTGCTCCGCCGTCATCCCCAGGGCCAGCAGCCGCGGATCCTGCGGTAGCTTCCATTCGGCATACCTCCAGAGGCCAAAGCAGAAGATCAGCGCGAGAATGCACCAGACGATCGACCAGCCCAGGGCCTCCTTGAACGAGACGGTGTGCGCCTGCCGGTGGAACACACCGAGATCCAGCGCGAGGAGGCCCAGCACGCCCACGGTGAACAGGGCATAGAACCACCAGTAGTCGGCGAGGGGAAAGAGACTGAATTCAGGCATGGACGGAAAGGTTCGAGGGAAAGCCGGTTGCACGAGAGCACAACCTGCAGGGTTTAGAAAATCGCGGCGGATCTTCCAATCTCGTTGGTGGGATTCAGCGGGGACCGTCCCGGAAGAGTTCCCCGTTGATCACGGTGGCGGTCACCCGGGTGGTGTACTCGAAGGGATCCCCGTCGAAGAGCGCCAGATCCGCGTCCTTGCCCACCTCCACGCTGCCCACCCGCTCCGCCACCCCCAGAATCCGGGCCGCCTCCAGGGTCACGCTGGCCAGGGCCCGGTCGAAGCCCAGGCCCCGGCCCGCGGCCACGGCCGCCTCGAACAGGACGACCCGCGTCTTGGGCACGTAGGATTCGTAACCGCTCTGGAGGGCGAAGGGGATGCCGGCCGCCGCCAGCTTCGCCGCGGTGTCCATCGCCAGATTCTCGGTGTCATCCCCGGCCCGCGCCATGGTCGGGTGCAAGACGACCGGGAAGCCCGCCGCCTTGATCTCCGTCAACACCAGCGGCGCTTCCGCGCAGCCATCCAGCACGAGGCGCAGGTTGAATTCCTGCGCCAACCGCAGCGCCGCGAGGATGTCGGGCACCTTGTGCACGGTGATCAGCAGCCGCTGGGAGCCGTCCAGCGCCCGCCCCAAGGCCTCCAGCCGCAGGTCCCGCGCCGGCCGCTTGGTCTCATCGGTCAAGCCGCGCTTCCGCACGTGTTCCTGGGCCTTGATCAATTCGGCCCGCAGGAGCGCGACCGCCTTGGCCCGGGTGCCGGGCGCCTTGCCCTCTGCCCGGTTCAAGCCCGCCCCACCGAGCGCGGCGGTGATGAACGCGGCCGGCTGCAGGACCTCCCGGTCCCGGGCGCCGCCGGAAGTCTTCACGACCATCGTCTGGCCGGAGACCAGCGTCCCCGGCGCGTGGCCGGTGTTGACCGTGGTGACCCCGAGGCTGCGGACCCAGGTGACCAGCGGATCGCCCCCATTGTAGGCATCGATCGCCCGTAGCTCCGGCTGCACCGGGGCCGAGCGCTCCAGCATATCCTGGTCGTGCGGCTGGTTCAGGAGGCCGGAAAGGCCCACCGTCGCACGCGCGTCGATCAGGCCCGGGGTGACGACCGCGGCGGTCACGACCTGATGGTCCGCCGAGAACATCCGGTCGGCGGCCGGACCCACGAAGGTGATGCGGCCGTCGCGGATGAGAATCAGGGCGTCCTTCACCGGCGGTCCGGAGACCGGGTACAGGAGGCCGGCCTGGATGGCCAAGGGCATCGCCGCGGGGGCGGCGGCCGGAGCAAGTAGGAGCAGCAGGGCGAGGCGGGCGGCGCGGTTCATTGCTGGAGGGCGCCGTTGGCGGCGAGGATGATGTCCCAAGCGCTGGTGTAGCAGCAGAGCGGGGTGCGGCGGGCATCCCCCGCGCCGGGTCCGCCGAGCGCGTAGGTGCGGTCGGCGGGATCGGAGAGGTTGAATACCCGCCGGCCTTCCACCCACGTCTCCTCGATTTGGGTATAGACGCTGAAGGGGTCGCCCGAGAGCACGACGAAATCGGCGTCCTTGCCCGCCGCGAGCGTGCCCACGCGGTCGTCGAGCCCGAGCATCTTGGCGTTGGCGAGGGTCACCGCGCGGAGGGCGGCTGGCCGGCTCATCCCGGCCCGCACCGCGATGGCCGCGGACCGGAGGAAGTGGCGCGAATCGATCACCGGGTCGTCGGAGTGCAGGCCCACCTCGGCCCCCGCCTTCTCCAGGGCGGCAGGCGATTCAAAGCTGAGGTCGCGGGTCTCCAATTTGCCGCCGGGGGAATCGAGCACGATGGCCGAGGCGGGCACGCCGGCCGCGGCGATCTCGGGCGCCACCTTCCAAGCCTCGCTCACGTGGTGCAGGACCATCTTGAAACCAAACTCCTGCCGCAGGCGCAGGGCGGTGAGGATGTCGTCGTGCCGATGGGAGTGGAACTGGACGATCCGCCGCCCGGCCAGGGCCTCGCCGATCATCTCCAAGCCGAGATCGCGCGCCGGCAGCTTCTCGGGGTCCCCTTTGGCGCGGGCGATCTTCGCCTGATATTCCTGCGCCTTGATGAACTGGTCGCGGACCATGGCGGCCGCCTTGGCGCGGGTGCCCGGGAAGGGCCCGGCCGCGGCCCGCATCGGATTGGTGCCGTTGGCCATCTTCAACCCGCCCGCGGGGGAGCCGTCCGCCAAGCGGATCAGCAGGTCATCGATGATGCGCCCGTCGCGCAGCTTCAGGTATAGGGTTTGGCCGGAGATGAGCTGGCCGGAGCCGGGCATCACGTTGACCGTGGTGATGCCGCCGGCCTGCGCCCGCTGGATCGAGGCGTGGCGGGCATCGAGGGCGTCGAGGACGCGCACCTCGGGGTGCAACGCGCCGGAACCATCCCCGCCCTGAGCGCCGCCGATGTGGCTGTGGGAATCGACCAGGCCTGGCAAAATGACCTTCCCCGGCGGCAAGGCTCGGACTTCGGCGCCGGCCGGCACGGTCACGGCCCCCGCCGCGCCCACGGCGACAATCTTCCCGCCCTGCACCACCAGCACGCCGTCCGCGATGGGCTCGCCGGCGATCGGGTAAATGCGGGCGCCGGTCAGGGCGAGGGGCCGTTCCTGCGCGAAAACCGGGGCGGCGAGGGCCAGGGGCAGGAGCACGGCGGCGGCCGGGAGGAAACGCATGGGGCGGGACGATGCCGGTTTCCGCCCCGGGGTCAAAGGCGGCTTCGAATCCGTGGCGCGTTTCCCGCCCGGTAACTTCCCGGTGCGCTTGGCAACAGCCCGTTCCGGGGTTTCCTGCCGGGGCGGTTGCCGCGTGGCACCGCCCCGACCTATGGACTCCTCCGCTCGCAAGCCACACCGTTGGCATCTCTTTCGCACCGGAGGGCTGGATCAGGTGGCCCTCACGTCAGGCGCGGACCTCGCGGCCTTCGACCAACTTGACCCCAAGCTCTGGGTCGCCCTCGCCTGTCCGGTCAAGGGGCTCGCCCTCGACGAACGCACCTTGGAACTGATCGATACCGACCGCGATGGCCGGATCCGCGTGCCCGAGGTGCAGGCCGCCGTGCGGTGGGCCGTGGCGCAGGTCCGTGATCCCGTGACCCTCCTGCGCGGGGACCAAGGGTTGCCGCTGGCGGCGTTGCGGGACCAGACCGAGGAAGACAAAGTAAAGATTGCCGCTGCCCGCCGGATCTTGCAGTTCCACGACCGTTCGGACGCGGCCTACCTGACCGTCGAGGAGGTGATCGCTTTCCGGCGCCGGCCGAACGGGAAGGACTTGCAGGGCGATGGCGTAATTTTGCCGGCCGCCGGCGAAACGGAGGCCGTGAGGCAAGCTTTGGCCGACCTGGTGGCGGTGACCGGGGATCAACCTACCTCCGCTGGCGCCCGCGGGGTTACCCGGGAACACGTCGAGCGCTTTCAGGCGGACTTCGTGGCTTGGGCGGCATGGCAGGCGGCGGGTGCGGCGTCGGGCGTGCGGCCGGCGGGGGCAGCCACCCCGGAGGTGGCGGAGGCGGTGCGCGCCGTCCGCGGGAAGATCGACGACTACTTCAGCCGCTGCCGCCTGGCCGCCTTCGACCCTCGTTCCCTCGGCGCCCTTCAGCGGGCGGAAGCCGATTACCAGCTGTTGGCGGGCAAGGAGTTGCAGGCCAACGTGCCTGAGGCGGCCGCCTTTCCCCTCGCCCGCATTGAGCCGGGGCGTGCGCTCCCCCTGCACGAGGGCGTGAATCCCGCTTGGGCGAGGGCGCTCGCCCGCCTCCGGCAGGACGCCTTGATCCCACTCCGGAGTACGGATGCGGTGGTCTTGACCGAAGACGAATGGGAGCAAGTAAAGGCTAAGCTTGCTCCCTATGAAGCGTGGTTGGCCCAGGCTCCGGGGGCGAACGCCGAACCGGTGGCTTTGGCCCGGTTACGAACTGCTTGGGCCGCTGGCGTCGTCCCCGCGGCGATTCAGGACTTGCTGGTGCGCGATGCGGCCCTCGCTCCCGGGTGGCGGGCCCTCGAGGCGCTGGAGAAACTAGTCCGCCTGCAACGCGATCTGCGCGTTCTGCTCCACAACTTCGTCAACTTCGCGGACTTCTACTCCCCGGAGCGGTGGGCCATCTTCCAGGCCGGATCCCTCTACTTGGATAGCCGGGCGACGGAACTCTGCCTATGGGTCGATGCCCCGGCCCCGCTGGCCGCCCTTTGCAAAACATACATTGCCTATTGCACCTGTACCCGGGAGGCGGAGGCGCCGCGGGTGGTGGCGGCGTGTTTCACGCAGGGGGACAGCGATTATCTCGGGGTGGGCCGGCGGGGGCTCTTTGTGGACCGCGAGGGGCGGGACTGGGACGCTGTGGTTACGAGTCTGGTGGACCAGCCGATCAGCGTGCGGCAGGCGTTTTGGGCGCCGTACAAGAAGCTGGTGCGGTTTGTGGAGGCGCAGGTGGCGAAGCGGGCGGCGGGCGCCGAGGGGGCTTCGAGTGGCCGGCTGGCGGGGGTGGCGGAGAAGGCGGTGGCGGGCGAGGCGCCGCGGCCGCCGGAGCCGGCGAAGAAGTTCGACCTCGCGTTGGTCACCGGGATCGGGGTTGCCCTCGGGTCGATCGGCGGGTTCCTGGCGGCGGTCTTTGGAGACATTGTCCGATTGGGGATTTCGCTCCCCGGGGCCGTGGTGGGGCTAATCCTGCTCATTTCCGGTCCTTCGATGCTACTCGCGTGGTTGAAGCTGCGGCAGCGGACCATTGGGCCCCTTTTGGAGATGGGTGGGTGGGCGATCAACGGCCGGGTGCGGATCAACCTGCCCTTCGGTGCGACGCTCACCCAGTTGGCGGAAGCTCCGCCGGGAGCGGTCCGGAGCTTGGCGGATCCGTATGAGGATCGCGCGCGGAACCCGCGGCGGGGGTGGTGGATTGCGCTCGCGGGGCTGGTGTTCCTCGCAGTGGTGGTCGGGTTGATCCAGTGGCAGAAGATCCGGCAGGGCCGTTACTTCTGGGAGCGCCCCGTGGCTGGCGCCGAGGCGCGCCCGTGAGCGGGTTGGAACCGGGCGCAGGGCGCGTCCGCGGTCGGATCTGAATTTGGCGGGGAGAGAATCCGCGGGCGCGAAAGGGCCGTTTGCGCCGACTTAATCCTCGTCCGCGGCTCGGTGTAGCCGGGGAATCCTTCCCCGGTCCGGGCAGACGAGGATTCCTGCCTTACTGCTGCGCCGCTCCGCCATCAGCCGTGCCGTCCGGGGAAGGATTCCCCGGCTACATCAAACCGCTGCACGCAAAATCGCGGCGGCGTCGCTGGACGCCCTGTGCGGCCTCAGCGGGGATTCGCGGCCGCGTCCCGCGTCAGGGTCAGCACGCACTCCAGATGCCGCGTCTGCGGGAAGAGGTCGAACGGCTGGGCGGTGCGCAGGGTGTAGCCGGCGGTCAGGAAATGGCGCAGGTCGCGCATCTGCGTCGCCGGATCACACGAGACGTACACGACCGCCCGCGGACCGAAGGCAAAGAGTTGCCCCAGGAACGCCTCATCGCAGCCCTTCCGCGGCGGATCGATCACGACGACGGTGTCCTCCGGCCGAAACTGCGGGTCGAGGCCCGCGAAGAGGGTCGCCGCGTCCCCGGCCAGAAACGTCGCGTTGGCGATGCCGTTGTCCCGGGCGTTCTCCCGCGCGAAGTGCACGCTGCTCGCGCTCACCTCCACGCCCGCGACCGCCGTGAAGGCCGGCGCCGCCGCCAGGGCGAAGAGGCCGCTGCCGCAATAGGCGTCGATCAGCCGCGAGGCGCCCGTCGCCGCCGCCTGGTCCCGCACGTGGCGCACGAAGGCGGGCAGAATGAAGGGATTGTTCTGGAAGAAGTCGCGCGCGAGGAACCGCAGCCGCAGCGGGGGCCGCTCGCCAGTCGGATCGAGTGGGATGACTTCAGTGATGACGGTATCGTGGTCGGTGGTGACGGCGCCGCCCGCCTCGCGCAGGAGCAGCGTCGAGGCGCGGACGTACTCGCCTTGGCGGGCGTGAACCCCGGCGCGCACGGCGGTCAGGCGCTCGTTGATGCCCGGCGTGGCGAGGAGGCATTCCGGGACGTCCACCAGGTCGAACCGGGTGCCTTGCCGGAGGAAGCCGATGGGCACCGGCCCCGTCGTGCCCGGCCGCGGCGGCGCGAAGTGCGGGGTGATCTTGGACCTGTAATGGTAGGACTTCGGGGAGGCGACCACCGGGGAGACGGGAAAGCCGGGGATCCCCGCGAGGTGATCCAAAAGCTCGGCCACCTGCCGCTGTTTCCAGGCGAGTTGGGCGGGGTACGCGAGGTGCTGGTACTGGCAGCCGCCGCAACGGCCGAAGAGCGGGCAGCTCGGGTCCACCCGTTCCGCCGACGGGGTCAGCACGGCCACGAGATCCGCTTCGGAGAAGTTGCGGTGGTTGCGGAAGACCCGCACGCGCACGCGCTCCCCGGGCAGGGCGAAGGGCACCATGATGACCCAGCCGTCGCCCGTCGCGGCCCCCTCCCCCGCCGGCAGCGGCACGCGGCCCAGGCCGGAACCCAGATTGGTCAGGGTGGTGATCTCCAGCTCCAGCTCCGTGTGGTACGGGAAGGGACGGTCGTTGAACTTGCGGGACTTGGCCACCCCCGCACCGAACACGCCCCGGCGCACCGCGGCGAGGAAAAGGATTTTGTCTTTTGGCCCCCGTTCCGTGTTCTGCCTGCCCGTGGCCGCCGAAGTCATCTCCAGCCTCCAGAACCCGCGGGTGAAGCAACTCGTGCGGCTGCGCGACCGCCGCCCGCGCGACGAGGCCGGGGTCTTTCTGGTCGAGGGCTACCGCGAAATCCGGCGCGCCCTGGAGAAAGGGATCCGCCTCACCGAGCTCTACCACTGCCCGGATTGGTACCTGGGGGAAAACGAGCCCGCCCTGCTCGCGCAGGCCGCCGCCGCCGGCACCCCCTGCATCGCGCTCAGCCGTGAGGCCTTCGCCAAGGTCGCTTACCGCGAGCGTCCCGATGGGCTCCTCGCCGTCGCCCCGCAATGGCGGCTCGGGCTGGACGACCTCCCCGCCCCGGCGCCGGGCCGCGCTCCGTTCCTGCTGGTCGTCGAGGGCATCGAGAAGCCCGGCAACCTCGGCACCATCCTCCGCAGCGCGGACGCCGCCGGCTGCGATGCGGTGATCGTGTGCGATCCGGTGACGGATCCCTTCAATCCGAACGTGGTGCGCGCCTCCACCGGAGTGCTGTTCTCGGTGCCGCTGGTGGTGGCGGAAAGCGAACCGGTGCGCGCCTGGCTGCGGGCCCGGGGGATCCGCGCCGTCGCCACGACCCCGGCGGCGACGCAGCTGTATTCGGACGCGGACCTGCGCGGGCCGCTCGCGGTCGTGATGGGGAGCGAGCAATACGGGCTCAGTGAGTTCTGGCTGCGGGAAGCGGACCTGCCGGTGCGGATCCCGATGGCGGGGCAGGCGGATTCGCTGAATGTCGCGATGGCGACCATCATCACGCTCTTCGAGGCGGTCCGGCAGCGCGGAGCGCGGTAGGGGATGTGGCCGCGGCAGATGCCGCGGATTCAGGCGGAGAATCCTTTTGTCCCGCTTGGGACAAGCCTGCGGCGGTAGGGTTTAGGGCAGGAATCCGCGGCTACAGCCGCGGCCACATCCAGCCGCGGCCACCCGCAGCACAGACTCCTGCTTTCGCCTCCTAGCCGCCGATGGTGCTCATCTCGACCTTCGGCCGAGTCTCACCGGCGGCGAGGAGTTCCGCCCGCTCGTCGCTGTAGCGGTCGAGCCGGCCCGTCCAGATGCGCCGGAGGTAGGTGTCCAGCGCGGCATCGGTCATCCCGGGGGAGCGCACGGCCGCCAGCACATCCCAGCCCAGGGCCGCGAACAGGCACGTGTACAGGCGGCCATCCGCCGTGAGGCGCGCCCGATGGCAGTCGCGGCAAAAGGGTTCGGTGACCGAGCTGATGATCCCGATCTCGCCGCGGCCGTCGCGGTAACGGTAGCGCGCCGCGACCTCCCCGCGGTAGGCGGGACCGGCCGCCTCGAGGGGCCAGTGTTCTGCGATCCGCGCCACGATCTCCCGCGCCGGCACCACCCGCTCGGCGGCCCAGTGGTTCGTGTTGCCGACGTCCATGAACTCGATGAACCGCAGTGGATGACCGCGTTCCCGGAAATACGCGGCCAGGGCCGGCAGCTCCCCGTCGTTCACCCCGCGCTGCACCACGCAGTTCACCTTCACCGGCAGGCCGGCGGCCGCGGCCGCGTCGATCGCGCGCAGCACCCGTCCCACCCGGAAGCCGCGGCCGTTCAGCCGCCCCGCGGTAGCGTCGTCGAGGGAGTCCACCGAGACGTTCACCCGGTCGAGGCCCGCCGCCCGCAGCGCCGGGGCCAGTTTCTCCAGCAGCCAGCCGTTGGTCGTCAACGCGACCTCGGGCAGGCCGACCTCCTGCTTGAGGGCGCGGATGAGATCCGGGACGTCCGGACGCAGGAGCGGTTCGCCGCCGGTGAGGCGGAGCTTCACCACGCCGAGGGCTTGGAACGCGCGCGCGAGCCGCACGATCTCGGCCAAGGTCATCAGCTGCGGGTCGCGGAGAAAAGAGTGGCCGGGGCCGAAGACCTCCGCGGGCATGCAGTACGGGCAGCGGAAATTGCAGCGATCCGTGACCGAGACGCGGAGGTCGCGGAGGGGGCGTTGGAAGGCGTCGCGGGCGGGAACCATAAGTGCGGCTTGCGCCGCCGGGGAGGCAGCAGAAGCTGGTTTCGGCGCGGCGTAAAGCTGCTCCACCCCCTTGATGCTGACGCCCGCCGAAGCCCACCGGCTCATCCTCGCGCAAATGACCCCCGCCCCGCGGGAGGATTGCCCGTTGGCGGCCGCCGCCGGTCGCGTGCTCCGGATGGAGATCCGCGCGGACCGCGACCTGCCACCCTTCGACCGCGTGACAATGGACGGCTACGCGCTCCGCTCGGCCGCACTCGCGGCCGGAATGCGCCGCTTCACCGTCACCCGCGTCCAGGCCGCCGGGATGGTCCCCTTCCCCCTCGGCCCCGCGCCCGACGCCACCATCGAGGTGATGACCGGAGCGGTCCTGCCGGAGGATGCGGATTGCGTGGTTCCGTATGAACAGACGACGCGCGCCGGCACCATGGTCGAGCTCGCGCCCGAGGCCGCGGCTACGCCCGCGGGCGGCGCGGTGCACCGGCGGGGCAGCGATCACCGCGCGAACGACGTCCTGCTCGCCCCGGGAGTGCGGCTGGGAGGCAAGGAGATCGCCATCGCCGCCTCCTGCGGCCACCCTTGGCTCACGGTCAGCCGCCAACCCCGCGTGGCCGTCCTCGCGACGGGAGATGAGCTGGTGGATGTCGCTTCGGCCGCGGCTCCGCATCAGGTGCGGCGGAGCAACGACTACGCGCTCGCAGCCGCCCTCGCCCTCCGGGGTTATCCGCGCGTCGAGCGCCACCACGTGCGCGACCTGCGCTCGGAGGTGGAACACCGCCTGTGGCACCTGCTGGCGGAATACGATGCTTTGGTGATCGTTGGCGGAGTGTCCCAGGGACGCTTCGATTTCGTCCCCGCGGAACTGGACCGGCAGGGCGTGCGCAAGGTGTTTCAAGGGGTCGCGCAGCGGCCGGGCAAACCGTTCTGGTTCGGCGTCAGCCCACGGGGCGTGCCGGTCTTCGCGCTGCCGGGCAATCCGGTCTCGGCCTACACCTGCCTCCACCGTTACGTCGTGCCCGCGCTCGACCACGCCGCCGGATTGATCCCCACTGCCCCGCAAACGCTCCGGCTCGCGGCCGGCGTCACCTTTCGGCCGCCGCTCGCTTGGCTCCTGCCCGTGCGCATCGCACCCGGGCCCGGGGGCGCGCCCGTCGCGTGGCCCGAGCCGGCCAACACTTCCGGCGATCTCGCGGGCCTCGCCGGCACGGATGGTTTCCTCGAACTGCCCGCGGGCGAGACGGACTTTCCCGCCGGCTACTCGGCCCCCTTCTTCCCTTGGTGAACCCCGCCCCATCCTTCTCGCACCTCGATGCCGCGAATCGTCCCGCGATGGTGGACGTCGGTCCGAAGGCCATCACGCGGCGCTTCGCCCACGCCATGGCCCGCGTCACCCTGCCAGGCGAGCTCGCGGCGCTGCTGCGTGACGGGGAGATCGCCACCCGCAAGGGTCCGCTGTTCCAGACGGCGAGTCTCGCCGGGATTATGGGGGCCAAGCGCACCGCCGACCTGATCCCGCTGTGTCACCCGCTCGCGCTCGATGACTGTCAGGTGGAGATCACGCCGGATCCGGCGCGGGGCGAGATCGCGATCCATTGCCGCGTGCGGGCCGAGGGGCGCACGGGCGTCGAGATGGAGGCGTTGACCGGGGCCACGGTGGCGGCGCTCACGTTTTACGATATGGCCAAGGCGGTGTCGCACGGGATCGTGATCCGCGAGGTCCGGTTGCTGGAGAAGACCGGCGGGCGCCGCGACTACCGCGCACCGGAGGATGCGGTCCGATGAACGAGCTCACGATCGAATATTTCGCTCTGTTGCGGGAGCAACGGGGCCAGGCGAACGAATGCCTCGCGACCACCGCGGCCACACCCGCCGCCCTCTACGCGGAATTGCAGGCGCGCCACGGATTCACGCTGCCGGGCGACCGCGTGCGGGCCGCCATCAACGGGGCCTTCGCCGCCGCCGATGCACCGCTGCGGTCCGGCGACCACGTGGTCTTCATTCCGCCAGTGGCGGGCGGCTGAACCTTTGCGTCCGATGTTCCGCATCTCCCCCACCCCGCTCGAGCTCCCCGCGCTCCGCGCCCCGCTGGCCGATGCGCGCGCCGGCGCCCTGGTCACCTTCGAGGGCTGGGTGCGTGACCACAATGAGGGCCAGGCGGTGCAGTCCCTGGAGTATGAGGCTTACGTGCCCCTGGCGGAAGCGGAGGGTGAACGCATCCTCGCCGAGGCACGCGCGCGCTTCGGGTTGCTCGGGGCCGTCGCGGCGCATCGGGTCGGTCACCTCGCGTTGGGTGAGCTCGCGGTTTGGGTCGGTGTGACGGCGGCGCACCGGGCGGCGGCCTTTGACGCCTGTCGCTACATCATCGACGAGGCCAAGGCGCGCCTGCCGATCTGGAAGAAGGAGCACTACGCCTCCGGCACCACCGCCTGGATCAATTGCGCGACGCGCAGCGGACCGGGTTGAGGTGACCGGCGTCGCGGGCGCGGAGCGGAGCCGAGTCGTGAAACGGGCTTGAGCGGGAGCGGGTGGAATGGGTTTCAGCCGGCGGGGACCGGGCATTGCATCCCCGGCTACACCAATCCGGCCACACCCGAGCCGCTGCTTCAGTCCGGCTGCGCCAGCTGGCCGCACCCCGCCGCGATGTCGATGCCCCGCCGCTGCCGGATCGTGCACGGGAGGGAAAACTCGTCCGCCAGCACCCGTTGAAACGCCCGGGCTGCCCCCAGCTCCGCCGGCGCGCCGCCGTAACCGTCCGTTGGGTTGAGCGGGATCAGGTTCACCTGTGCCGGCAGGCCCTGCAGGAGCCGGCCGACCGCGCGCGCATGCGCCGGGGAATCGTTTTGCCCCGCGATCAGCGTCCATTCGTACAGGATGCGCCGGCCGGTCGCGGCGCTGTAGGCCGCGCAGGCCGCCATCAGTTCGTCCAACGGCCATCGTTTCGCCGCGGGCACCAGCGCCGCGCGTTCCTCCTGGGTCGCCGCGTGCAGCGACACCGCGAGGTGCGGCGGCCGGGGCTCGCGCGCCAACCGCAGGATCGCCGGCGCCACGCCCACGGTGCTCAGGGTGATGTGGTCCGCCGCCAAGGCCAGACCCGCGGGATCCAGCAGGATCTCCACCGCCCGCATCACCGCCTCGTAGTTATGGAGCGGCTCACCCATGCCCATCAGGACGATGTTGCGCAGCCGGTCGCCGCCCTCGCCCGGTTCCGCCCGGGCGCTTCGCGCGACGTGCACGGCCTGCGCGACGATTTCTCCCGCGGTGAGGTGGCGGCGAAATCCCATCTGGCCCGTCGCGCAGAAGACGCAGCCCATCGCGCAGCCGGCCTGCGAGCTCACGCAGGCGGTCACGCGCCCCGGGAAACGCATCAGCACGGTCTCCACCGCCCCGCCGTCCGCGAGGCCGAGGAGAAATTTGCGCGTCCAACCGTCGGTCGAGTCCGTCCGCGCCGCGGTCGGTAGCACGCCCGGTGCGGCCGCTGCGGCAATGTGCGCCCGCACGCGCTCCGGGAGCTTCGGCATCGCGGCGGGCGAAACGTCCGCCGCGAGGTCCAAGTAGAGGTGCGACCAAAGTTTCGCCGCGTGCGCGGGCGCGAGGCCCCAGCGGACGCATTGGAGGCGGAGTTCCTCGCGGGTGAGGCCGTAGAGGTCGATCCGCTCCGCAGTCATCAGGCGATCGGTGCCGGCCGCAGGGAGGCCAGTGCGTCCGCGATCGGGACGTCCTGCCGCCGCCGATCGAGGAAGAAGCTGATGGTCTTGAACCCGAGCGACTCCAGTTGAGCCAGGGCCTGCTCGTAACGATCCGCGACCCGCGCCGGCCGGTGCGCGTCCGAACCGAGCACCACCGGGATGCCGCGTTCACGGATCATCTTCAGCATCTCGGGCCCGGGGTTCATCTCGGGCAGCGCCTTGTTGAGGCCGCTGGTGTTCAACTCCATCGCGACGCCCGTGCGCGCGATGCGGTCCAATGCGCGCTCGATGTCCGGCCGGATCCGCGCGAAGTCCCACGCCGTGGGCGCCTCGTTCTTCACCAGGTCCGGATGCGCGAGGGTGTCGAAGAGGCCCGTTTCCGCCGACTCCGCCACGTGCGTGAAGTACAGTTGCTGATACGCGTACGGATCGCCGGTGAAGTACTTCGCCTTGTAGTGGGTCACCTGCATGTGCACCGAACCGAGCACGTGGTGCAGCGGCACCCGCGCGTGCAGTTTCTCGGCCCACGCCTCGACCCCGGGGAAATAATCGCTCTCCAGCCCGAGCCGCACATCCACCCGGCCGGCGAATTCCGCCCGCGTCCGCGCCACGAGGTCCACGTAGGTCTCGAACTCCTCCGGCGCCATCCGGTGATCAATCCCGAGCCCATCCGGCAACGGCGCGTGACAGGTGATGATGATCCCCCGCAGGCCCCGCGCCTCCGCCCGCGCCGCGTACTCCCCCGGCTGGCCGAACGCGTGCTTGCAGAGCGGCGTGTGGCAGTGGGACTCGTAGAGCAACGGGACGGACATCGCCCCATTCCTGTGCAGGAACGGGCGGGAATCGAGCACTTCCTCCCCACGCCCGCTCCCCTGCCCTGCCCCAGCCGGCGTCCGGTTGACTTGCCCCGGCGCGTCCCGAAACCTGCGCCCGAATGTCCCCGATTCCCGACACCGTGGCGGCCTTGGCTACCCCGGCCGGCACCGCTGCGCTGGCCTTGCTGCGCGTCACCGGCCCGGCGGCGGCGGCCGTCGCGCGGGCGGTGCTCGGGCGGGAACCGGAACCGCGACGGGCGCGCCATATCCCTTATCGGGACCTCGCTGGCGTGGAGATCGACGATGTCGTGGCCACCTTTTTTGCCGGGCCCAAGTCGTATACCGGCGAGGATGTCTGGGAACTCACATGCCACGGCAATCCTTACATTGCCCAAAGGATCCTCGAGGATCTGGTGGCGCGGGGCTGTCGCTTGGCGGAACCGGGTGAATTCACCCGGCGGGCATTTCTTAACGGGCGGATGGACCTGAGTCAGGCGGAGGCCGTGATGGAGGTCATCCATGCCCGAGGCGAACGTGCCTTGGCGGCGGCGCGGCACCACCTGCAGGGCGGCTTGGGGCGGAGGATGGAGGAGATCGTCGAGCGCGCGCTGGGCGTGCTGGCTCGACTAGAGGCGTACATCGATTTTCCGGAGGAGGATCTGCCGCCGGAGGATCGCGAGTTGGTGGCGCGCGAGTTGGAAGCGATCGAATTGATGATCAATCGGGTATCATCGACTTCGCGCTACGGGGAACTCCTGCGCGAAGGGGTGCGGACGGTCCTCTTGGGGGCCCCGAATGCCGGCAAAAGCAGTCTCCTGAATCGCCCGCGGTGCGAGGAGCGCGCGCTGGTGAGTCCGGAGCCGGGGACCACGCGGGATTATCTGGAGGAGCGGTGGATCGTGGGGCCGCACTGCCTGCGGCTGGTCGACACGGCGGGACTGAATTTGGCGCCGGCGCCGGTGGAGCGAATGGGCATCGCCAAGACCGTGGAGCGGGCACTGGGTGCGGATCTGTGGATTTTGGTGCTCGATGCGACCCAGCCGGTAGCCCCGGAATTGCCGGCGGAACTGCAGGCCAAGGGCCGGGAGTTGCCCGTGATCGTGGTGCAGAACAAGGTGGACCTTGCCTCGGCCGCCTCCCCCACTCTGCTCTGGCCGGATGTGAGTGTGGTGCGGACCTCGGCGTTGACCGGCGAGGGTCTGGAAGCGCTGCGGGCGGAGATCATCCGGCGGGTTGACGCGCTCGGTTACGATCCCGGCGAGCTGGTGGCGGTCAATGCGCGGCATGCCGTGGCCTTGGCTGAGGCGGCGTCGGGCGTGGCGGCGTCGCGGGCCCAGTGGCGGGAGCACGGCCCGGTGGAGCTGGTGGCCAGTGAAATCCGCGGCGTGCTCGATGCCTGCGGGCGCATCACCGGGCGGATCGACCACGAGCGGATGCTCGACGCCTTGTTCGCGACTTTCTGCATCGGTAAGTAAATAATAAACAATTACCTATAAAATTCCAAGGTACAAGTGGATGCGCGGTTAACGTACAACTGGACGGAGGTCTGATGTACAACTGGACGCTCGAAACGCCCACCCTCCCAAGCGGTACTGGTGGCCGTACTATGGACGTGGTAGCCTCTGGGCGCGCCGTCGGCCGGGCGCGAAATTCCCGCCCGAGGGTTGCTCCCCGGGCGGGAAGCGCCTGAGAGTCCGGGACTATCCGCCATGTCAGGAGCAGACGAAACCTTTGATGTCATCGTGTGCGGCGCCGGCCACGCCGGCGTCGAGGCGGCGTTGGCCGCGGCGCGGATGGGGGCGTCGACCCTGTTGTTGACCGGTAACCTGGACACTGTCGCCCAGATGAGCTGCAACCCGGCGATCGGCGGCCAGGCCAAGGGCCAGATGGTGCGGGAAATCGACGCCCTGGGCGGCGAGATGGCCATCAACACCGATCTGACCGGCATCCAATTCCGGCTGCTCAATGAGTCCAAGGGTCCGGCGGTGCAGTCGCCGCGGGCCCAGTGCGACAAGAAGGCCTATCAGTTCCGCCTGAAGCACACCCTGGAGCTGCAGCCGAACCTGCGGCTGTTCCAAGCGACCGTGACGGGGCTGATTTACCGGGAAGGCAGGGTGGTGGGCTGCCGGACCAATCTGGATCTCGAGTTCGCGGGCCGCACCGTGGTTGTCACCACCGGAACCTTCCTGCGCGGCCTGATGCACATCGGCCAGAATAAGAACGAGGGGGGGAGGCTGGGGGATTTCAGCGCGCGGACCCTGTCGGCAAGCCTCGCTGAGGCCGGCATCGAGCTGCGGCGCCTGAAGACCGGGACTCCGCCGCGGTTGCTGGGACGCAGCCTCAATTTTCGGGCGATGGAGGAGCAGAAGGGCGATGCCGACCCGACCTTGTTCGCGTTCCACGATACCCGCGATCCGGACCCATTGTTCCACGTGGAACAATCCGGGGAGCGGCGGCTCGGTTGGGCTCCGGGCTCGGACCCTGTGTCGTGCTGGATGACGTACACTACGCCCCGCACGGCCGAGCTCGTCCGCGCCAACCTCCACCAGTCCGCGATGTACAGTGGGGAGATCGAGGGAGTGGGGCCCCGGTACTGCCCGAGCATTGAGGACAAGTTTGTCCGGTTCGCCGATAAGCCCCGGCATCTCCTATTCCTCGAGCCGGAGGGGAGGGCGACGAACGAATTCTACGTCAACGGCTTATCCACGAGCCTCCCGTTCGCGGTCCAGGTCGACGTGGTGCGGAGTATCCCCGGGCTCGAGCAGGCGGTGCTGCTCCGCCCCGCCTATGCGGTGGAGTATGACTTCGCCCCGCCGACGCAGCTGTTGGCCTCCCTCGAATCGAAGCTGGTCGGCGGGCTCTTCTTCGCCGGGCAAATCAACGGCACCTCCGGTTACGAGGAAGCCGCGGGGCAGGGACTGATCGCCGGGGTCAATGCCGCGAATCAGGTCCAAGGCCGCCCGCCGCTGGTGCTCGGCCGGCATGAGGGGTATCTTGGGGTGCTGATCGACGACTTGGTGACGAAGGGCACGCTGGAGCCCTACCGGATGTTCACCAGCCGTGCCGAACACCGCCTGCTCTTCAATCATGGGAGCGCCGAACTCCGGCTCGTGGAGCACGCCCGTCAGCACGGGCTGGTCTCCGCCGCCCGGCTCGCCCGGATTGACGCCAAGCGCGCCCGCATCACGGCGTGGCGGGAGCGGTTCGAGCGCGAGCGCCCGCCGGGGCAGGGGAGCACGTGGGGGGATGGCGTCCGCCGCGATCGCCTCGGTGCGGCGTGGCCGGAAGGCTTTGCGGCCGAGGACCGCGGCGTGCGCGAAAATGTTCTCTACCAGGTGGCCTACCAGGGGTACCTCGAGCGCGAGGAGCGCCAATGGCGCCGGCGCGAGCACGTCGAGCGGATCCGGCTGCCGGAGACCCTCGATTACGCCGGCGTGCGTGGGCTGCGGCTCGAGAGCGTGCAGAAACTGGCCGCCGCCCGGCCGCTGACCTTGGGCCAGGCTGGCCGCATCAGTGGCGTCACGCCCGCCGATATCAGCATCTTATTAGTGTGGCTCGACGCCCGGTCGGGCCGGG
>JAIXQE010000220.1 GCA_027485815.1 Opitutaceae bacterium
ATCACGAGTCACATGAGCGAATCCCCAAAGATTGATTCAGCATTGACGTACACGTCATACCTCGCGGTTGATGAGCTGTTAAAGCTTCAACGTCCGCTATCTGATGGACCAGAGCACGATGAGATGCTCTTCATCATTATTCATCAGACATACGAGCTATGGTTTAAACAGTTGATACACGAGTTTAAACAAGCACAAGTCGCACTCGAATCTGGCGATACTCACTACGCGCTCGCAATCTTGGGGCGCATTCGCACCATCATGAAGGTCTGTGTTGCCCAGATTGACATCCTGGAAACCATGACCCCGCTTCAATTCAACTCATTCCGCGGGTTCTTGTCATCATCAAGCGGCTTTCAATCAGTCCAATTTAGAAAAGTTGAGGCCATCCTGGGTCGTCGTGACAGTAAAATGGCTGGGCACTTGCCACCCGATTCTCAAAGGGACATTGCAGAGATAACCTCAAGAAATTCAATTTGGGATTCGGCGCTTGTTTATCTCCATAACGCCGGGCACACCATGCCTGCATCGGTTGTGAATCGAAATAAGTCAGAGCAGTACGTGCCCAATAAAGAGGTTCAAGATGTCCTGCTCGCGGTGCACCAAAACGATTCTGAGCGCGCCATGATCTGCGAGCGTCTGGTTGATATCGATGAAGGCATTCAGGAATGGCGCTATCGCCACGTCAAGATGGTTGAGCGCACGATTGGGCGCAAAGCTGGCACTGGCGGCTCAAGTGGCGCGGATTATTTGAGGTCCACCCTCTTTAATCCAGTCTTTGCCGATTTATGGGAGATTCGTTCTCGCTTCTAGTTCTGACGCTTTCCAATTCCAAGGAGCGGTGGGCTGTAAGCAATATAAGCAATCTCTTCGCGGCGCTTTTTATATCCGTCAGATGCTCCCGTTGACCGGACTCACGTCTCTGGACTGACCGGACAGTCCGGTCAAAGCGCCCATCAAAGCTCTCGTTCACGCCGTTTTGCCACGGATCGCCCGGCTCGTTGAAGCGGATCCGGATGCCGGCCTGCCGGAGTGGGGCTAGACTCGGCCGGCAGCTGCCGTTCTCTTCCCCACGACCTTCACGCATCCGCGGAGGTGACCCAATCGCCGCGACGGCGCACCCGCGAACTTCGGCTCCGTGCCGATCTCCGGCCCGGATCAATTCGATCAGCGCCGGTCTCCGACCCCGCTTCTCGCCCAACCCTCCGCGTTCCTTCCCTCCCGCCGCGGGGCGGCCTGCCTTGGCGCCATCCCCACCGTGCCGTGCAGGCAACGCGCCTGCGGCGTAATCCGCGCAAAAACCCAAACCCGGGCTTGCGCCCCGGCCTGAAGCAGCCTTTGTCCGCTCTGTCAGCGACAGCCTGTAGTCGAAAGTTTGATTCGCGTCAGTGAAAGGTTCGCGGTTTCGCAGCGACTTCCTGGGATTCAGACTCGATAGGCCAGCAGCAGCAGCAGCACACACCTCCGGTTGACCGAAGGCCGGAGAGAGCCCCTCCCACCGGGGAAGAAGTCGCGAACGTTCGGGATTCTCCGAACCACCCTCGCGCCGGTTTCTCGTACCACCGCGGGCAGAGCACTTCACCCAGCGAGCCAGGACCGTGTCCGCTGACGGTCCCGCCGGGCCACCAGCCACTCCAAACTTCCTCTCCCTTATGGAAATCGACCACCTCCTTCGGCAACGCTCCGCCCTGCTCCGGCGGACGCGACTGGCCAACCTCGCCTACGCTTACGCCGAGCTCGGCGTCTTCGCGGGGCGCATTGCCCGCGGGAACCTGCGGGGAGCGGTCACACTCCATCCGGCCGACCCAGCCGACGGGCGAGCCTGGCCCAGCCTGGTGGCCGAGCAAGGCAACCAGTCGGTCCTCGAGGAGCACTTCCTCGAGGAGGAACTGCTCGACCTCGCCGACCTGCTGGCCTTTGCCACGGGGACCGAGCTCCGGAGCCCCCTGGAGTTCCGCCTCGAGCATTTTGACCAGCGCTTCCGCACCGGTCTCCGCCGGGAGCTGGAACAGGCCGGCGTCGAAGTCCCCGGGGCGGCGGCCCGCCACACGCGCCGCAAGCGCCCGTGACACGAACGAAGGCAGGCGGGCCCGCCCGCGGTGTCGCCGCCCGTCCATTTTCGCATTGAGTCGCCGCGGGGGAGCCTCATCCCAAATCCGGCCCCAAACACCTCCGCCGCACTGAGCCGGCGCTGCGACTGGGGCCATAACCCCAACCTGCCGCCATGGACTCACCCCTGTCGCTTCGCCCGCTCCTCCGCCACGGCGTGCTCGCCGCCTTTTTCCTCCTGCTCGCCAGTTTCGCCCTCGGCCAGGGCGCCATGGGCACCATCGAAGGGCGGGTGCTCAATACCCGCAACGGGGAGTATCTCGAAAAGGCGCGCGTCACCGTCATCGGCACGCGCCTCGAAGTCTTCACCGACGCCACCGGCCAGTACCGCCTGACCGGCGTGCCGGCCGGCGAGGCCCGGGTGCGCGTGTTCCACACCGGACTCGCGGCCCAGACGGCCAGCGTGACGGTGGGCGCCGGGCAGATCGCCACCCGGGACTTCGATCTCACGGGCGAGGACCGCACGCCCGGTCCCGGCGACGGCACCGTCCGCCTGGATCAGTTCGTGGTCGCCACCTCCAAGGAAATGGAGGGCGCCGCCATCGCCATCAACGAGCAGCGCTTCGCCAGCAACATCGTCAATGTCGTCGCGGCGGATGAGTTCGGTCACATCGCCGAGGGTAACGTCGGCGAGTTCCTCAAGTTCCTTCCCGGCATGTCGATCGACTTCGTCGGCGGCGATGCCCGCACGATCTCGATGGGCGGCGTGCCCTCCGGCAACGTGCCCGTGACGGTCGGCGGGTTCAATCTGGCCAGCGCCGCCTCCTCCGGCACCGGCCGCTCGGTCGAGCTCGAGCAGGTCTCGATCAACAACATCGCCCGCATCGAGGTCTACCACTCCCCCACCCCGGAGTCGCCCGGTTCGGCCCTCGCCGGCGGGGTCAACATGGTCCCGCGCGGCGCCTTCGAGCGCTCCAAGCCGCAGTTCAACGGCAGCGTCTACCTGATGATGCGCGACGCCGAGCGCAGCCTGCGCAAGACCCCCGGTCCGATCCGCGAACCCACCTACAAGATCCACCCGGGACTGGACTTCTCCTGGGTCGTGCCGGTGAACAAAACCTTCGGGTTCACCCTCTCCGGCGGCACGACGTCCCAGTACACGATGCAGGACTACATGCTGAACACGTGGCGCGGCGCCGGCAACGCCACGACCGTCGCGGCCAACGCGCTCAACGGTTACCCCGACACCACGCCGGACCAGCCCTACCTCTCCAATTACCAGGTGCGCGACGGCACCAAGCTCACCACCCGCTCGTCGGTTGGCACCACCCTCGATTACAAGCTCTCCCGCCACGCCCGCCTGGCGTTCTCATTCCAGTACGCGTTCTTCGACGCGATGTTCAACAACCGCTCGCTCACGTTCAACACGAACCGCGTGCTGCCGGGCAACTTCAGCACCCGGGACACGCTCGGTGACCGCGGTTTTGGCGAAATCACGGTGGGCAACGGCGCCCGGGAGAAGTCCGGCACCACCTACATGCCGACCCTCCGGTTCTTCCACGAAGGTCCGATCTGGAAGATCGATGCTGGCGCCGGTTCCTCGCACGCGAGCAACCACTATCGCGACATCGACAAGGGTTACTTCAACGGCGCCTCCGCCCGCCGCACCGGGGTGACCGTCCGCTTCCGCGACATCTTCTATCTGCGCCCCGGCCGGATCGAGGTCACCGAGGGCCCCAACGACACGCCCGTGGATCCGTACGATCTGCGCTCCTACGTGCTGAATACCAACAGCAGCGACTTCCGGGAATCCTCGGACCTGCAGCGCAGCGCCTTCGCCAATATCCGGCGCGATTTCGAGGTCCGCCGGGTCCCGATCTCCCTCAAGCTCGGTGCGGATATCCGCGAATCCGCCCGCGACATCCGCGGCGGCACCGTGCCCTATACGCACCGTGGCGCTGACGGCCGCACCTCCACCACGCCGGCCGATCCGCTCGGCACCGACGACGGGGCCGCCTTCCTGCTCGACGAGGTGTTCTCGCAGCGCACCGGCCCCTATGGCTTCCCGAAGATCCAGTGGCTGAGCAATTTCAAGGCCTGGGAATACTACTCGGCCAATCCCAACCACTTCACCATCGATCAGAACGCCGCCTACCGGAACGCCGTCAACCTCTCGAAGCGCGCCTCGGAGATCATCTCCTCGGCCTATCTGCGCGGCGACCTCGCCTTCTTCGATCGCCGCCTGAAGCTCGTGGGCGGCATCCGCGCCGAGCAGACCAACGTGTCCGCCCAGGGCCCCCTCACCGATCCGACCGGCAATTACCGCCGCGACGCCAACGGCGACGTGATTCCCCAGCGTGATGCCAACGGCAACATCATCTTCACCGGAACCGGGGTGAACCGCATCCCCGCACCGACGCTGATTGAGCCTACCACGATCAACGGCGTCTCCAACGCCCTCGCCGTCTCCCGCCTGACGCTGCTCGACCGCCAGCAACAGGTGCGGAAGGAATACCTGCGCTGGTTCCCCAACGTGAACGCGAGCTACAATATCCGGGAAAACCTGATCGGCCGCGTCTCCTACTATTATTCAATCGGCCGGCCCGACTTCAACCAGTACGCCGGCGGGCTCACGTTGCCCGACACCGAGCTGCCGCCGAATTCCTCCAATAACCGGATCGCGGTGAACAACGCGGGCATCAAGGCCTGGAGCGCCAAGACCACCCGGATCCGTTTTGAATATTACTTCGAGCGTGTGGGGCAGATCTCCGTCGGCGGGTTCCGCCGCGACTTCCGGAACTTCTTCGGCAGCGTCGTCCTGCCGGCGACCCCGGAGTTCCTCAGCCTCTACAGCCTGGATCCGGAGATCTACGGCGAGTACCCCGTCTCCACGAACTACAATATCGATTCCACGGTCCGGATGCAGGGCTTGGAGTTCGACTATAAGCAGACGCTCACGTTCCTGCCGCCGTGGGCGCGCGGGGTGCAGGTGTTCGCCAACACCACCGCCACCCGCGCGACCGGGGCCGCCTCGTCCAATTTCTCCGGCTACATCCCCCGCATCTACAACTGGGGCGTCAGCCTGTCCCGTCCCCAGTACAATCTGCGGATTAACTGGAATTACCGCGGCCGCCAGCGCCGGGGCCTGATCGCCGCCGGCCGAAGCATCGAGCCCAGCACCTACGATTGGGGCACCAAGCGCCTCTACATCGATCTCAGCGGGGAATACACGTTCTACAAGCGCCTCGCCGTCTTCGGCAGCCTGCGCAACGTGAACGACGCCACCGAGGATTTCGAGCGCGCCGGGCCGAGCACGCCAGAACACGCCCAGTTCCGGCAGCGCGAGGACTTCGGCTCGCTCTGGACCTTCGGCCTCAAGGGCACGTTCTAAGGCGGGCCCTAAGGGGGGCAGGCCGTTAATCGTTACCCGCCCGTTCAGGGTTCGACCCCTTCCCGCGGGGATTCTAAGATCTTCTCGCGATCCGCAGCTCCTATCGGATCCTATCACGGCCCCCACCCCGAAACTGCGCCGGCCATCATGTCGCTTCCCCAGGAATATCCCCACCCTACCGGCAGCCTCTCGGCCGGGGAGGAGCGTTTTGATCGCCTGCGCCGCAGACTCGGTTGGTACCTAGCCCCCGCGGTCTTGGCGATCCTCTGGCTGCAGCCCGTCCCCGGGCTCTCGGAACCCGCCGCCCGCCTGCTGGCCATCGTCGGAATGACGCTGACGCTCTGGATCACGGAGGCGATTCCGCTGGCGGCGACCGCGCTGCTCGCCACCGCCCTGTGCGTGGCCGCCGGTCTCGGTTCAGCCCGGGAAGTCTTTCGCCCGTTCTCCGATCCAGTCGTGTTCCTGTTCATCGGCAGCTTCCTGATGGGCGAGGCGATGCTGAAACACGGGCTGAACCGGCGCTTCGCCTTCGGCCTGCTCACGCTCCCTTGGGTCACCGCCAGCCCAGGCCGCCTGTATCTGGCTTTCGCGGGCATCACCGCGGTGGTCTCGATGTGGGTCTCCAATGCCGCCGCCACGGCGATGATGCTTCCCATCGCCCTCTCGATCCTGTCCGAACTCGGGCTCCGGCAAGGGGCGCGGGACTTCCGCGCCACCCCCTACGCTGCGGGTTTGATCCTCATCACCGCCTTCGCGGCCTCGGTGGGCGGTTTGGCCACGCCGGTCGGCACGCCCCCCAACCTGATCGGGATGGGCGCCGTCGAGCGGCTGCTCGGGTACAAGATCACCTTCTTCGAATGGATGCAGCTCGGGCTGCCGATCGCGGTGGTGCTGACCCTCTTCCTGATCTGGCGGTTCAGCCGATCCTGCCCCTTTCCCGCCCTTTCGCTCGCCGACAACCGACGTCTGCTGGATAGCGAGCGCTCCAAGCTGGGTCCCTGGACCCGTGGGCAAAAGAACGTCATCGGGGTATTCATCGGGGCCGTTGCGTTTTGGATGCTGCCCGGGGCCATTGCCGTTTGCGCCGAAAAGGGATCGGCCAGCCCGGCCTTCCTTTGGCTCAACGCCCGCGCGCCGGAAAGCATCGTGGGCCTGCTGGCTGCTTCCGTGCTCTTCATCCTACCGGCGGACAAGAAGCGGGAGAGCTTCACGCTCGAGTGGCGGGATGCCGCGGGCATCGATTGGGGGACGATTCTGCTCTTCGCCGGTGGGATGAGCCTCGGGGAACTGATGTTCTCCACCGGCCTGGCCCACTGGATCGGGTCCGGGCTCGCCGGCGTCTTCCAGAGCCACTCCGTGGTGGGGCTAACCCTGCTCTTCACCGGGATCGGGATCATTGTGAGTGAGACCACCACCAACACCGCTTCGGCCACGATGGTGGTCCCGATCGCGATCGCGGTGGCGCAAGCGGCGGGCGTCGACCCCCTGAAGCCGGCCCTCGCGGCCTGCCTGGGCTGCTCGATGGGGTTTCTCCTCCCGGTGTCCACCGGTCCGAACGCGATGGCTTACGGCACCCGCTGTGTGCCCCTGAAGGCAATGATGCGCCACGGCATCTGGCTGGATCTGGCCGGCTGGGTGGTGATCGTCGGCACCGTCTTGCTGCTCGGCCCCTCCTTGCCCGCCAAGCCGTAAGGCCCGGGCTAGTGTGAAGCCGCCGTGGGTCTGGTGTCACCGGGGCCTCCTGCGGTCTGATGTCGCCGGGGCGTCCTGCGGTCTGGTGTAGCCGGGGCATCCTGCCCCGGTAAATGCAAACTGAACCCAAGCCTGCGGCGCGATCCGCTCCGCCACAGACAACGAAAACCTCTTCGTCTTCACCTACCGGGGCGGCGCGCCCCGGCTACATCGATCCGAGGCGACTCATTCGAGGGCCTCACGCGGTGAATTGTTGCCCGCGCAAGGTCGGCCGGCCCTGACGCCACATCGTCGCGGCGCCCTCGCCCGGCCGCGCTGGCGCGAACTGCCTTTCCGGCTCACTTCTGTTCCCGGTAAACCACCCGGCCGTCCGTATCGTGCAGGCGGAGCTCCAGACTGGCGCCAGTCGCCGTGGGGGTGACGACGCCGGAGAGGAAGCCGCCGTGACCGGTGCGCAGGAAGCGGTGCTCGGGGCGCGGGGTTTTTTCCTCCCAACCACCAGCGTGGGCCGCCGTGGCCGGACCGACGCTCCATTCATTCACCGAGGTCGCGGGGTCCACCGAAACATACTGCCAGTGCCGATCCCCCGTAATGACCGTCAGGTTGCGATGGCGGGCCAGCAAGGCGCGGACCTGGTTCCCTTCGACCGCGAAGCCCGCATTGGCGTAGTTGTCGTCCTTATTGCTCCGGTCCGGGCCCACCACGGGGACCGTGGTGAGGATCACGCGGAAGGTAGCGGTCGACGCGGCCAGCGTCTCGCCGAGCCACTTGATTTGGGCGGGACCCCAGAGCGTCGGCGCAGACCCCCGGCCAGCCTCCCGATCGGGGGTGCGATAATCCCGCCCCTCCATCAGCCAAACCTGCAAGTCGCGCCCCCAACGGAACGTCCGGTTGGCGACCTCCGGGAGTCCGGTCTGCTCGCGGAAGATCCGGACGCCCTCCGCGTAGGTCAGCTCTCCGCTCCGCGACGCGGGCCCGCAGTCGTTCGCCAGCGTGTCGTGGTCATCCTTCATAAAGAAGCTGCTATGATTCCGGTGGAAATCCCGCAGCGTCGGCAACGCGAACATCCGCGCCCAATGGAAGCGCGCGAGCGCCGGCGTGAGGGCGATGACCGGACCGTGATCGAAATAGACCACGTCCCCCGTGGTCACGAAAAAGTCGGGCCGCAGCGCGGCCATCGCCGGGTAAATGGCCAGCCCGTCAGGACGATCCTGCCGCTCGTACTTCTGGCAGGTCATCACGCAGAAAACCACGCGCTCCGACTGGGTGGGCAGCGGCGCGGTCTTGAATTCACCCGCCTGCTCATCCGCCCCCCCGTCGTTGGCATTCCGGCGCGCCTGCACCACGACCTCATACCGCGCGGCCGGGAGCAACCCCGGCAGGGCGTGCAGGACAATGCCATCCCGCTCCAATCCGGCGTCCCGCCAAGGGGTCTCGGCCCATGGGGCGGTCCCTTTGACGCGAAAACGCACCCGCGTTTGTCCGGCGGTGGCGGGCGCCCCCCCACCCGCCGCACTCAGATCCAGCCCCGGGGGCATCTGCACCGTGATCCGGGCATCCGGGAACATCCGATTTTCCCGCAACGCCACGGGCTGTCCGGTCTTCGCTTCGAAGACCTCGACCCGCGGCAACGGGGCATCCGACGGATTGGCCGCCGCGCGCAAGGTGACCCGGGTCCAGACCTCAGCGGAGGAGGAGGTCACATTGACGACTTTGAACCCGGTGGCCTGATGGACCTCCGCGGCCACGGCCGAACGGACGAGGCCCAGCGCGACGGCGAGGAGCGGAAGAACCAAAGATGATGCTGTTTTCATCGGGAGCGGAAGCTTAGTGCGACCAATTCACGCCGAAGGTCCAGAGCGCGCCATACTTGGTGGTCTGGAAGAACCGGGCGTTGCGGGGGGTGCTGGGACCGTAGATTTCCGTGGTCGCCCCCTGGTCGGTGACGTTCCGCAGGTTGGCGTAGACCGAGAGATTTCGGCGGAGGTTGTATTCGCCGATCACGTCGACGAACGTGGACGGCGGCTGCCAGTTGTAGGTGCCCGGCTCGATGCTGGCCCCGGGCGCGACCGCGTTCAGGCGCGTGCGCCCGCGATGATTCAGGTTTACCCGCAGGTTGTACTTTTCCCGGGTGAAACTGAGCCCGGCACTACCGCTGCGCGGGATGTAACCGGCGAAGTTCCCGCCCGTATCGCCCACCGAGCGTTGCGCCGTGCCGTTGGCAAAGACCTCGAAGCCCCGGGCCCAAGCCGGGAGGAAGGTAAGGCTCTGCCGATAGTTGAAGCTCAAGCCCTCGAAGCGCACCGTTCCCGGAAGATTGAACTGGGTCGCCACATTATAGCGGCCGTAGGCGTTGGCATCGAGGCCGTAGGCGGTGAGGAATTCGGGGGTGGCCGGACGGACGGTGCTGCCGAAGAAATTCTCCACCTCGCGGCGAAACGCGGCCACCGAGACCACGCCGACGCCCTCGAAATAATGCTCCAGCCGAAGGACCAGCGACCGAGCGGACCACGGGTTGATATCGACGTTGTTCACGACGATCCGGTTCGTGGCGCTGTCCCCCGCGCTGGTATCCGGCAGGGTCAGGCCCCCGGCATACTGGTTGTAGTCCGGCCGACCGATCGACTCGTAGGCGGCCAGGCGGCCGATCCAGTTTTCCCGGATGGCGTAGCTGACGTTCAGGCTGGGAAACAGCTGGTCATAGGTCTTGGTGGTCTTGGCGCCGCGTTCGATCCCGATCGGGCTGCGCCGCGGATCCGTCAACGGGCCTTGTGCCTCGACCTCGGTCCTTTCCGCCCGCACCCCGGCGACGACCTTCAGGCGTTGATCCAGGAAATCGAAGTCCGAGCGCAGGTAGGGGGCGAGCACCCGCTCCCGGGCAAACTTGGAAGTTGCCACGCGGTTGCGCGCGATCGTGGTGGCATTGGTGGTGAAGGAGGTCGGCTGCGCCGTGTAGTGCTCCCAGACCTTGCGGTTGCTGGGGGCCTCGGAGGCCGAAAACCCGTACGGCATCACCCGCTGCGAGAACACCGGATCGAGGAAGGGCGCGAGCTGGTCGTCGCCCGTCACCGGAGAGGTGCTGGCTACCCGGTCCGCCCCCACGTAGGTGTAGGTTGCGGATCCATCCGTGATGTCCCGCACCCCTTCCTGGAGGTTGAAGCCGACCTTTACGGTCACCGGGATGCGCGCCGGGAGCTTCCGGCTGACACTGCCGTAGGCGGTCTTCTGGGTATCGCGCGTGGCGTTCTGCTGACTGGCCGCCGAGGTGAGGGCGTAATTGCTGATCAGGTAGGGGTTCACGTCGCTGCCGGCCGCATTCCGCACCGTGATCACGCCGGGCCGCAGGTAGGTGACGTCGTCGAACGACACGGTCAGGCCGCTGCGGATCGCATTCACCGCCCGGAAGTAGCCTTGGTTGATATCGTGGTTGTCATCCGTGGCCGAGGAATAGGCCACGCCGAGATCGGCCTTCCAATCCGGCCCCTGGTGCTTCCACATCAGGCTCGGCATATAGGTGCGGTTGAAGCGATTGCGCTCGTTGTGGATCATCGAGACGTTGCCCGAGCCGGCGCTCCCGCGAACAGACGTCGAGGAGAAGCCGCCCGCCTGCACCGCGCCGGGGTTGAACGTCAGCGAATGCAGCACGAACTGCACATCGAAGGAGGAATACAGGAAACCAAGGGAAACGCGGTCGTTGTCCGACAGCTTGAAGTCGATCGAGCTGGCGAAGGACTTGCGCGCGGTGATCTTGGGCTGATCCTCGACGCGATAGGCCGACAGGTAGGGCTGGGTGAAGGACGTCGCCGGGAACGCCGTCCCGGCCGTGGCGACGCCCGTGCCGCGCCAGGTGGACTGGGAGCGATCCTGGGCGGAGTAGCTCGTCGAGTCGCCGGCCGAGATCGAGAAGCCAAACCTCCGGTTCACCGGTGCCGAGTAGGAGAAATCAAAGCCCGGGTAGACGTTGCGGGTGGGGCTCGGCCGGGCCCCCGGGGCCTTGCTGAAGCTCTTCGCGTTGTCGCGCAGGCTGAAGTAGACGTTGGATTGGAACAGGGGCTTGGCCCGCTCGAAGGAGCTGCGCGTCACCATATTCACGGAGCCCGCGAGGGCGGAGGCCGGCGACTCCGGGGTGGGCGTGTTGAGCACCTCAATGCGGGAGAGGTTATTGATCGAAACCATATCCGCCATCACCGTGCGGTTGGTGCGGCCGCCGTCGGCGGAAGCGAGGTTGAAGCTGTCGATCGTGACCGGCACGTAGTCCGAGGGCACGCCGTCGATCGAGATCCCGCGGGCATTGCCCCCGGTGTAACTGATCGTGATGCCCGGCAGGAATTTCAGGAACTCGGCGGTGTTGCCCTCGGCCACGTTACCGAACTGCTCCGTCGAAACCACCTGCTTGATGCTGGGCGCGAACCGCTGCTCGTTGATCGCCAGCGCCGAGGCGTCCATCTCGCGCGAGGTGGAGACCTTGAATTGGGCCAATTGCACGACGTCGCCGCCCTTGGGCGATGCTCCCAGCGCGAGCGTGAGTTCCGTGACCTTCCCGGCCGTAACCTGGATGGAGCGGACTTCGCGCGGGAGGCCGGTGTAGAAGACCAGTACCTTCACCGCGCCGGCCGGCACCTGCGCCAGGCGGAAATTGCCCTCGGCGTCGGTGAGCGTCACCAGTCCGGTGCCCTCGATCGAGACGCGGACGCCCTCAAGGTACTGGGCATTGCGCTCGTTGAGCACCCGCCCCTGCAGGGTACCGGTGTTTTCGCCCACGGCGGCCCCCTGCGCGTGCGCCGGGAATCCCGCGAGCGCGAGCCAGGCGGCAAGGAAACTAAGGAGGAGGGTTTTGTTCATCGAGGTTGGAGTGAGGGGATTTCCGCCGGGAGGCCGGGGGAGAAGGTGGGGGTGATTGCGGCGCAAGTCGGGCGCTGCGCGTTTGGGGCAGACTCCGGGAACCAAAGCGCTGGGCGCCGGAGTCAGGGGGCTGAGGTAGGATGCTCCGGGGCGTCCGGGGGCAATGGCAAGCCGGATGCGCTCGTTGTGAGGGGGGGCGAGGTCGCTCCGCCGCTCAAATCCAGGCGGCTGGTCTCCCGGCGCGACTCTGACTTCGACAGCGACAACCGCCCGACCGAGACTAGCCGCGCCCCCTCCCGCTTTTCCTCAACCCGCAGCTCCCTGCCCTTACCGCGATGATTCCGCCTTCCGCCCCACTCCTCCGGCACGCCTTGACCGTCGCCCTCGCGCTCCTCGCGTCAGCCCTGCTACCGGCGGCGGAGGTGTTCCGGCCCAAGGTCGTCGTGGTGACGATGTTCGAAATCGGGGAACCCACCGGGGATCGGCCCGGCGAGCTGCAGTACTGGGTCGAACGCGAAGGGTTGACGCGCACCCTCTCCGTGCCAGCCGCGCCGCATCCGCTGCACGCCAATCCCGAGGTTTCGGTCGTCGCGCTTCTCACCGGGGTGGGTAACACCAACGCCGCCGCGGCCGTGATGGCGCTCGGGCTCGACCCGCGTTTTGACCTGCGCCGTACCTACTGGCTCGTGGCGGGGATCGCCGGAGTCGATCCCGCCGACGCCTCCTTGGGTTCTGCCGCGTGGGCACGCCACGTGGTCGAGGGCGACCTCGCGCACGAGTTCGACGCGCGGGAAATCCCGGAGGACTGGCCCACGGGCTTCGTGCCGCTGGGCAAACGCCGGCCCTACGAGCTCCCCCGCGCCGCCCCGCGCCCCGGGCAGGTCTTCTCGCTCGACGAAGGTCTGGTGCAATGGGCGTATGCCCTGACCAAGGAGGTGGCGCTGCCCGATCCGGAGGGGCTGCGGCAGTTGCGGGCGCGCTATGCCGGCCTTCCGGCCGCCACACGGCCGCCGTTCGTGCTGCTGGGCGACGCGATGGCCTCGAGCACGTTCTGGCACGGCCGGCGGATGAACGTCTGGGCGAACGAGTGGCTGCGCTATTACACCGAGGGCCGGGCCAATTACGTGATGACCGCGATGGAGGACACCGGCACCCTGCGAGCGCTGGAACTGCTGGGCCAGGCCGGACGCTGCGACCCACGTCGCGCCCTCGTGCTGCGCACGGCCAGCAATTACGACTCGCCCTGGCCCGGGGCCACCGCGGTGGAGAGCCTCAACAGCGAGGCCCCGGGCACCTTCTCCGGGCTCCTGCCGTCGTTGGAGGCCGCCCACCGGGTCGGATCGCGCGTGGTGCGCGAACTCGTCTCCGGCTGGGAACGCTACGAGACCCAGGTGCCGGGCGCGCGTTGATCCGCGCCTCCGCCGCCCCAGCACCCGGCCGACGCCAAGGCTTCGACCAAGTAGATCAGCGCGCACCCCAGAACCGGCGCGCCGCAAAGCACCCTGCCCCCAACCGCGGCCCGGACGTCCTTTGGCCCCTCCTCCGGCTGCCCGGCCAGCCGCCGATCCCCGCCCTCGGTGGAATCGCCGCCCCGAGCGCCCCACCCTTCGGCCCACGCTGTGCGGCGCGGCAAACGCCCGCGCGAACAAAGCGCGCACCCCAAAGGTCGCCGGACCCCAGCTAAACCACTGCGATGCAATGGATAAACGCCACCTCATCCTTGGCTAAATCCATCCCTTCTCCTCCCCTCATCCTTCGGTTATCCTTCGGTTATTGTTCGGTCTCTTAGAGATGAGATATATGAGCTAACTAGGTAAAACCGAAGGATAACCGAAGGATGACCGAAGGATCAGGCCTTGACGAAGCGGGCAGAAAGCCCCTGATTCTCTGGGTGGCAGAAGTCGTCATTCCGGCGGCTCCGCCCCCTCTTTTTATGGCCCAAGCCTCCCTCAATCCCGCCCTGAAGGAACTGCGCGGCTCGCTCGACGGACTGACTTTCCGGCGACGGGCCGACGGCGAGGCGTCCGTCTTCGTCCAGAGTCCCGCCTCCACCCCACCCTCTGATGCACAACTCGCTCGGCGCAAAGCGTTTGGATCAGCCCAGCGCTACGCCCGTGAGGTGCTCGCAGATCCGCTCCAGCGCGGCGTCTACCAGGCTTTGGCGAAGACGCTCGGGCGGCCCACCAACACGTTGCTGGTCGGGAACTTCTTGAATCCGCCGGCAATTGAGACCGTCGTTCTCGCGGGCTACACGGGGGCGGCCGGCGAGGAGATCGCCGTGCTCGCCTCGGATGCCATCGCGGTGGAGAGCGTGGCCATCGAGATCCGCGGCACCTGGGACGCGATTCTAGAGGCCGGATCTGCGCGGTGCCTCCACGGCGTCTGGCGTTATCGCACCACGGCGGATGTCCCCACCGGGACACCGTGGCGGGTGGTTGTGACGGCCACGAACCGGGCGGGCCACGCCGTGATCCTTTCCCTCCCCGACCCCCGCGATCCCACCGCCCCCGCGGCGCAGGCCAGCACCCGCCCACCGGCGGCGTGAGGCGAGCCGGGGCTTCCCGCCTTTAGCCCGCCAGGGCGTCGATGCGCTGGGCCAGTTCCACGTCGAGGTCCGACAACGCACCGAGATCGTGGGTGGAGAGCGTGATGGTGACCCGGTTCCAGATGTTGCTCCAGTCCGGGTGATGCCCGAGTTGCTCCGCCACGAGCGCCACCCGCGTCATGAAGCCGAACGCGGCGGAGAAGTCGGCGAACCGGAACTCCCGGCGCAACCTGCCCTCGTGCAGCGTCCAAGCGGGCAAGGTGGCGGGAAGCGCCGCCAGCGCGGCGGGCGTGAGGCGTTGGGCGGGCATCACCGCCAGTGAGGCCTCCCGGACCGGGGATGTCAGGCAAAAGCGGGCGCGTGAGAGGCGGCCCGGCGGAGCGAAGCCACTGCCTCCGGCAGGCTCGGGCGGAAAACGAACGGGCCTTCCCAGCCGGAGGACGGTTGCCAAGGCGCCGGTTCCCTCTTTGCCTAAGGCGCCCCCGGACCGTGCGGTCCTCCCCCGCTTTCCTCCCACGATGCATCCTCGCCTGCTCCCCCTCCTCCTCGCCTTGCAGACCGCGGCCCTCGCCGCCCCTCACGACTGGCCCCAATGGCGCGGGCCGGACCGCTCCGATGTCTCCCGCGAAACTGGCTTGCTGCAGCAGTGGCCGGCGGGCGGTCCGAAGAAGCTCTGGACCTTCGAGAATGCGGGCAACGGCTACTCGGGACCGGCGATCGTCAATGGGCGCCTCTTCACCCTCGGGACCCGGGACGGCAAGGAGATCGTCCTCGCGCTCGACGCCGCCACGGGCAAGGAACTCTGGGCGGCGCCGATGGACGGCATCCTCGCCAATGACTGGGGCGGCGGTCCGCGGGGCACGCCCACCGTGGATGGTGACCGGGTTTACGCCCTGAGCGGCACGGGCGGTCTCCATTGCCTCGCGTTCGCGGACGGCAAGGTGCTCTGGAAGGCCAGCCTGAAGGCGCTCGGCGGGTCGGTGCCCAAGTGGGGCTACACCGAGTCGGTGCTGGTCGACGGCAACCTCGTGCTCGCCACCCCGGGCGGCGGCAAGGGCACGGTCGCGGCGCTCGACAAGGCCACCGGGAAGCTCGTCTGGCAGAGCAAGGACCTCACTGACGCGGCCCATTACTCGTCGATCGTACCCGCGATGATCCACGGCAAGAAGCAGTACGTGCAGCGGACGGAGCGGCAGGTCTTCGGCCTGAGTCCCGAGGATGGCCGGGTACTGTGGCAGACGGACTTCCAAGGGCGGACGGCGGTGATCCCGACGCCGGTGGTGAAGGATAATTTCGTGTACGTTACCGCGGGCTATGGTTCCGGGTGCAAGCAGGTCGAGATCTCCCCCACCAACGCGGTGCGGGTCGTCTATGAGAACAAGGTGATGCGCAACCACCACGGCGGCGTGATTCTCGTTGGGGATCACGTGTTCGGCCATGACGACCCCAGCGGGTGGGCGTGCCAGAACTTCAAGACGGGCGAAGAGGTCTGGAAGGTGAAGAACCTCGGCAAGGGGGCCATCGCCTACGCGGACGGCCGGCTTTACTGCCTCGAGGAGAACACCGGCGTGGTGGTCCTGATCGAGGCCTCCACCCAGGGCTGGAAGGAGCACGGGCGCTTCCGCATCGAGCCGCAGACGAAGATCCGGAGCGAGCGGGGCAAGGTCTGGACCCACCCGGTGATCAGCAACGGCCGGCTCTTCCTGCGGGATCAGGACATCATCGTCTGCTACGACGTGAAGGCGAGCTGAAGGCTGAAACGCACCCCTTAGAAAGCGAAAAGGCCCCTCAGTGAGGGGCCTTTTTCATTGGATGGTCGGGGCGGTGAGATTCGAACTCACGACCTCTACGTCCCGAACGTAGCGCTCTACCAGGCTAAGCTACGCCCCGACATCCGGCTCGCCGAAGCGAGGGGTCAGGACGGAGCCGGAGGAGCGCGCGGGGAGCAAGCAGAAAAGCGGAATATCCCGGATTTCGGGCACAAAAAAACCCGGTGCGGGAAGCACCGGGTTCGCTCGAGGCGAAATCACTTCTTCGCCGGGGGCGCCGGGATCACCGGCGGCCGGGTCAGCGAGCTGTCCGCGGCGCGGCGGGAGACCATTTCGGTCATCCGCTGAATCTCCAGTTCGGCGTTGCGGCGCGCGATCCGCGCCAGCTCCACCTTCTTGGCGAGCTCGAAGGATTCGCGGCTGGTGGCGTCCCGGTCCTTGCGGAGCTTGGCCAGTTCGGCCTCCAGGGTATCGACCTGCTTCTGGGCCGCCGTGCCTTTGGCGAGGTACTCCTGAGTCTGGTCGCGCACCTTCTTATCGTCAGCGGCCTGCTTGGCCACCTTATCTGCCTCCTTCTTGCGCTCCTCGGCGTCGCGCTCGTCCTGACGCTTCTTCGCGTCCTCGCGGGCCTTGGCTTCCGCGGCCTTCTTCTTGGACTCGGCGTCAGCGCGCTCCTTCTCGATCCGGGCGGCGGTGGCGCGCTCCTTGATCTTCGCCTTCTCAACGTGGGCGCGGAAGACAAAGACGAAGCCCACGAGCATCACCGTCGGGGCAAGGACATACATCCACTTTTTCATCGGATAAGGGTAGAGAGGGTTACTTCTTGGCGGCGGCGGCGGCAGCGGCAGCGGCGGCCCGGGCGGCGTCTTCGGCGGCCTTGTCGGCGGCCTGAATGCGTTCCAGGACACCCTTGAGGCTGTTGGAGTTGGCCTTGGCCTTCTTCACGTACTCGTTCAGGAACTTTTCCTCGTCGACGACGATCTTTCGGGCGGCCACGACCTCCGCGAGTTCCTTCTTCTCGGCCTCGATCTCCTTCTGGAGACGACGGGTCTGGACCTCGAGCTTATCGGCATCGCGGCCTGCCTTGTCGCGGGCCTGACGGGCCTTCTCGCGCTCCTCCTTGGCTTGGGACTCGCGCTCATCGCGGACCTTCTTCTCGGCCTTGCGCTTCTCCTGGGCCTCGAGGGCGGCGGCGACGGCCTTCTCGCGGTCCTTGGCCTCCTTCTCGAGTTTGGATTGGCGGGCCTCGCGGGCGGCCTTCACCTTGCCTTGCTCCCGCGCCTGGTACTCGGCGTGCGCGTTCCAATAGAGGCCGAAGAAAAAGGCGGCCAGCGCGACGATCGGCACCACGAAATAGATGTAGCTCTTCTTCATTGGGATAGGGATGGGATCAGCTCTTCGCCTTGGGGGCCTTCTCGGACTTCTTCGCCTCGCGTTCGGCGATGGCTTCCTCGATGACTGCCTTGAGGCGTGGGAATTGGGCGTCCTTCTTGGACTCCTCGAAGGTGGAGGCCTTCTCGATCGCGGCCTTTGCCTCGTCGACTTCGCCGAGGTCATAGGCGGTGTAGGCGATCAGGTAGTGGGCGGAGAACGGCTTGGTGCCCTCGAAATTGCCCTTCTGGACCGCGAGCTTCGCGTGCTTCAGCGACTCGCGGTTGTTCTCCATCTGGGTGTAGATCTGGGCGATCTGCATCTCGATCTCCCCGTTCTTGGGGAAGAGGCCGGCGGCCTCCTTGAGCACCTTGACGGCCTGGTCATTCATGTTGGCCTCAAGGTAATAACGCCCGAGGACGCGCCAATTGTTGGGCTCGCTCTCGATCTCGCCCTTCTTCATCCCTTGGTAAAGGATCTCGGTACCGCGGCTGAACTGGCCGGCCATCAGGTACAGCGAGACGAGATTCATGCTGTCCTTCGGGGTCTTCATGTGCCCATGGGACTGAGCCCGCTCGCAGGTAACGATTGCCCGCACCAGATACTCGCGCGAAAGCGTCGGGTTCTGCTTCGAAGCGCGCTCGGAGAGCTGGAGATAGGAGGCCATCAGCAGCTGCCAGAAGTCCTTCTTGGTGGGATTCTGCGCCAGCAGCAGCTCGAGGTATTCCGAGGAGCCCTGCAGGTCGTTCTGCTGCTGCAGGAGCGTGAGGAGGAGTTGGTAGAAGCCTTCGCGGGGCTTGACCGCCTCGAGCATGCCCTGTTCGACGATCTTCTGCGCCTCGGCGAGGCCGGCCTTATCCACGTTGTTCGGATCGGCGACCGCACGGTAATAGAGGATGGACGCGTACGCCATCAGCGTCTCGGGCGTGGGCTTCTTGGTCTTGTCCAGGAACCGCCGGAAGTAGGTGATCGCCTTGGCGAAATACTGCTGCTGGAGCTTCGGGTCCTTGGAGCTGGAGCCTTCCTGCCCGTAGAGCTGGGCAAGCAGAACCACGGTCTCGAGGGTCTGCTTTTCCGGGAAGTACTCGAACTTGTCCGAAAGCTCGATGGCCTTCTCCCACGGCGCGATGGCCTTGGAGAACTGGTTGGTCATCGCGAAGATCTTGGCCTTCATGTCGAGGACCAAGGCCTGATCGTAACTGTTGGCCTGCACCGGGACCGCCTCCAGGACGGCGAGCATCCCGTTGAAATCCTGCTTTTCCTGCAGCGGACGGAGCTTCTGGAACGCCTCGCTGGTCTTTTCGCCGATGCTGGGCGGCGCCTTCTTTTGGGCGGGCGGAGGCGCGGATTGGGCGGCGAGACCGCCCACGAGGGTCGCGCCGAGCAGGCAGGAGCGAATCAGGGAGAAGAGGGACGGGCTCACAGTGACTTATTCCTCGTTGAGGGTGAACACGATCGGGACCTGCATGTGCGTCGGCACGTCGCGGCCGCCCTTGCGGCCGGGCTTGAACTTCCACTTGCTCACCGCGGCGACCGCGGCGGCCTCGAACTCGCGCTGCGAGGACCGCAGCGCGTAGGCGTTCTGGACGTCGCCGTTGGTATCGACGATGAAGTCGACCACGACCTCGCCCGCGATGCCGGCGCGGCGCATCTCGAAGGGATACTGGGGCCGGGCCTGGAACTTCGGCACCGGGGTCTGATCCAGCATCGAGATGTCGAAAACCTTCATCCCGCGGAACATGTTCGGGTCCCGGACCTCCGGGACGATGTTCATGCTGGCCGAGATGGTCACCCCTTCAGGCGGCGGGGGCTGGATCTTCTGCACGAAGGAGTCGGGCTGGACGAGCTGCGGAACGTCCTGCTGCATCGGAGGCGCAAGATCCAGCGGCTTCACGTCGGGATCGTTGGTCTCGATGATCTCGGGTTCCTCCTCCACCTTGGGCATCGCGATCAGCTCCACCTTGGGCGGCGGTTCCTCGATCTTCTTCACCACCTTCTTCTCCGGGACGAGCTTGTCCCCGAAGAGGATCGCGAGGTGGAACGAGGCGGAAAGGAGGACTCCGATGATGATGTCGCGGGTCATGGCGGCGTGGTTCCGGGTTACTTGCCGGTGGGGCTCGAAACCGTCTCGACGGAGACCTGTTCGATGCCGGCCTTGCGGACCTCATCGAGGGCGAAGACCGCGGCGCCGAAGCGGGCGCGGTTGTCGCCCCGGATCAGGATGCGGGGATTGTTCTCGCTGCGGCGGTAATCCTGCAGCCGGGGAGCGATCTCCGCGCTGGAGATGGGCTCGGCCGTGCCCTGTCCCTGCTTCCAATAGTAGGCGCCGTCCTCGGAAACCTGGAGGTAGATCGTCGTGTCGTTCGGATTCGACTGGGCGTTCTGCGGCTGCGCCACCGGCAGGGTCACCGGGAGCGAGACGATGCGGCTCAGGGAAAGCGTGAAGAGGACGAACGTGGCCAGCAGGAAGAAGATGACGTCAATGAGAGGGATGATCTCAATGCGTGCCTTCTTCTTGGCATCGCCGGGTTGAGGAGAGGAGCCAGCCATGGGGCGGAAAGGGGAGATGCTAAATCAACGGCCCGTCTGGCGGACCTTGGTCTCGATGAAGATCTTCTGGAAGCCGGTCTTGCGGGCTTCGTCGAAGACGTAGAGGGCGGCATTGAACAGCGCGCCCTCGTCGCCGTTGATCAGGATCCGGCCTTCGGGCTCAGCCGTCTTGAACGTCCGGAGGCGGTCGATGAACTCGGCGAGGCTGATGTAATCCTTGTTCCAGGCGATCGTCCCGGCCTCGGTCACGGAAATCGTGACGGTCCCGGCGGGATCCCGGCTTTCCCCCGACTCCGCGGACGGCAGCGTGATGCCGCTGACGCCGTTGGACTTGTTGAGGGAGAGCGTGAAGAGCACGAAGGTCGCCAGCAGGAAGAAGATCACGTCAATGAGAGGGATGATCTCAATGCGCGCCTTCTTCTTGCCGTCCGAAGACGTGCCACCAGAGGAGCCGGCCATGGCGGGGGAGGAGGATTATACCGGAGCCTGGAACGCGGGGCGCGAACTCAATGACGCGCCGAGGAGCCTTCGGCCTTCTTGGTGAAGACCTCGAGGGCGTGGGAGGCGTCGGAGACCCGGAGCTTGGCCTGGGTATCCATCGTGTTGAGGTAGTTGTAGGGGAAGAGACCGAGCACCGCGACCGCAAGGCCGGCGGCGGTGGCGATGAGCGCCTCGGCGACACCACCCGTGATCGCGCCGGCGGCGGCACCGATGTCGCCGCCACCCAGGGCGCCGAAGGTGCGCATCATGCCGGTCACGGTGCCGAGGAGGCCGAGGAGGGGCGCGGCGGTGATGCAGGTGTCGAGCGTGGCCAGACCCTGCTGGTAGCGCATCAGCTGCTGATTCGCCGCGCGGGTGAAGGCGTTGGAGAGGGACTGTTCGCGATGCTTGAGGCTCTCGGCGATGATCTGGGCCACGAAGTCGGAGCTGCCCTTGCCCAGGGAGATCGCCTTGTCGGCATCCCCACGTTCCACGGCCTCGAGGATCTGCTTCACCGCCGCGTCATTCCGGGAGGAATTCTCGCGGAAGATGAAGATCAACCGCTCCACGACGACCGTGATCATCACGAAGGACACGAGGATCATGGGCCACATGATCCATTCGCCCTTGATGAACAGTTCCATCGGGGTGGCGTCGCCGAGGAGAAACGCGAGGGGGAGGCTTTGCATAATCATGGCTGGGAGTTGATGGGTCTTGGGAAGAAGGGGAAGCGGGAAGGGAAAAGCGCGAAACGTGAGGACAGGAGGGCCGTCAGGCGTGGGGTTGCGGTGCGAGCCGGGGGATGGGGCACTCCGCGGAGCGAGGGGAAACTTCGGATACGGCGATCACGAAAGCCGGCACTAGGGGAAAGGGAAAGTGGAGTGTCAACCTACTTTGTCGGGGTTTTCGGTGAAAAGAAAGTGACGCCGCGCGTTCCAGCGGGGACCGCGGCGCGGAACCGGAGATTGGCTGCCCGACTAGGACTCGAACCTAGACAAAACGAGTCAGAGTCGTTTGTGCTACCATTACACCATCGGGCAGAAGAGGAGGAGGGAAAGTGCGGCGCGAACGCGGTGGAGCCGGCGATGGGATTCGAACCCGCAACCGCCTGTTTACAAAACAGGTGCTCTACCGTTGAGCTACGCCGGCAACTTCCACCGGAATCCGAGGGACAAGTGGGAAAAAACGCGACCAAAACCGAGGCCCCTTGGTGGCTCCCCGGGGACTCGAACCCCGAACCTACTGATTAAGAGTCAGCTGCTCTACCATTGAGCTAGGAAGCCAGACCAAGGAATGTTCAGAACTTCCCAACGCGCCCGGGATGTCAACTGCGATTTCCAGCCGCGCGGCGGGTTCAGCGCGCGCCGCGCGGCGCCAGTTCCCACCGATGCGAAACCGTCCCGCTGCGCCGCGCGCCGTTCTCCGCCGCGGCGGGATAGGCGCGGACGTATTCGGACACGGTCCGCTCCGGCCCAACGGAGATCCGCAGGATCCCGGCCGCCCCTTGGATGGTGCCGGAGCGGTACCCATATTCCGCAGCGCTGCGCGTCTGATCAAAGCGGCTGTGGCCCGGCTGCGGCACCAGCTGATACACGACCCCGTCGCGCTCCTGGTGCGCATAGAGATGATCATGACCGTGGAACACGGCCACTCCCCCACCCCGCTGCCGCAGCAACTCGTGGATCGGAGCCTCCCATCCCGGCCGGCGTTCCGCGAAGCGGTCCCGCCCCTCGAGATCCCGCCCGCCCCACTCGAAAAACCGCGAGGCCTCCGCGCCCCCGCGGCCCTCGCGGGTCTCCCCGCCCACCAGGTGATGAATGAACACGAACGTGTACCGCGCACGACTCGCGGCGAGGACGCGCCGCAGCCAGTCGTACTGGGCCCGCCCGAGCGTCCGGCCCCAATTCTCGTCCACCGCGCGGACGCGGGCCGACGTCCAATACTGGTCCAGGGCGATCAGCAGCGCATCGCCCCATTCCCAAGCGTAGTAATTCTCGATCAGCCCGAGGCCGGGGACCTGCTCCCCGTTACCCGAATAGAAGGCATCCGGCACCGGATTGGGAAACAGGGAGCGCCGCATCGTGTTGGACCACTCGGTCGTCGGATCCACCACGCTCCCGGCCCTACCCCGCTGCTCCCCATCGTGATTGCCCAACACGAGGAAAACCGGCGCGACCCGGCCGACGATCCCCAAGTAATGGCGCTGGGCGAGGTAGTGCGGGCGCGCGTCCTCCGGCCGGAGGTACTTGTCCGTCATGAAGGTGTCCCCGAGATCCACGTGGAAGTCGGTGCCCGCGGCGACGGCGTGTTCGAGGGACTTCCGGTAGGCGCCCGTGTCGACGCCCTGGTCGAGGTGCGAGTCCGCCTGAACGGTGAACACGAAGGGCGTGCCGGGCGGGCGGGCCGTGGTGAAGGCGTGGACCGGGCTCGCGGCGTCCACCCCGGCGGTATCCCGGGAGACGAAGCGGTACTCATGGCGCGCGCCGGGCGTCAGGCCCTCGAGCACGAGGTTGACGGCCTCGCCCGCGGGAAAATGGCGCGGGGCGGTGCGGCGGAGCCGTCCCGCGCCCGCGGGGCCGAATTCCACGTGCCCGTCGCGAGCCGCGGCGGAGCGGATGCTCAGCGTGACGCTGCGGTCGGTGGGGCGAGCGAGCAGGAGGGTCCACGGCTCCGCCGGCACCTCGGTGCGGGCGGCCGCCGGCGGCATCCGCACCTCACCGCGGCCGGCGCCACGATCGGCGGCGGGTTCGCGGCGGGGACGATCCCCGGGTTCCCCGGCGCCCACGCTGAGCACCAGGAGCAGGGAGAGGACGGGGCGCAGGTTGGGAAGGGCGAAGGCACGCATCGGCGGATCAGCGTTTTTCCCGGCGCTGACCGGCCCCCCGCCCCTCGCCCCGCCGCGGTTCCTCAGCGGGGGCGTTGGCGGGGTCAAAGTTCGGATTCGGGCGGGCCATCCGCGCCCCCAATTCCCGCAGGCGTGCATCCATCCGCGCGACGAGGTCGCGCAGCCGCGCGGGTTCGGCGGCCGCCAGGTCGCGGGTCTCGCCCGGGTCCGACTCGAGCTCGAACAGCCGAATCGCGCCGGTCTCATAGGACCGGATCAGCTTGTGGGTGCCGAGCAGGAGGGCGGTCGCGGGCCCGCCGTTGCCCAGATCGTAATGGGGAAAGTGGAAGAGCAGGTCTTCGGCTGGACGCAGCACCCGACCGCGCCCGGCGGGATCGCGGAGCACCGGGACCAGACTGCCGCCGTCGACCGCCGCCGGAACCGGAATCCCGGCCAGCTCGGCGAAGGTGGGCAGCAGGTCGCAGGCGGTGACCGGGACGCGCGAGCAGACCCCCGCGGCGATCCCGGGCCCCCGCAGCAGGAACGGCACGCGCAGGCCCCCCTCAAGCACGGACCCCTTGCCCCCGGAGAGCGGGGCGTTGCCCGTCCGGCCCTGGCCGCCGTGGTCGGCCGTGTAGGCCACAACGGTGTTGCCCGCGAGGCCGAGGGCGTCGAGCGCCGCCAACAGGCGCACGAGCTGCCGGTCCACCTCTTCCGAGGGGCGCGGGCCCCCGCCGCGATCCTCGCGGCCTTCCTTGCGTTCCTGATCCGGGTAATGGGACAGCTGGACGTAAAAGGGCCGGCCCGCGCGGGCGGCGGCGGTGAGGAACGCGATGCCGCGGTCCGTCATCCCGATCGCCTGTTTCGGGTTGGGGCTCGCCACCTGGTCGGGGCCGCCGTTGTTGGTCGGTCCGTCGCTGGCCTCGAACCCATGGCGGGCGGGGTCGGCCCGGCCGACGTGCCATTTGCCGAAGTGGGCGGTCGCGTAGCCGCGGGCGCGCAGCAGCTCGGCCACCGTGACCGTGTCCGCGGGCAGCTCGAGCACGGGTTCGGGCGGGAGTAGGCGGGTGCGGGGCGTTTCGGCGGAGCGGCCGATCCCGACGAACGTCATCTGCAGCGCCGCCGGGTTGCGGCCGGTGAAGAGGGCCGCGCGGGACGGGGTGCAGCGGGGCGAGAGCGCATAGCCGAAGGTGAAGCGCATCCCCTCGCGGGCGAGGCGCTCCACGCCGGGGGTGCTGAAGGTGCGGCTGCGCGAGCCCGGCACCCGGTCGTCCATCTGGACGGAGGTCTGCGCCCAGCCTTGGGCCTCCGCCATGATGACCACAAAGTTGGGTGGGGGCGCGGGTTGGGCCGCGGATCGAGCCGCACCGGCGGCCAAGGCGGCGAGGACGAGGAGGGCAAGCAGTGGGCGCATCGGGCGGAAATGGGTTGGCTCAACGCTCACGGCGGGGGGAAGGAGCCTTGCCCTTGCCGCCGCCGCGGCGCTCGCTGGCGCGGTAAACCACCTCCCGGACTTCGCCGGCGGGTTCCTGAAAACGGAAGCGCCAGACGCCCTCCCCTTCGCGCTGGTAGGAGACTGAGCCGGGGATGCCCCGGACCTCGTAGCGCAGGACGTAGGCGGACCGGGAGGCCATCTCCTCAAAGCCCGTGATCCGGGCGCCGCGCAACTGGGTGAGGGCCTCGCGCACCCCTTGGGCGCGGGGCTGGGGATCGACCTGTTCCTCGCGTTCGACGACCACCCCACGGAACCCCGCCATCAGGAACGGGTAGGTTTCCGAGGCGTGGTAATGATAACCCAGGCCCGGCGTCTCGTGGCCGCGCCACGCGTCCAAGGTCTGGGGCGCGGACCCGTCCGGTTCGGTCAGGCCGAGGATCGGGTAACCATCCAACGCGAAGGCGATGGGCCGGCCGACGCCCGTGGTCGCCTCCAGGTGGAGCGGGGCCACGTGGTAATGGTAATCATCCGCCCGCCCGCAATGGCCGCCCCAGCGGTCGAGTTCCCCGATCTCGGCGGAAACGGCGCCGCGATTGTTCTGGGGGTTGAAGATCGGGACGCCGTTGACCGCGAGTGCGATCGCCCCGCGCAGGAAACGGTCGCGGATCGGCGTGCCGGCCGGGGCCGGAACGGGCCGCAGAGGAATACGCCAGGCGTTGGCTCCCGCATACGGCTGGGGCAAAGGGACCTGCTGCTGCCACGCGGTGATGCCGACCATCATCCCGTGGGCGGGCAAGCCGTCGCTCTCGACCAGCAGCGTGTCCCCGACCACCCGGGTCCGCACCGCGGGGGCGAACGGCGCGAAGGCCGCCGCGGGGCCCTCCGCCAGCGTCCACGCGGCCGGCTTCGACGAGGAGGGCGCGGCGAGCGCCAGGGTCGGTGCCGGTCGCCACGCCAAGGCCAGCCGGGCGGCGGCCGCATCGTGTCCCGGCTCCCCCGTGAAGTGCGCCCAGCCCCCGGCGGGGAAGACCACCAAACCGAGCGCCAGTCGCCATCCGCAAGCCGCTTTCATCCTCCTAAGGGACGGCAGACGGATTAATTCCCCTGACGCCCCCGGATGACAGGACGTTAACCCGGCGTCAGAAGCGCTTGGAGACCTGGCCGTAGAAAGCGCGACCGCGGGGGTTGGTGCCGGCCCCGCGCTGGTAACCCGTGTCCGAGTCCGCGAGGGGCGGATCCGTGTCGCGGACGTTGTTCACCCCAAGGCGGGCGGAGAGGTTGGACCAGAGCGAGCCGCGGCGGGACGGGAACGCGTAGTTCACGTAGGCGTTGTGAAGGACGTGGCTCGAGACGAGGTAGCGGTAGCGCCGCACCCCGCCGGAATCGACGTAGGAGGAAATGTAGTCCGGCCGGCCCAGCGCGGCGTAGACCGCCTCGGTGGTGGCGGTGCCGGTGTCGACGTAGGGACCGTAGTAACTGGTGAACCAGCCGGCGCTCCAGCCCTCGTGGCGCCAGGAGAGGCCGATATTGCCGCGGAAGCGGGTGCGTCCGTCGCGGTTGATGTTGCCGATCTTCGGGGCGCCCGGATCCGCCTGCGTGTCGAATTGAAGGAGGTAGGAGGCGTCCCCGCGCACCGTGCCTTGGCCGAGGCGGGTGCGGGGCAGGCGGTATTCGAACCCGAAGTCGAGGCCCTCGGCCTCGCGGCCGGCCAGGTTGACGTAGTCCGTGACCACGGAACGGATCCCGCCGACGGGCGCGCGGCGTTCCTGCGGCGGGCGCGTGGCGTTGAAGGCCGCGAAGGCCTCGATGTCCGCGGGGGTGACCGGGTCGCGCACGACCTTCGGGTTGCCGACGTACCCCGCGGTGCCGCTACCGAGGTCGATGCGCTCGATCGGCGTGCCGGCGGCGAGGGCCCGGCGGACGGCGCCGTCCAGGAGCTCCTCGTCCTGGAGCAGTTGCGTGGTGCCGCTGACCGCCGAGATGACGTCCCGCTGGTGGATCCGCCAGTAGTCGACGGTGATCGTGAGGGCCTTGAGGAAGGGCGGCGTGAAGCCGGTGCCGAGCGTGAGGGAGCGGGCGGTCTCGGGCTGGAGGTTGGCGTTGCCCTGGCGGAAGACCACTGGCACCGCGTTGGAGTCGCGATTGAGGCCCGTGACCTCGGCGCGGTAAACGTCGTTGAAGGTCGAGCCGGAGCGCTGGAGCGGGGTGACGTTGGACTGGACGAGGTTCGGGGCGCGGAACGAGGCGGCGCTGGTGGAGCGGACGAGGAGCCACTCGTTCGGCCGGTAGTTGAGGCCGACCTTGGGCTTCACGGTGTCACCGAAGTCGGAAAAGCGTTCGGCGCGGCCGGCGAGGGAGACCTCGAGGGAGCGGGCGAAGCGGCTGCGGTTCGCCTTGCCGACGACGGGGAACAGGGCCTCGGCGAAGACCGAGGCGTTGGTGCGGGACTTGTAGAGGTTCGGGTTGGGGCTGAGCGCGATGAAGTCGTTCTCGTTGGGTCCGAAGAAGAGGTTGTTGGGGTCGGAGGCGTTGCCGTTGAACGGCGCGTCGGCGGGGTTGAAGGCGGCGTAGGGCGGGCGCCAGTCCTTGTAGTCCTCCCAGCGGAACTCGGCACCGAGGGCGAGGCCGACCGCGCCGCCCCAGAAGCGGTCGAGCACGCGGCCGTTGAGCTTCAGGTCCCAGCTCGCGAGCTGGGTGCGCCCCTCGCGGACAAAGTCATCGTAGAGCGAGGCGGTGAGCGCCTCGGGGTTGCGGTAGGCGCGGTCGACGACGAGCAGGTAGGGGTTCGTCGTGCTGGCCTGGGGCACGAGGCGGAAGGTATAATTGAAGGGGTTGAACGCCTTGGCCGGATCGGAGGTGGTGAGGGCGGCCCGGAGGCGGCTTTCGCGCACCGCGAAGTTCTCAACGTCGCGGGTGAAGTTGCGCCCGTACATCACGCCCGACTCCCATTCCCAGCCGGCGGCGAACTTACCCCGCAGGCCGCCGACGAGCCGGATCGCGGTCGAATTCACGGTGATGCGGCGGGGCTGGAAGTCGCGCGGGATCACGCCGACCCCGCCGAGGAACTGGAGCGCGGCGGGGGCGCCGGCGAGCCGCGGGGTGCCATCGGCATTGGGGCGGCCGAGCGGATCGTAGAACCGGCTGCCGAAGGGATTGAACGGATGGTCGGCGCCGACGTAGATGTTATGGTCCGTGCTCGAATCGAAGGCGGACGGCAGGCGGCCGGTGATGGACTTCGCCCGGTAGGTGAGGACCTCACCGAAGGCCTCCAGGTCGCGACCCAGCCGGTGGCGCAGCACGGCGGTCAGGTTGAAGCGATCCGTGCGCGGGAGGATCGGTTTGAAGTCGTTGGGGTTCTGGTACCAGTTGACCGTGAAGTCGTCGATGTTGTGTGAGGGCAGCGTTTGCCGGAAGCCGACGTTCCCGTCGGCGAGCGGGATGAGGTAGAACGTGCCGTTGGTCGCAAGCGTGGCGCTGGTGGAGCCGGAGGTCGTGATGATACCGCGGTTACCCTCCGGCCGCGCGCCGATGAAGCTGAAGTTGGGACCCCAGGTGCCACGGACGAAGCCGCCGTAGTAGCTCGAATCGGTGCTCAGGCGGTTGTCGAAATCGTTGTCGCGGACCACGGTGCCGGCGGCGTCGAGGAGCGGCAGGCCGTCCCACGGCGGCGGGACGTTGCGGACCACGCGGACGTCCTGGTTGCGGGAGAACTTGCGCTGGTTGAGCCAGAGGAAATCCCGGTGGTAGTAGTCGAGCGTCACCAGCAGGTTGCTCCGGCCGCGGTTGAAATTCCGGCCCTCCGTGATCTCGAGATTCCAGTCGTTGCCGCCGCCGCGCTGGGTGACGCTGGCGCGGGCGCGCACCGAGAGGCCGTCGAAGCGGGTGCGGGTGATCGAGTTGACCACGCCGGCCGCGGCGTCGGTGCCGTAGATCGCGGAGGCACCGTCGCGGAGGACCTCCACGCGCGAAATGGCGGCCATCGGGAGGTTGTTGACGTTGGTGGAGAGCGAGGGGACGGAGCTCTCGGCCATGCTGATCGGGTGCGGCGGCAGGCGGCGGCCGTTGAGCAGCACGAGCGTATTGCCCGAACCGAGCCCGCGCAGGTTGATCGTGGAATTGTCGCCGCGGGCGTCCGCCCCGAGGGTGTTGCCCTCGTCGAGCGTGATGGGGCCGCCGATCGAGAACGTGTCGAAGAGCTCGGCCGCGGTGGGCACGCCCCGCAGGTCGAGGTCCTCGAGGTTCATCACCGTGACGGGGAGGATCTTCTCCTCGTCCAGCCGGCGGATGTTGGTGCCGGTGACGGTGAACGCCTCGAGTTGCACGGCCTCGGCGGCGGGCGGAGCCGGCGGGCGGGGGGCCGGGGCGGGTTGGCCCGGGAGCAAGGCCGGCAGGAACAGCAGCGGGAGGAGACGGGAAGAGCGCATCGGTGTCTGGTGCTGCCGTTACAGGGCCTGGGAAGGGGCGCGGGCGCAAGCCCGCCCGGCCCTAGCTTCGCGGGCTTGCCAGTCGCGCGCCACCGGTGCCTGCTCGCGGGGTCGGCCGTACCCCCATGCGCCCCTCCCCCGCCCGCCTGCTCCGCCGCTGCCTGCCCTGCTTGATGACCCTCACCGCATGGGCGCAACCCATCCCGCAGGAGTTCCGGCAGGAGGTGGCCCTGCACCACGCGGGGGAGCCAGGCCGGCCCGCGGGCGCCGTCACGGCCCTCGCACTGGGGCCGGCGGGCGAACCGCGGGCGCGGGTCGGGGACGCATGGTTCGCGCGCGAGGGCGGCAAGTGGACGATGCTGGCCGCGCCTCCGGTCCGGCCGGAGCCGCCGGATCGCCCGCCGCCCGGGGAGCCGCGGCAAATTGCGCGGGGGCCGGACGGCACCTGGTGGGCGGGGACGGGCGCGGGATTGTGGCGCCGGACGCCGGAGGGCTGGCGGGAAGAGGTGGTGCTGGACGGCGCGGGGCGGCGCTGGGCCGTCGGCGAGGTGCGGGCGGTGGCGGTCGACTCCGCCGGCCAACCCTGGTTCGCGGTGTCCGCCGGCGTGGGGGTCCGGACCGCGGGCGGCTGGCGGTTCTTCGAGGGCAAGGACGGCCTGCCGTGGAACGGTTTCACCTGCGCGGCGGCGGGGCCCGGCGGCGAGGTCTGGTTCGGCACGGACCGCGGGGCGATCCGCTGGGACGGCCGGGAATTCCACTACCGCCAGGGACCGCGCTGGCTGCCGGATGACCGCATCGGGGCGATCGCGGTGGGCCCGGACGGCACCGCGTGGTTCGCGACCGCAGCGGGCGTGGGCGGCATCGCGCGCCGACCGATGACCCTCGCGGCGAAGGCGGAGTTTTACGAGGAGGAGATTGACCGTCACATCCGGCGCACCCCGTTCGGCTTCGTGGCGGAGGCTCCCCTGCGGGTCCCGGGCGACCGCGCGAGCGCAGGCCGCCACGACTCGGACAACGACGGCCTGTGGACCGCAATGTACGGCGCGGGGCAATGCTTCGCCTACGCCGCCACCGGCGATCCGCGCGCCAAGGCGCGGGCGGACGCCGTGTTCGCGGCCCTGCGCTTCCTCCAGACCGTGACCCAGGGCGGACCGGTCGCGCCGCCCCCCGGGTTTGTCGCCCGCACGATCCTGCCAGGGGACGGCCCGGACCCCAACGCCGGCCAGGCGGAGCGCGACCGCGCCATGCAGGGGCGGGACGCGTTGTGGAAGCGTCTGGAGCCGCGCTGGCCGCGCAGCGTGGACGGCCGCTGGTACTGGAAGGCGGACACCAGCAGCGACGAACTGGACGGCCATTACTTCTTCTATCCGCTCTACCACGACCTGGTGGCGCGGACCCCGGAGGAAAAGGCGGCCGTGCGGGAGGTGATCCGCGCGCTCACCGACCACCTGCTGGCGCATGGCTTCACCCTGCGGGACCACGACGGGCGCCCCACGCGCTGGGGCATGTACGCCCCGGAGCACCTGAACGCCGACCCGCAGTGGGTCGTCGAGCGGGGCCTGAACTCGCTGAGCCTGCTCGCCTACCTCAGCGCGGCGGCGCACGTCACGGGTGAAGGCCGCTACACCGCGGCGGCGGCGGAGCTGATCACGCGGCACGGCTACGCCCAGAACCTGTTCCACCCGAAGTTCCAGACCGGCCCGGGCTCGGGCAACCAGTCCGACGACGAGATGGCGTTCATGTGCTTCTACACCCTGCTCCGGACCTCCCGCGACGAGGCCCTGCAGGAGCGCGCGCTGACCGCCTGGCACGTCTACTGGGGCCTGGAGGCGGCGGAGCGAAATCCCTTCTTCGCCTTCGCCTACGCGGCGCACGCCGAGGGGCGGACCCTGCGCAACCTCTGGGGCGAGTTCCCGATCTCGCCCGCCGCGGGCTGGCGGGAGGACGCCGCCGCGACCCTGCGGGGCTTCCCCCTCGACCGCCTCAACTGGCCGCTGCGCAACGCCCATCGCCTCGACGTGGTGCCGCTGCCCGCGGTGCAGGCGCGCGACCCGCACGAGCCGGGCAACGAAGGGCGAGGTCACGGGCGGGACGGACGCGTGCTGCCGGTGGAGAACCGGCATTTCAACCATTGGAACACGGATCCCTGGCAACTCGACTACGCCGGCCGCGGGGACGTGCTGGGCGCCGGAACGGTCTTCCTGCTGCCGTACTACCTCGGACTGCACCACGGATACGTGGCGAAGCCGTGAGCGCTACCCTGCCCCCCTCCGGCGCACGCTGGTTGCGCGGCCTCCAGGCCGTCGGGGAAAACCCGGCCCTCGCGGCGATCCGCGCGGGGATGGTGGCGCTCGTCCCGCTGACCATCCTGGGCGGCCTCTTCCTCGTGTTGACGCACCTGCCCCTGCCCGGCGGGGCGGCCCTGCCGGAGGCGTGGAAGCCGGTGCTGGAGATCCCCGTCACGGCCACGTTCGGGCTCCTGGCCGTGTTCGCCTGCTTCGCCATCGCCCACGATTTCGCGGGCCGGCTGGGACTCGATGCCGCGGGCTCGGCGCTGCTCGCCACGCCCTGTTTCCTGCTCCTCCAGGTGAAGCCGGGGGCGCCGGGCCTCGACCCGGCCGCGCTCGGCTCCGGGGGACTCTTCACGGCCATCGTCGTGGCGCTGGTCGCGGTGCGGGTGAAGGCATGGTTCGTCGCGCGCGGGCTCGTGATCCGGCTCCCAGGCGAGGTGCCGGCGGTCGTGGCGGAGTCCTTCCTCTCCCTCGTTCCGCTGCTGGCGCTCGCGTCCGGGTTCTGGGCGCTGCGCTTCCTGCTCGGCCTAGACCTCAACGCGGCCGTGCAGGCCGCCTTTGCGCCGCTGGTCTTCGCGCTGGACACGCTGCCCGGCATCCTCGTCTACGCGCTGCTCGTGACGCTGCTCTGGTCCCTGGGGGTGAACGGCGACAACACCCTCGACGCGGTGGTCGCCCCCGTGTTCCTGCAATTCCTCGCGGCGAACGTGACCGCGCTGGCCGAGGGGCGACCGCCGCCGCACATCACCGCCAACGGCTTCTTCTCGACCTTCGTGAACGTCGGCGGCACCGGGGCCACGCTCGGGTTGGCGCTGGTGCTCTGGCGTTCGAGCGACCCCGGCCTGCGCCAGGTCGCCCGCGTCTCGCTGCCCACGCAGGTTTTCCAGATCAACGAGCCCATTTTCTTCGGGGTGCCGATCGTGCTCAACCCGCTGCTGATGGTCCCGTACATCCTGAACGCGCTGCTGCTCACGGCCGGCACCTATGGCCTGCTGGCCGCGGGCCTGATCGCCCGCCCCGTGCTGAACATCCCGTGGACGACCCCGCCCGTGATCGGCCATTATCTCGTGACGGGGGGCGACTGGCGAGCCGCGGTCTGGGGCGTGATCTCCCTCGCGCTGGCGACGCTCGTGTACCTGCCGTTCGCCCGCGCACTGGAGCGGAGCCGCCGCGCGGCCGCGGCCCGGCCTGAGGAGTCTGAACGATGAGCCGCGCGCCGTTCCTCGCGGGAGTGGTGGAGGGTTTCTACGGCCGGCCGTGGACGCCCGCGCAGCGCCACGCCCTGGTGCGGCGGCTCGGCGCCCTCGGCCTCAACACCTACCTCTATGCGCCGAAGGACGACCTGCGCCACCGTGCCCGTTGGCGCGAGCCGTACCCGGCGGGGGAGGCCACCGAGTTGCGAGACCTGATCGCCGCGTGCAGCGCGGCGGGCGTGGAATTCGTGTACGCGCTCGCGCCGGGACTGGACCCGGACTTCGCGCAACCGGCCGGGCTCGCCGCGTTGGCGGCGAAGGCAGAGCAACTCGCCGCGTTGGGCGCGCGGCACTTCGCGGTCCTGTTCGACGACATCATCGCCGCGCCCGCCTCCGGCCATCTCGGGGCGACCGAGCACGATGCGGCGCCTCAGGTCGTCTTCGCCCACCAGCTGCGGGAGCGACTGCGCCGGCGGGACCCCGACGCGCGGCTCCTGTTCTGCCCCACCCCCTACTGCGGACGGATGGCGGGCGACCCGGCCGCTTCGCGCTACCTGCAGCACCTGGGCGCGCACCTCGATCCGGCGGTGGACATTCTCTGGACCGGGCCGGAGATCATCTCGGAAACGATCACCCCGGCGGACCTGCGGGAGCTCACGCGCGTCCTGCGGCGCCCCCCGCTGATCTGGGACAATCTCTTCGCCAATGACTACGACCTGCGACGCCTTTACCTCGGGCCCTACGCAGGGCGGCCGGCGGAGCTGCGTGGAGCCGTCACCGGGGTCCTGCTGAATCCGAACTGCGAGTTCGCCGCCCACCGCCTCGCGCTGGAGACCTTCGCGGAGTGGGTCGCCCGGGACGATTACGAGCCGGGACGCGCCCACGCCGCGGCGCGCGAGCGGTGGCGCGCGGACTGGCGGTGCCTCGACGCCGTCGGGGGCGCCGCGCCACTGCCGGCCGACCTGTTCGCGTTGCTCTGCGACTGCCTGCACCTGCCCTTCGCCCACGGCCCGCTCGCCGAAGCCTGGCACGCCGACGTCACGGCGGCGTTGCAGGGGGACGAGACCGCCGCGACCCGCGCCCGGGCGGGCTGCGCCCGGGTCGCGACGCTCTTCGAGCACCTGACGCGCCTCGAGGACCGCGAGTTGCTCCACACCGTGTATCGCCTCGCGTGGGAACTGAAGGAGGAGGCGGGTCTGATCGCGGGTTATCTGGACTGGCGGGAGCGGGGACCGGCCGTCGGCGCCGCGTTCTCCTCCGCGGAGCATCGTCCGCGCACCTACCGCGGCGGCCTCGTGGCGGATCTGCAGCGCCTGCTGCCGATGACGCCGGACGGCCGCTTCACCCCGGCCCCACCGTCATGATCCCTCGGAAGCTCGATGCCTTCACGCTCCGGCTCGCGTTACCCCGCGATCGGGAGGCCTGCTATGCGGTGTGCCTTGGCACGGGGGACAGCGGCCGCGATGCGACGCACCTCCACGCGGATCCGGAGGCACTGGGCCACGTGTACGTGGGAGCTTACCTGGCCTTCGAACCGCAATTGGCTCTGGTCCTTGAGGACAGCGCCGGCGTCTGCGGCTACGCGCTGGCGGTCGTGGACACGCGCGAATTCCAGCGCCGGTACGTTGAGGAATGGCTGCCGCCCCTGCGGGCGCTCCGGTCGGCGCCGTCCGGTCCTGCGGAACGATGGAGCCGGGACGAGCAGCTCTGGCACCTCTACCACCATCCGGAGCTGTTCGTGCCGGAGCCTTACGCGGACTATCCGTCGCACCTCCACCTTGACCTGCTGCCACGCGCGCAGGGGCGCGGCCTCGGACGGGCGATGATGGCGGAGCTGCTCGAGCGCTTGACCGCAAGGGGCGCGCCCGGCGTGCATCTCGCGATGGCGGCCGACAACCACCGCGCAGCGGCCTTCTACGCCAAACTGGGCTTCCGCGAGCTGGCCCGGGGCGGCGACGCGATTTACCTCGGCCGGAGGCTGCGATGAAAGCGCCCCTTCACCCCGCGCCGATGGTTTCCCCCGCCACGCATTCCTCCCCGGTCGGCCTCATTGGCCTCGGCCTGCTGGGCAGCGCGCTCGCGGACCGCCTGCGCGGCGGCAGCCTGCCGGTCCTCGGCTACGACCTCGATCCGGCGCGCCGCGAGGCCCTCGGCGGCGCCGGGGGCGAAGTCGCCCGCGATGCGGCGGAGGTTTTTGGCCGTTGCCACCGCGTCCTCCTGAGCCTGCCGACCCACGTGGAGGTGGAAGCGGTGCTGGCCGCGGCCGAAGGCACGGTGCGGTCAGGCCATGTCATCGTCGACACCACGACGGGCGACCCGGAGGCCACGGCCGCGCTCGCCGCCAAGCTTGCGACCCGGGGGGTGGCGTACCTCGACGCCACCGTTTCCGGCAGCAGTGCCCAGCTGCGGGAGGGTTCAGCCGTGCTGATGGTGGGTGGGGACGCCGCGGCCTTCGCGGCCTGCGGGGATCTGTTCGCCCCGCTCGGCCGCGCCACCTTCCACTGCGGTGGCGCGGGCGCCGGGGCGCGGATGAAGCTGGTCACGAACGTGGTCCTCGGGCTGAACCGCGCGGCGCTCGCCGAAGGCCTCGCCCTCGCGCAGGGACTGGGGCTCGACGCCCGCCAGGCGCTCGCCGTGATGCAGGGCGGTCCCGCCTACTCCCGGATCATGGATCGCAAGGGCGAGCGGATGCTGTTCGGCAACTTCGTCCCGGAGGCCCGCCTTTCCCAACACCTCAAGGACGTGCGGCTGATCCTCGAGCAGGGCGAAGCCGCGGGCCTGCCGATGCCGCTCAGCCGCGCGCACCGCTCGGTCCTCGAGGCGGCCGAAAAGGCGGGCCTCGGCGCGCTCGACAACAGCGCCATCATCCGCGTCCTCACCGCCCGCGCGGGCCCTCCTGAAGCCCGATGACCGCCGCGCCCCTTTCCCCCCGCGCCCGCTACGCGGTCCTCGCCGCCGCCTTCGGCGCCCTGCTGTTCGACGGCCTGGAGCTCGGCCTGATGCCGCTGGTATCCCTGTCGGTTTCACAGTCCCTGCTCGGCGCCACCTACACGCCCACCCTTGGCGGCGACTGGTTCGCCCGCTACACGGCGGCCCTGATGGGCGGGGCGGCCCTCGGGGGCATTCTGCTCGGGGCGCTCGGCGACCGGATCGGGCGCACGCGCGCCATGGGCGTCAGCATCCTGTTCTACTCGGTCTTCGCCGGCGTGGGCGCCTGGGTGACGACGCAGGAGCAGATGCTCGCGCTGCGTTTTGCCGTGGGCCTCGGCGTGGGTGGCGTCTGGCCCAACGCGGTCGCGTTGGTGGCGGAGTCGTGGCCCGACAAGTCGCGTCCGGTGGTGGCCGGCCTGATGGGTGCCGCGATCAACTCCGGGATTTTGCTTTTGTCGCAGGTCGCGCAGTTCCGTCCGGTGACCCCGGACTCGTGGCGGTGGCTGTTCTCCCTTGCCGGCGCCCCGGCCGTGCTCGGCGTCGCGGTGCTGCTGTTCCTGCCGGAGTCGCCGACCTGGCTGGCGACCCGCGTCCGGGCCGGGCAACCGAAGCCGCCGGCGCCGCTGCGCGAGTTATTTCGCCCTCCGCTGTTGCGCGTCACGCTCGTCGGGATCCTGCTCGGTTCGATCCCGCTCGTCGGGGCGTGGGCCGCGAGCAAGTGGATGATCCCGTGGGCGGACGAGATCGGCCGGACCGCACAGTCCAACTACAAGGCGATGACGCAGGGCTGGTGGGCCAAGGGCGCGATCCTCGGGAGCCTGCTCGGCGCGCAGATCGCCGCGCTGCTCGGCCGGCGCGTCTCCTATTTCCTGATCAGCGTGGGCGCCTTCGGCCTCACCTGGGCGATGTTCCAGCTGACGGCACCGCTGCAGCCGAGTTTCCTGCCGATCGTCTTCGCGCAGGGCCTGGTCGCGACGCTCTTCTTCGGGTGGCTGCCGCTGTACCTGCCCGAGCTTTTCCCGACCGCGGTGCGCGCGACGGGCAGCGGGATCTCCTACAACGTCGGCCGGTTCGCCACCGCCCTCGGCGTGCTCGCCGCGGGCGCGATGTTCACCGCCCTGGGCGGCAGCTACGCCCGCGTCGGCGCGGCCGCCTCCTTCATCTACGCGGCGGGCATCCTCGTCATCTGGCTCGCCCCCGAGACCAAGCGCCAATCCCTCGCGAAATGAAACCCCTCCGCCGCCTGCTCGCCTCCCTCGCCGGGTTGGCCGCTGCCACCGCCGCCGGCGCCGGCGAGCCCGTCACATTCACCCGCCTCCCCGACCGCGTCCGCATCGAGATCGGCGGCCGGCACTTCTCGGACTACCTCCACGCGGGTTGGCCGAAGCCTTGCCTCTACCCGATCCTGGATGCGGACGGCACCGCGTACACCCGCGATTTCCCGTTCAGGAAAAACCCGGCCGAAGTGCCGGACCATGACTGGCATCGCGGCGTCTGGTTCGCGCACGGCGCGGTCAACGGCCACGACCTCTGGCGGGAACTGCCCGAGCGGAAGACCGGCCGCATCCGCCTGGAGCGCATTGTGGAGACGCGCGATGGCCCGACCGGGCTGCTGCGCGTCCGCAGCCTCTGGGAAACGGCGGACGGAAAGCCGCTGCTCACGGACGAGACCACCCTGCGCATCGCGCGGTCGGGTGCGGTGACCCGCCTCGACTACGACGTCCGCCTCCTCGCGACCCACGGGCCGGTGACCCTCGGCGACACCGAGGAGGGCACGATGGCGGTGCGGGTGAACGAGGCCTTGCGGGTGACCCACGGCAAGGGCGCGACCAAACGCCCCGGCACCGGGCGCCTCGTGAATGCGAAGGGCGACGCCGGCGTTCCCGCGTGGGGCAAGCGCGCCGCATGGGCCTCTTACAGCGGCCCCCTGCCCGACGGGCGGGTGATCGGGGTGGCCCTGCTGGAGCATCCGGGCAACTTCCGGCACCCGACGTGGTGGCACGCGCGCGATTACGGCCTGCTTTCGGCGAACCCGTTTGGCCGGCACGACTTCGAGAAATTGCAGGACCAGCCGAACGCCGGGGACCACGTGATCCCCGCCGGCGGCGAGCTGACGCTGCGCTACCGGCTCGTGTTCCACCGCGGGGACGATCGTTCCGCCGGCCTCGCCGCCGAGTTCGCCGCCTACGCGGCCGAGGGGGTGGCGCGATGAGACGCCTGGCGCTCCTCCTGCTCCTCGCCGCCACCCTCCACGCGGCGCGGGACCCGCGGCAGAACATCGTGTTCATCCTCGCGGACGACCTCGGCTACGGGGACATCGGCCCGTTCGGGCAGAAGCTGATCCGCACCCCGAACCTCGACCGCCTCGCCGCCGAGGGCACCGCCTTCACGCACTACTACGCGGGAGGCTCCGTCTGCTCGCCCACCCGGAGCGTCCTGATGACGGGCCAGCATACCGGCCACACCCGCATCCGGGGCAACCACGGCCGCGCCGGGCTCGCGCGCGTCCCGCTCCGCGCCGAGGACCAGACCGTCGCCGAACTGCTGCGGAATCAGGATTACGCCACGGCGATGATCGGGAAGTGGGGCCTCGGCGAGCCCGGGACGGAGGGTACCCCCGACCGGCAGGGTTTCGACCGCTGGTTCGGCTACCTCAACAACGACCTCGCGGAGTTCCATTTCCCGGAAAAGCTCTGGCGCGACGGCAAGGAGATCACGCTGCCGGGCAACGCCGGCGGCGCGCGGGGCCAGTACTCGCACGACCTGATGACCGAGGAGGCCCTGGCCTTCCTCGAAGCGCGTCACCAGCGCCCGTTCTTCCTCTACCTTGCCTACACCGTGCCGCACTCGCTGCTGGAGGCGCCCGAGGACGCGTTGGCCGAGTACCGCGGCCGCTTTCCCGAGCCGCCCGCTGGTCAAGGCGGCAAGAACGACGTCCCTTTTCCCCGCGCCACCTTCGCCGCGATGGTGGGCCGGCTGGACCGCGACGTGGGCCGGATCCTCGACCGGATCCGCGCCCTCGGGATCGACCGGCACACCGTGGTATTCTTCTGTTCCGACAACGGCGCCCCGGCCCGCGCCGGGATCTCGGACTTCTTCGGCAGCACCGCGGGTTTCCGCGGACACAAGGGCTCGCTCTTCGAGGGCGGGATCCGCGCGCCGATGATCGTCCGCTGGCCCGGGCAGATCCCGGCCGGTCGGCGGAGCAGTTACCCTTGGGGCGGCTGGGATTTCCTGCCCACCGCCCTCGCCCTCGCGGGCATCACCCAGCCCGAGCCCGGCGTCGACGGCCTCAACGTGCTGCCCGCGCTCCGCGGCAAGGAGACGGAGCGGCCGGGCCACCTTTACTGGGAACACCACCAGCGGGAGTTCTCCCAAGCGGTGCGCGAAGGCAGGCTCAAGGCGATCCGCGAGCGGCCGGGCGCCCCGGTGCTGGTGTTCGACGTCGTCCGCGATCCGGGCGAGACCCGGGATCTCGCCGCCAAGGAGCCCGGTTTCGTCGCGCGGGCGGAGGAACTGTTCCGGACCTCGCGCACCGAGAGTGAACCCTGGCCCGTCGCCTCCCGAACCTCCCCCAGCCGATGAAAACCCTGCCCCGCCGTGACTTCCTGCGCCGCGCGACCACCGGCGCCGCCCTAGCCTTTCCCGCCCTGCGCCTCGGCGCCGCGGGTTCCAACCAGGACATCCGGCTCGCGGTGATCGGGCTCGGCGGCAAGGGCCGCGGCCACGCGCGGATGCTGCTGAAGTTCCCCGGCGCCCGGCTGACCGCCCTGTGCGACGTCGACCCGCAGCGCCTCGCGGAACAGGTCGCGGCCGCGAAGGAGGCCGGCGTGACCGTCGCGGGCGCCACCGACCCGCGGCGCATCCTCGAGCGGGCGGACGTCGACGCCGTCGTCATCGCCACCCCGAACCACTGGCACGCTGTCCTGACCGCCTGGGCCTGCCGCGCCGGCAAGGACGTCTACGTGGAGAAACCCGTTTCCCACAGCCTCGGCGAGGGCCCGCGGATGCTCGCGGCCGCAGAGCGGTACGGACGGATCGTGCAGTCGGGCACCCAGTACCGGTCCGACGAGGGCATCCGGGCGGCCACGGCCTGGATCCGCGAGGGGCATATCGGCCGCCCGCGCGCGGCGCACGTCGCGTGGTACGAGTACCGGCCCGGCATCGGCCGCGCGGCCCCGCACCGCCCCGCGGGCCTCGATTATGACCTCTACTGCGGCCCCGCGCCCGCGGATCCGCTCACGCGCCCGAAGCTGCATTACGACTGGCACTGGTTCTGGTCGACCGGCGACGGGGACCTCGGCAACAGCGGCGTGCACCCGATCGACGCCTGCCGCTTCATGGCCGGGCTCACCGGCCTGCCCCGGCGCGTGCGCTGCCTCGGCGGCCGCTTCGGGGTCGACGACGCCGCCGAGACGCCCAACACCCAGCTGACGCTCGTCGACTACCCGGGCCTGCCGATGCTGGTGGAGAACCGCAACCTGCCCGCCAAGGCGGGCCAGAAGGCGATGGACGCGTTCCGCGGGATTCGCGAGGGCTTTGCGCTCGACTGCGAGGGCGGCTCCTTCGTGGGCCTGAAGGGCGGCGGCGTGATTTACGACCGCGAAGGCAAGCGCCTGCGCCAGTTCCCCGGGGAAGGCGGAGGACGCCATTTGGCGAACTTCCTCGACGCGGTGCGTTCGCGGCGCGTCGCCGACCTGAACGCGCCGCTGGCGGAAGGCCACGCGTCCTCCGCCGTCTGCCACCTCGGCAACCTCTCGTGGCGGCTCGGGCGCGAGGACTCGCTGGCCGCCTGCCACGAGGCGGTCCGTGCCCACGCTGGCGCGGCGGAAGTCGTCGATCAGTTGGCGGGGCACCTGCGGGCGAACCAGCTCGATCTGGGTCAGGCGCGATTCCGCATCGGACCGTGGCTGGAGATCGCGCCGGAAACCGGTGCGCTCACGACGGTCGAGGGCGCCACCACGGCCGAACTCGCGGCTGCCCGGCGACTCGCCGAGGGCAGTTGGCGCGCGCCCTACGGCTTCGAGGCCTAGCCCCGGCGCGCCGACCGGTTCAGAGCAGCCCCAGCCACATCCACCACGGGACCTCGACGGCGAGGACCACGAGGAAGACGACCGCGGTCATCGGCAGCCCCAGCCGCAGCACCTCGCGCTGCGTGTAGCCGCCGTTGCCCTCGCCGAGTCCGACGAGGACGTTCATGTGGTGGAACGGCAGGAGCCAGTGGCAGGCCACGGCCGTGTAGGTGATCAGGGCCGGCACCAGCGGGTTGATCCCAGCCGGCGCGGTGAACGCGACCAGCGCGGGCGTGGCAATGCTCATCGCGGCGACCACGCTGCCCAGCGCAAGGTGCAGCAGCATGGCGATCCCCGCGATCAGGGCCGCCAGCACGAAGGGGTTCGTGGGGACCGTGGCCGGCAGCAACTGGGCCGCGAGCCAGGCATTTAGACCCGTCCCCCCGACATTCAGACCTGTCACCGGATCCAACTCCGGTGGGCCACCCGTGCGTCCCAGGGCCACCGCCGCGGCGAGGAAGATCAGAGTCTCGAGCGGGACCTGCCGCCAATGCGTCGGCCCGAGGACGCCCCCCACCCCGGGCAGCGCCAGTCCGAGCGCCGCCAGCACGGTCACCCAGCCCGGATGCACCCCGTGGAGCGGGCCGGTCAGCCACCCGGCCGTGGCGAGCGCGAGCCAGACGAGGGTGCGGGCCTCCACCCGCGACAGGGAGCCGAGGGCGAGCGCCTCCCGCCGCAGCCGCTCCCGGTCGAGCCGGAACTCCGCCGGGCCGGGGAAGAGCCGGAGTTGCAGCGCGCAGCAGAGTACGCTGGCGGCCACGCCGGGCACGCCCATCAGCCGCAGCCAGCCCAGCCACCCCGGCGCGTCGATGCCTGGTTGGCTGGTCGCCAGCACGTTGATTGCGCTGTCGCCGGTGAGGAGGATCATCGAGACCGGCGCGGAACCCGCGAACACCGCCAGCCCCACCGCGGCCCCGTGTTCGCGGGACAGCCCGGCGGCCCCGACCACCACGGCCATCACCCCCATCAGCAGGAACGCCCGCGGCCACGGCTGCGGGATCAGGAAACTCAGCAGGAAGGTGAGGACGTAGCAGGAGATGATCAGGCTCCGGTAGCCGGTGACCCAGCGGCTGAGCCACGCGTAGGCGATCCGTCGGCCGAGGCCGGAGGAGGTCACCGCCGCCGCGAGCAGGTATCCCCCGACCACGAGGTACAGCAGCGGACTGGTGAACATCCCGAACACCAGAGGGGCCGGCGCGACCTGCAGGACCGTCAGCGCCACCAGCAACCCGAGCGCGGTGTACCCGGCGGGCATTACCCGCGCCGCCCACCAGACGACCGCCACCACGGTGCAGGCGAGGCCGCGGCGGCCCTCGGGCGCGAGCCCCGCCAGCGGCGCGAAGAGGATCGCGGCCCCCGCGGCGAGCCCCGCGACGCCCCAGAGCAACGGCGAGAGACTCCGGTCCGGAGCCGTTGGAGGTGGAAAAGGCGCACTCACCGGCTCCCGCCCTTCGCAAGACGCCAAACGCGGACGGACGCCCGGCGGACAACACTGGGGCGGGGAGCGCTGCGGAGCTTCACACCGCGTGAGCCAAGGCAAAGTGGCGGCGGAGCCCAAGCCAAATGCAGCTCCACCGCATGCTCATCCACAGGCGAACAGACGGCCGGCGGGACATTACCTGGAATCGCAGCTCCGGCGTGATTCGCTACCGGCTTACGCCGCTGAAACCTTACGCCAGCAGTTTCCCGCCGGCAGGCCAGCCGAGCTAGGGTCGAACACGAGCCGAGCACTCGCCCCTTGCGCGGCGCAGGGGAAGTCGCATCCCTCGAGTACGATGACTCTCCGCCGTCCCCACGATCAACTCGCCGGCTGCGTATGGCTTCCACGCTTCATCGACAAGGCGCGCCAGCAACAGGCGGGCATCTTGCCGCCTGATTTCCAACGCGCGTTCGGCAATGCCCTAGCGACGGACGGAGCGTTCCTCGCGCACTTCAAGCTCACACTGAATGCTGCGCTCACAGTCATCGGATCGGCATCATCCGACGCAGAGATCGCACAGTGGTTCCTTGCCCAGCAAGGCGTCACTCCCGCGACGATCGCGGAATGGAACACCCGTGCCCCGCTTTTCGGCGGACCCGGACAGCCGGGCGAGCGCACTTTTCGCTTCGCGTTGAAGACGCTCTACCGCGGATGCGACGATCCACGGGTCACGAACGCCTTTACCGCCATCGCGTGGGACGAAGGCTTCCTCGACGAGGTCGTTCCATTGGCCACAGCGGAACGCATCACCGACCCATCGTCGGACAGAGGTAAGAGCAACCCATCCGTGGCGCCGTAACGGGGCGTTTACGCCAAGCCATGAACATTTCCTTGGCGGCACCGAGCGCCGGGCAGCCGGCTAGCGCCGCAGTCCGATCCACTCGCACTTCAGCCGAACGGATCCCTAACATCCTGGCTTCACCAAACTCGCTCCCGAATTTCAGGGCCGGAGCTCACCCAAACACAGCCCGGCGGTGGAAAGTGGTGGACCAGATCGGGATCAAACCGACGACCTCATCGTTGCGAACGATGCGCTCTATCAACTGAGCTACTGGCCCGCGTGAAGGAACAGGTTCGGAGAAAACCGCCCGGCAAGTAAACACCATTTTTCGCGCGCGCTCACCAGCCCAGCACGTGCCGCGCGACCAGCAGGATGATCGGCACCAAAATCAGTACGAGCGTGACTCGGCGCAGCCAGCGCCGCGCCCGCTCGGCCAACGCGCGCTCCTGCTCCGTGGGCTCCATTGCCGCGGAGCGCAACCCGCCCTCCCGCTGCGCTCAAGGCCGAAACACACGCGGAGGTTTCGCTGGCGTTGCCCGGGCGTCCGTGGCACCGGAAAGGGATGCCCTCCCGCCCTGCCCCGCCCCAGCACTGGCTGGTGAAGTCCGAGCCCGAGACCTACTCCTGGGCCGACTTCCAGCGCGAACGCTCCACCGCCTGGACCGGCGTGCGGAACTACTCCGCGCGGCTCAACCTGCTCGCGATGCGCGCGGGGGACCTCGCCCTGTTCTACGAGAGCGTCTCCACCAAGGCGGTGGTCGGGACTGCCCGCGTGGTGCGGACGGCTTTCCCGGATGCCACGGCACCCGGCGAAAACTGGGTGGCGGTGCAATTGGAGGCCGGGGAACCGCTCGCGACGCCGGTCACCCTCGCCCGAATCAAGACCGAGCCGGCCCTGAAGGCGATGGCCTTGCTCCGGCTCTCGCGACTCTCGGTCCAGCCGGTCACCGCGGCGGAATACGCCCGCATCGTGCGCCTCGGCCAAGGCTGAGCGGGGCCTCGCCGCTCGACACCCGTCACCGTTTTTGCGTGCCTGCCCCCGTGGCCGCCTTCGCCCAGCTCACCCTGCTCGCCCCCGGACTCCTCGGGGGATCCGTGGCCCGCGCCGCGCGCGCCGCAGGGCTCGCCCGCCGCATCGTGCTCTGGGCCCGTCGGCCGGAAACCCGCGCCGGCCTGCGTGATCAACCTTGGTGCGACGCCGCGCCGGACACCCCCGAGGAGGCCGCTGCGGGCGCCAGCCTCGTGGTGATCGCCAGCCCCGTCGATCAGATCGCGGCGCTCGCCGCGCGGATCCGCCCCGCGCTGCCCGCCGGCGCGCTCGTCACGGACGTCGGGAGCGTCAAGGCCGAGGTCTGCCGCGACGCCGCGGAAGCGCTCGGGGATCGGGCGGTGTTCGTCGGCGCGCATCCGATGGCCGGTTCGGAAAAGACCGGCTGGGAGCATTCCCGGGCCGACCTGTTCCAAGGCCGCGCCTGCTTCGTCACGCCGCTGCCGGAAACGCCTGCCGCCGCGCTCGAGGCGGTCGCGTCCTTCTGGCGCGCGCTCGGCTGCCGGGTGGCCGCAGTGTCGCCGGCCGAACACGACCGGATCGTCGCCCACATCAGCCACCTGCCGCAGGTCGCGGCCTCGGCCCTCTGCGCCGCTCTCGCCAGCCAGGACCCTGGGTGGCGCGACTTCGCGGGCGGAGGCCTCCGGGACACCACCCGGATTGCCGGGAGCGACCCGGAGCTCTGGCGCACCATCCTCGCGCAGAACCGGACCGAGGTGCTCGCGGCCCTCGACCTTTACCTCGGCGAACTCCATGGCCTCCGCGCCGCGCTGGGCGGCGGTGACCTGCCGGCCGTGACGGAGATCCTGCAGCGCGGCCGCGCCTACCGCACCGGCGTCCCGCCGGCCCCTTGAACCGATGGATCCCGCCCCTTTGCTCGCCCGGCACGTCGCCCGTTTCGAGGCAGCCCTTGACCGCCTGACTCCACCGGCGGACACCCGCCCGGAGCGCCTGCATCGCGCGATGCGCTACAGCCTGGAGGCGGGCGGCAAACGGCTCCGGCCCGTGCTCTGCCTCGCCGCGGCCGAACTATGCGGGGCCGCCCCGGAGGACGCCCTGCCCGCCGCCGTGGCCCTGGAGTGCGTCCACACGTACTCCCTGATCCACGACGACCTCCCCTGTCTCGACAACGACGACCTCCGCCGCGGCCGCCCCACCGTGCACCGGGCCTTCGACGAGGCGACGGCCCTCCTTGCCGGCGACGCCCTGCTCACCCACGCCTTCGTGCTGCTCAGCACGGCCCACGCTGATCGTCCCGGTCTCGCTCACGCGCTCATCCGGGAATTGGCCGACGCCGCCGGCAGCCGCCGCCTGATCGGAGGCCAGATGGAGGACGTGCTGGCCGAGAAACGAGCGGACGTGACCGCCGCGGACCTCGAGTTCATCCACCGCAACAAGACCGCCGCAATGCTCGAGGCGTCGCTCGTGATGGGCGGTCTCGTCGCCGGCACCCCCGAACCGACCCTCACGGCGCTCCGCCGGGCGGGCGAACACCTCGGGCTCTGTTTCCAGATTGTGGACGACGTCCTCGATGCCACCGCCGACCAGGCCACGCTGGGCAAGACCCCCGGCAAGGACGCCCGCGCCGGCAAGGCGACCTACGTCAGCCTGCACGGACTGGAAACCGCGCGGCGGCTGGCGGCGGAACAGACGGAGGCCGCGGTCCGCGAACTGGCGGCCGTGCCCGGGGACTCCGCCTTCCTGCGCGCGTTGGTCGCCAGCCTCGCCCGGCGGGACCGTTAGGCCGCCCCAGCGGCCGCGGTCGAAAGCTTGAACTCCACCGACTCGCGCAGGGCTTCCCAGCTCGCGTCGATGATGTTGTCGCTCACGCCGACCGTGCCCCAGATGCGCGCCCCGTCCCCGCTCTCGATCAGCACCCGGGTGCGGGCGCCAGCGCCGCGGGTCCCCTCGAGGATCCGGACCTTGTAATCGCGCAGCACGACGTCGCGCAGGACCGGGAACGTGCCCTCGAGGGCGAGGCGCAGGGCCCGGTCGAGGGCGCCCACCGGGCCGGCATCCTCGGCCACGGTATGGACCGTGCGGCCCTCGACCTTGAGCTTCACCGTGGCCTCGGCCACGAGCTCGCCGCGGTGCTGCTCGATGATCACGCGGTAGCCCTCGACCTCGAAGAAGGAGCGGCGCGAGCCGAGGTGTCGCTCGACCAGCAGCCGGAAGGAGGCGTCCGCCGCCTCGTACTCGTAGCCACGGAACTCCCGGTCCTTGAGCTCGTCGATCAGCCCCTTCATCTCCGGCCGCCGCTCGTCCAGCTCGATGCCCAGCTCGCGGGCCTTGAGCGTGAGGCTCGTGCGGCCGGCCATGTCGGAAACTAGGACCCGCGTGCGGTTGCCGACCAGCGCCGGGTCGATGTGCTCGTAGCTGCGCGCCACCTTGCCGGCGGCATTGGCGTGCAGTCCTCCCTTGTGCGCGAAGGCGGAGTGCCCCACGTACGGCGCCTTGGGGTCCGGACGAAGGTTCGCGAGGTCGTCAAAGAACAGCGCGAGCTCACGCAACTGGCCCAGCTGCGGCTGGCAATGGGCCGTGCGGCCCAGTTTCAGGAAGAGATTGGGCAAAATGGTCGTGAGGTTCGCGTTCCCGACGCGCTCCCCGTAGCCGTTGATCGTGCCCTGCACGAGGGAAGCCCCGGCGGTCACTCCCGCGAGGGAAAGCGCCACCCCGAGCCCGCTGTCGTTGTGGCAGTGCACGCCGACCCGCTCGGCCCCGAACTCCCGCACCACCCGGGCGACGATCTCCCGGAACTCCTCCACCATCGTGCCGCCATTGGTGTCGCAGAGGGTGAGGTTGCTCGCTCCGCCGCGCACCGCCGCCGCCAGCGTCCGCAGGGCATAGTCGGGATCCGCCTTGTACCCGTCGAAGAAATGCTCGGCGTCGTGGATCACTTCCCGCCCGGCCGCCACGAGGTGGCGGACCGAGTCCTCAATCATCGCGAGGTTCTCCTCGAGGGTGGTCCGAAGGATCTCGGTGACGTGGAGGTCCCACGTCTTGCCGACGATCGTCAGGACCGGCATCCCGCTGTCGAGCAGGGTCCGCAACTGCGCATCCTCCTCGGGTCGAACGCCCGCGCGACGGGTGGAGCCGAAGGCCGCGAGACGGGCATGGCGCAGGCGCAGTTGGCGCGCTTCCTGGAAGAAGGTGATGTCCCGCGGGTTGGAGCCCGGGAAGCCGCCCTCGATGTAGTCGACGCCGAACTGGTCGAGCTTCTCCGCGATGAGCAGCTTGTCCGCCACCGAGAAGCTAATCCCCTCCCCCTGCGTGCCGTCGCGAAGGGTCGTGTCGTAGATCTTGAGGGGGAGACTCATGGCAACGCGTCACGCTTGGGAGCGGCGGCGGGACTGGCAAGGGAGCATTTGGCGGCCTCGCGCTGCAGCAGCCAGCCGAGGAGGCCCTGCGCCAAGCCATGACACTGCGGCTGCGTCCGGCCGTCCGCGACACCGAGCCGGCGGAGCGCCAGGCGCACGCCGGCGGGCGCATCGCCCAGAAACCAGTGAAACCACCAGGGGTGAAGGCCCGCCCCACCCTCCGCCGCCGCCAGCGGCAGCAGCGCGTCCGTCACGAGGTTGTCGAACCTCCCGCCCGCGCGACCCGGGAGGCCCAGCCCGGCCGCCAATTCCCCCCGGACCCGGGGCAGGGCCAGCCGGCGTCGCTCCGCTCCGGTCTCGCCCGCTGCCTCCGCGGGCGGCCGGCTTTCCGCCCAGCTGCGGAACCAACCGGGCCAATCCGGCGCGCGGCGCTGCCACGCGGCGTACGTGAGGAGCCGGCGCGCGGGTTGGTTGGCCGGACGCACGCCCTGCACCCGCCACGACCCCTCCTCCGCCGTCCACGCCACCGCGGGGTCAATCCGTCCCTGCACCCAGTCCACCCGCGGAAACGCGGCGGCGAGCCGCAGCATCGGGGCGCGGTTCGCGCCATACCCGAGCACCTCGAGGGCGGCGTGGTGGCAGGCGGCGTCCCAACCGAGCCGGCGGAGGCGGAGGCCGGCGAACCGGACCTTCTGGGCCCAGCGGCGCGCTGCCTGCGCCTCCAGTTCCCGCCGGAGGTCCGCCAGCGGCAACGGGGCCAGCGCCTCCACCAGACCCAGCCACGCATCACCGGCGAGCGACTCCACGGCGTCGTCGGCCGCGAACTCTTCCAGGCCGCGATGGAGGAGCGGCAGGAGGGCCGCCACGGGGATTTCCGTCCCGGCCCAGCCGCGGGTGACCAGCCCGGCGGCCGGCGGGAAGAGCACGACGTGGAGCAGCACCCCGGCGTAAGCGGGATCACGCGCGTGCCCGTGCACGTCCCAGTCCCGCGTATCCAAGTGGACCTCGATGTCTCCGGTGACCGGCGGATCCGCGCCGAAGGCGATCCGGGCGCCGAGGAAGTCGGGGCCGGCGAGGCGGTTCCAACGCCCGGGGTCAAGGACGCGGACCGGACAGCCCGCGGCGGTGGCGAGCGCGGCGCGCTCGAAATCCCCCCGCCACCAGATCTTCTGCAGCAGGCGCTCGGGGAAAAGGAATCCCCCATAGAGGCCCTGATACTCGGCGAGCGAGGCGACGGCGTGCACGGAGTGGGACCTTGGTGGCCGCCCGGGCCATTGCACGCCGTGGGAGGCCCGGAAACGCGGGTGAGCGCGCCCGGAGAAAGCTCGACCCGGGCGGACGGATGCCCGAGCGTCCCGCGTCCGCGAACGGAGAGGTGGCAGAGTGGTCTATTGCGGAAGTCTTGAAAACTTCTGTGGGCGAAAGCTCACCGGGGGTTCGAATCCCTCCCTCTCCGCCATCCTTCGCTCTGCGAGCTTCGGATGGCACGGCCATCCCTTCGGAGAGCCGAGATCGCCGCATGCACGCAAAACCCTTTGCAGCGAAGGATGCCCTGCGAAGCCTCGGCGCAGCAGGCCGGCATTCCGAAACCCGGGCCTTGGAACATCCTTCGCTCTGCGAGCTTCGGTGGTGAGACCATCTCCATGCTCGAGGACGGGACATTCCGTAATCGAGTCACGCGTCAGGTCAGTGGCGCGGAGACGCTCATTCGACGGCGCGAATGTCACAGGGGAATTCTTCCCCTGCGAAAGGGAGCGACCAAATGCCGGAAGCAGTGCGCCGGCATCGGGCACAACCACGACACGACTAAGCATCGCCGCCAAACGAGCAGCAGCGGCCTTCAGGAAAACCGGAAACCTTCCCGCCCGATCCCGCAGCGGAACCGGGCGGGCGACTCGGTCACTTCTTCGTTCGCTTCGCCGCCTTCTTCTGCTTGGGGCTTTTCTTCGCCGGTTTCTTGGTCTGCTTGCGCGCGTTTTGGGACTTGGCCATGGGATTGATGACTGGTTTCGGACGGATCAGCGGCGCCCGGGCCGCAAGTCCTCGGGACTCGCTGTCTGGTAGCTGATCTTGCGCTCCGCGATCTCGCGCAGGGCAATGTCCTCGAGCGAGAGCTTCTCCAGCGACTCCACGAGCGCACGGTTGCCCTGTCGAAGCTGCTTCACGCGACGGGAGACGACGTTGATCAGCACGTTCGGGTCGTCGATGACGCGAAGGGCGCTTTGCAGGTAATCGTTGCGCATAGGGAGCGGTCGCCGGCGGGGAGAGCGGCGGGAGGCGAAAAATCCGCATCTCGTCGGACCGAGGAGAGAGACCCATCCTCGGCGTGCAGCGAGGGAATAGCGATCCCCATCGTCGCGGAAACGGCGCGGCCGGCTAACTCGTTCCCCGGGGAACGCCTTCGGTCAGAAAGAGCGCACCCCACGGGAACTTTCGGGTTGCCCGGCCGGGGGTTTCGCCGCTGTCTCGGGCTCGCGTCTGACCCCCGACGCGCCGTCCGTCGGACGTTCACCCCGTTGCCCCGCCCACGCCCATGCCCTCGCCCCTGCGTCTCCTCGCCGCCCTGCTCAGTCTGACTCCGTTGCCGCTGGTCCCCCTCGCCGGGCAACCCGCCGCGGAGAGTGCGAATCTCGCGCTCGTCACCGGAACCGTCACCAACGCCGCCACCGCGCGCACCCTCTCGGGCGCCCGCGTTCTGGTGCGCGGCACGAACCGCGAGGTCTTCACCGACGATCAGGGCGGTTTCCGCCTCACCAACGTCACGCCGGGCACGATCGTCCTGGAGGTTTCGTACACTGGTCTCGACGCGCAGACGCTCGAGCTCGCCGTCGCCCCGGGCGCAGCGGTCCGTCGCGACTTCGCCCTCACCTCCAGCATCTACACCCTCGGGGAGTATCGCGTCTCCGGCGAGCGCGAGGGCAACGCGCAGGCCATCACCCTCCAGCGCCAGTCCCGGGGCGTGAAGAGCGTGGTCTCCGCGGATGCCTTCGGGAACCTGGCGGGCAATCCGGCCGACCTGCTCATCCGCCTGCCCGGCGTCGAAGGCCAGTCAATGGATGGCGACATCCGCTTCATCCGCATCCGCGGCATGAGCCAGAACCTCAATACCGTCACGATCAACGGCAACCGCGCCGCCAACGCCGCGTCCGCGGGATCCAGCCGCGAGTACCAGTTCGAGCACACCAACGCCGACGCGATCGAGCGGATGGAGGTCGTGAAGTCGCCGACGCCCGACATGGACGGCGACTCGATCGGCGGCGCGGTGAACCTCGTCACCAAGAGCGCCTTCGACAGTTCCCCGGAACGCCGGATCAGCGGCTCGATCGGCTCCATCTGGCGGCCCTGGGACCCGCGGGACACGAAGTGGCCCCAGGCCCGCAGCTATTCGCTCAATTACTCGGAGGTGTTCCGGGACCAGCTGGGGGTGGCGATCAACCTCGGTTACCGCGTGGTGCCCTCGATCCTTTCGGAGTCGATGCAGTCCTACCAGCAGCTGCCCAACGGCAACCCCGGGCCCGCCTACGTCTACCAAATCGACTGGCGCGACTCCCGCATCCTGCGCGCGCGGGGCGGCGCCAACCTCAAGCTCGACTACAAGCTGAGCAACGAGGTCCGCTTCTTCCTCAACGGCTCAACGGACGCCAGCGACGAGCGCAAGGACCAGTACCGCGAGCAATGGCAGACGAACCAGGCGGTGGCCGGGGTCGACGCCGCAGGCAACTTCACCGGCACGGGCGGCATCATTCCGGGCTACACCGAGGCCGTGACCAACGTCCGCGCGGTCGCGGCGAGCAACCTCCAGCTCATCCCGGAGTTCCTGCACAAGCAGGCGAAGTCGAACTACCTGCAGCTCGGCGGCGTGCACAAGACCGAGACCTACGACCTCGATTACGACGTGTACCGCTCCTGGGCGGAGACCAATTACCCCGGCACCCGCTCGATGGCGTTCATCGCCCGCGGCATCGGCTTCCGGGTGGAGAAGCGCGACAACCCGTACTTCCCCTACATCACCCAGACGGGCGGGCCGGACGCGACCCGGCTCTCCACGTACACCGAGAACCTCTACAGCAGCACCATCCGCAACGGCCAGGATCAGTACCTCGGCGCGGCGCTGAACTTCACCCGCCGCTTCGCCAGCCCCGTGCCTTCGTGGGTGAAGCTCGGCGCCCGCCTCCGCCAGCAGCGGCGCGACCTCACCGACGACTCGTACCGCGGCACCTACGTCGGTCCGGACGGCGTGATGGGCGTCAATCCCGCGACGGGGATCAACGATGACAACCTCGCCCAGTTCGGCCGCGGCTTCACCGTGCCGGACACCGAGCTCTCCCGCTACGCCAACCTCCCCTACGCCAACTTCCCGGGCAACGGCCGTCAGGGCATCGACCAGATCTTCGCCGGCAGCCGCCAGTACTTCAAACCCGACATCACCGCCAACACGACGGTGCGCTACACCGGCCGGCAGAACTTCAAGGAGACGATCTCCGCCGCCTACGTGATGGGCAACGTCGACCTCGGCGCCCTCTCCGTCCTGGGCGGCGTCCGCGTCGAGCGCACCGATGTCTACGGCGAGGGCGCGCTCCAATACGTCTCCCCCGCTGAGCGTGCCCGGCGCGCCGCGTGGACCGGGCCGGTCACCGACGCCGAGCTCGAGCGACGCCTCCGCACCGAATACGAGGGCCGCCAGTCCACCCGCGGTGAGACCCAGGACGTGTTCCCCGGGGTGCACTTCAAGTACTCGGCGACCCGCAACCTCATCACCCGCCTGAGCTACGCGACCAACATCGGCCGCCCGGCCATCGGCCAGCTCATCCCGCGCACGACGGTCAACGACGACAGCCAGACGATCGTGACTAGCAACCCGGGACTGAAGGCCCAGAAGGCGAACAACTTCGACCTGAGCGCCGAGTACTACTTCGAACCCGCCGGCGTGGTCTCGGCCAGCGTCTTCCTCAAGGAGATCAGCCGCTTCATCTACACCGCCAGCGGCGCCGTCGTCGCCGGTGGCCAGGACAACGGGTTCAACGGGAACTACACCGGCTACGTCCTCACCACGCAGTACAACGGCGGCTTCGCACGCATCCGCGGGCTGGAGCTGAATTACAACCAGCAGTTCACCAACCTGCGCGGGTTCTGGCGTGGCTTCGGCGCCTTCGCCACCTTCACCAAGATGGAGATCAAGGGGAACTACGAGAGCAGCGGCGCCCTGCAGTCCACCAGCGAGGTCCCCGGCTTCAACCCGATGACCGCCAACGCCGGCCTCTCCTACATCCGCGGCCGCGTCACGGTCCGGCTCCAGTACAACTACACCGACCGTTTCCTGAGCTCCTACAACGCCAACCAGTCCCGCCTCTGGTACACGATCAAGCGCGGCGTGTTCGACCTGAAGACGATGTACCGCGTCTCGCCGCGGATGGATGCCTACCTCGACTTCAACAATCTGTTCGACGAGCCCGACTCGGGCTCGTCGTGGTACGGCAACCGGCCGCGCAACGTGAAGGAGATGAGCCCGCTCGTCTCGCTCGGCCTCAACTTCCGCCTCTGACCTTGCGCGCGGACCGCGCCCCCACGATGCGCCCCCGCCTCTCCGCCGCGCTGGTGCTGCTGGCGCTCTGCGCCCTCCGCGCCGGCGCCCCGGCCACGGACGCCCCCGCCCCGGCCGCGGCCGCCGACCTCGCGGTCGACCTGCTGCTGCAGGAGCCGCGGGTCGCGCAGCCGGTGTTCCTGCAGTTCGACGAGCGCGGCCGCCTCTGGGTCGTCCAGTACCTCCAGTACCCGGATCCCGCCGGCCTCCGCGCCGTCTCCCGCGATAGCGTCTGGCGGGTGATCTACGACCAGCGGAAACCGCCGCCGCCGTACGACAGCCCCGAGAAGGCGCGCTTCCGCGGCCGCGACCGCATCTCGATCTTCACCGACCGCGACGGCGACGGGACGTTCGAGACCGAGCGCACGTTCGTGGACGGGCTGAACATCACCACCGCCGTCGTGCGCGGCCGGGGTGGCGTCTGGGTCCTCTCGCCGCCCCAGCTGCTGTTCTACGCGGATGCCAACGAGGACGACGCGCCCGACGGCCCGCCGGTGGTCAAGCTCGACGGCTTCAACCTCGAGGACACCCACTCGGTGGCCAACTCGCTCCGCTGGGGTCCGGACGGCTGGCTGTACGGGGCGGTCGGCTCGACCGTCTCGGCCGACATCACGCGGCCCGGGCTCGACCGCGCGCCCATCGCGCACCTCACCGGGCAGGGCATCTGGCGCTACCATCCCGAGTCCGCCCGCTTCGAGGTCTACGCCGAGGGCGGCGGCAACACCTTCGGGGTCGAGATCGACGCGAAGGGCCGCGTATTCTCCGGGCACAACGGCGGCAACACCCGCGGCTTCCACTACGTGCAGGGCGGCTACCACCGCAAGGGCTTCGACAAGCACGGCGAACTCTCCAACCCCTATGCCTTCGGCTTCTTCCCCGCGATGCCGCATCCCGACGTCGCGCGCTTCACGCACAACTTCGTGATCTACGAGGGCGGCACCCTGCCGCCCCGCTACCACGGGAAGCTCATCGGCACCGACCCGATGAACCACTGGCTGCCCGTCGCCGAGCTCACCCCCCGCGGTTCCACGTTCGCCACGCGGGACGTCGACGCGGCGCTCCGGCCCGGGGACCGCCGCTTCCGCCCCGTCGACATCAAGCACGGACCGGACGGCGCCCTCTATGTCACCGACTGGCGCGACCTGCAGGTCAACCATTACCGGAATCACGAGGGCCAGATCACCCGCGAGGACGGCCGCATCTACCGGCTCCGCGCCGCCGGCACCCCGGCCGGCTACGCCCCCTTCGACCTCGGCCGCGAGTCCTCCCTCGCCCTGCTGGCGCTCCTGGAGGACCCCAACCGCTGGCGGCGCGAGACCGCCCGGCAGGTCCTCGGCGACCGTCGCGACCAGTCGCTGATCGCCCCGCTGCGGGCGATCCTCGACGCCGGTACGGTCGGCCAGCGCTCGCTCGAGGCCCTCTGGGCGCTGCACCTGTCCGGCGGGTTTGACGCCGCGACCGCCCTGCCGCTGCTCGGCCACCCCGATCCGCACGTGCGTGCCTGGACCGTGCGCCTCCTCGGCGACGAGCCTCCGCCGGGGCCGGCCCTCGCCCGCGCGCTCGCGGACCTGGCCACCCGGGAGCCGAACGTGGAGGTCCGCGGCCAGTTGGCCGCCACCGCCCGGCGGCTCCCCGCGGCCAGCGCCCTCCCGGTGCTCGAGGCCCTGCTCGGGCGCGATGAGGATGTCGCTGACCCTTACGTGCCGCTGCAGCTGTGGTGGGCGATGGAGAGCAAGGTCGCCACCGACCGCGACGCCGTGCTCGCGCTGTTCGCGACCGCGTCCGAGCACTCGCTCTGGACCCGACCGCTGGTGCGGAGCCATCTCGCCGCGCGGCTGATGCGGCGGTTCGCGGCGGCGGGCGGAACGGCGGACCTGCAGGCGGCCGCACGACTGCTCGGCGCCGCGCCGGATGAGGTTTCCCGCCGCGCGCTGCTGGAAGGTTTCGAACAGGCCTTCGAGGGCCGGGCGCTGCCCGTGCTGCCTCCGGCGCTCGTCGAGGCACTGGTGCGGGCGGGTGGCGGCTCCCCTGCCCTGCGGGTCCGGCAAGGCTCTCCCGAGGCCCGACGCGAGGGCCTCGCGCGCCTTGCGGACCCCACCTCCCCGGCCCTCGACCGGGTGCGGCTGGCCCAGGCCTTCGGGGAAGTGCCGTATCCGCCCGCCGCGGCCGTCCTCGCGCGGCTCGTGGCGGAGCCGGCCCCGGCGCTCCGCCCCGCGGTGCTCGCGGCGGCCGCCGCGTATCCGGATTCCGCGGTGACGGAGGCGTTGCTCCGCGCGTGGGAAGGCCTCGCCCCGTCCGAACGCCCGCTCGCGCTGTCCGTCCTAGCGAGCCGCCGGGCCAGCGCCGAGGCCCTCCTTGGTGCGATCACGTCCGGGAAGATTCCGGCCCGCGCGCTGCCGCGGGAGCTGCAGGACCAGCTTCGCCGCGTGGACGGAGGGACCCTCGCCCCCGCGGTCGACGCGCTCTTCGGCCCGCCGCCCGAGGCTTCCGCGGCGGAGTTCGAGCGCGAGATCGCACGCGTGGTCGACGTGGCGCGAGCGGGCCGGGGTAGCCCCTACCAGGGACGCGACCTGTACGCGCGGCAGTGCGCCGCCTGCCATCGCCTGCACGGCAAGGGGGGTGACCTCGGACCGGACCTGACGCCCTATCCCCGGGAGGATCTGGCGAACCTGGTGCTCAACATCGTGCATCCCAGCGCCGAGCTCCGGGAGGGTTATGCGCCGTTCCTCGTGACCACGAAGGCGGGCGCGACGCATACCGGGTTCCTGGCTCGCCAGGACTCGGAGCGGATCGTGCTGCGGGATCTGGCGGGCATCAGCCTCGCCGTGGAGCGCAGTCAATTGGCGGCGCTGCGGAGCCTAGGCCGCTCGCTGATGCCCGAGGGCCTGCTCGCGGGCCTCAGCGACGGCGAACTGCGCGATCTCTTCGCCTACCTCCGCACCACCCAGCCCCTCGTGGGAGCCGAGACCACCGCGACCGCGGCGCCCTGAGCTTTCCCGTACGGCCCGGCCTCAAAGCCCGAACCAGCGGGCGCGGCGACTGGAGCCGAAGGCTTCCTTGCCCTCGCGCAACGCCACGGACGGCTCGTGGTAAATCCCAACCGGGCCCGCCGGGTTGGAGAAGAAATCGATGTCTACCCGGCCGATCCGGCCCGCCCCGAATTCGATGTAGCAGGAGCCCGTTCCCCGGTGCACGGCGTCCGACGTCCCACCCCGCAGGCGGGCGATCAGGCTGGCCGCGACCGCCCGGGCCGCTCCCTCGGCGAAGACACCCGCCTTCGGCGTTCCCTGCCGGGCGCAATCTCCGACCGCGTACACGCCGGGAAACCGGGTCTCGAGCGTCTTCGGGTCGACCGGCACGAATCCATCCGCCGTCAGGCCGCACCCCTCCAGCACCCGCGGGGCGCGGATCGCGGGCACCCCGAGCAGGAGGTCGTAGGGCACCTCCCGCCCGTCATCGAGAATCGCCACCCGGCGCGCGGAGTCCACCCGGCGCAGCAACCGCTCGGGCGTGAACGTGATGCCCCGCTCGGCGAAGGCGCCGAGCAGCGCGCGGGACATTTCCGGCGAAGGGGGGGACGGGGACCTTTGACGGCAACACGAGCGTGATCTCGCTCGCCGCCCGGATCCCACGCCGGGTCAGGTAATCGTGCATCATCAGCGCGGCCTCGCTCGGCGCCGGCGGACACTTGAACGGAGCCCCACCGACCGCGATGAGCACCCGGCCACCTTGAAAGTCAGGCAGCAGCCGGCCCAACTGCGCCGCGCCAGGGACCGACTAGAATTCCGTCGCCTCGGATAGCCCCGGCGTGGCCGCGAAATCGTGGTCCGCCCCGAGCGCCACCACGACGTGGTCCCCGGTGTGCACGCCCCGGTCGGTGACCACCCGCCGCGCCACGGGTCAAACGATGCAATGGTCTCCTGGACGAAGCGCACGCCGGGCTTCAGGCTGCGTCGATAAGGCAGCCACACCGCATCGAGCGCGACCCGACCGAACATCACATCGAGTTTGGATTAGCCAAAGGTGAAAGCGTCAGCGCGATCGATCGGCGTGACCTCGACGTCCGCGCCGAGGTTCTGGGAGAGGATCGAGCATAATTCGAGGCCGCCGAAGCCGGCGCCGAGGACCAGGATACGGGGGGGCCTGCGGAAAATGGGAGGAGCGCGCAGGAAAGCGTCTCAGGTCAGTTTGCCGGCTCGCCCACGCCGCCTCCGCGCGCGGGCGGGTTCAAACTCGCGCTCCTACGGAACCCGCCGGAGGGCGAGGCGGAAACCGAGGCCGTCGTACAGGTCGTCGGGGGCGATCTTGAACCGGTGCGAATACCTCAGGTTCCCGGCATCGCCGCTCCACCCGCCCCCGCGATAGATGCGGAACGAGCCCTCGGCCGGACCGGTGGGTTCAGTCACTCGTCCGCCCGGGAGGCTGTCCTTAAACCAGTCGTGACACCATTCGAGGACGTTGCCGTGCATGTCATGCAACCCCCAGGCGTTGGCCTGCTTGGTCCCGACCGGATGGGTCTGCAAATCGCTGTTGGCGTCGTACCACGCCATCGCGCCCGGGTCCGCGGCGTAGTCGCCGGTGGAGCCCGCCCGGCAGGCATACTCCCACTCCGCCTCGGTCGGCAGGGTGAACTCGAAGCCCGCCGGCAACTTGCCGGCCGCCCGGGCGCGCTCGGTCAGTCTCCGGCAGAAGAGCATCGCCATGTCCCACGAGACGTTCTCGACGGGCAGGTCGCTCCCACGGAAGCGGGAGGGATTGCTCCGCATCACAGCCTGCCACTGCGCCTGGGTGACCTCCGTCTTGCCGAGGGCGAAGTCCCGCAGGGTCACCTGGGTCAGCGGACGCTCGTCGGTGTGCCCCTGCTCGCTGCCCATGCGAAAGGTGCCGCCCCGGATCGGGACCAGCTCGAGTACGATGGTCTCCAAGACCCAGGCCCGGCTGACCGCAATCTGGGCCAGAAATTCCTCGGGGGCCTTGGCCGCGGGCACGCGTTCCCCCTCGGCCGGGGAAGCAGCTGCCGCGGTCGATCCCGCGCCCGGCCCCTCGCCGGGGTTCCGCTGCGCGCAGGCAGCGTCAACGGCGAGGACGCCCATCCCGAGCGCGATCAGCGCCAGTCGGCTCCGCGAGCTCCGCCGCGCTCCCGCCTCGGGTCGCCGAAGTTCCTTCGGCCGGGCATACTCGCTGCGGCTGCCAAGGTAGGTGGCGGCCAGGTCGAGGCGCGCGCAGCGTCGGCTGAAGGCGGCCAGCGCGTCGAGCATGAGTATCGCGTCCGAGTTCTGTTTCCGGCGCGCGGCGAGGACGGGTTCGTTCATGGTGACACCGGCATCGCGCGGGGCCGCCGAAACGGGGTCAAGCTTTTGGCGTGAACGAAGCCCGCGGTCGGCTCAATTCCGACCGCTGGCGGAAAGGCCGTGATCGATGGCGTGCGGGGGCGGCGCGCCACCGGGGCCGGTCAGGTAGTGCTCGAACCACTGGAACAGGCGCAACGAATAATCGAGCCGCGCCGCCGCCTTGCGGTTGCCGTGCTCCTCGCCCGGGTACAACACGAGCCGGACCGGCGCCTGGCCGCGCATCCGCAGGTGGCGGTAGAGCTCCCGCGACTGGCCCACGTTCACGCGCGGATCATCCTTGCCGTGCAGGATGAGCAGCGGGGTGCGCGCGTTCTCCGTGTGGCGGATGGGACTGCGCTCGAGCAGGAAGTTCCAGTCGTCCCACGGCCGCTTCCGGGCGTGGACCAGGAACTCCTCCTCCGGGATGTCGGTGGTGCCGACCTTGGAGATCTTGTTGCTGATGCCCACCATCATCACCCCGGCGGCGAACCGCTCCGAAAACCGGGTGCTGCACCACGCGGTCGCATAGCCCCCGTACGAACCGCCGGTCACGCCGACCTTGGCGGCGTCCACCAGGCCGACCGCCACCAGGTGATCGACGGCGTCGACCAGGTCATCGAATTCCTTCCCGGCGGCATCGCCCTGACCGAGCTTGGAGAACGCCACCCCGCGGCCGGTGCTGCCCCGGTAGTTCGGATAAAAGACCGCGAACCCCCGCGCCGCGGCGACCTGGCCGGGGTTCGAGTAACTCGTGACCCAGCCGTTGCCCACGTGGGCCTCGGGCCCGCCATGCACCGCGAGGATGAGCGGATGCCGCTGCCCCGCTCGCTCGTGGAGCGGCCGCACCAGGATCCCCTCCAGTTCCAGACCGTCCCGCGCCCGGTGGCGCACGATCTCCTGGCGCGCGAGGCTGAACCCGGCGAGCCAGGGATTGCTGTCCGTGCGCCGGTGCGGGTTCGCCCCGGGCGATCCCGTGAAGAGCTCCGCCGGGTGCGCGGGCGTGTGGGCGATCCAGGCGAGCGTCGCGCCGGCGACCGCCAGGTTGCTCGCGACGCCGCCCGTCCGCGCCACCCACCGCTCCAGCACCGCGCCGGAGGCGTCGGCCCCCACCCGGCCGACGTAGGACTCCACTCCCTCGTCCGCGAGCACGACGAGGGTCCCGGCGTCCAGCCACGCGAGGTCACCGGCGTCCCCCTGCCACGCGGGCGCCAGCACCGGGCGGAACGCGCCCGTGGCCGCGTCGGCCACCATCAGGCGGCCGGCAGAGGGGTCGTGGCGATCCTCTCCGGAAATGAACGCGATCCGCCGCGCGTCCGGGCTCCAGGCGAAGGCGCCGAGCTTGCCGGGGTTCTCGATGCGCGCCGACACCGCGCCGGTATCCGCCGCGATCACCCGCAGCCGCTGCTGCATCATCCCGTGGTCCACGCTCGGCGTCGGCGCGACCGTCACCAGCAGCCGGTCGTCGACCGGCGACCAGCGCACGGCGCGGACATGGCCCTCGACCCCGAGGGCGACGGGCGCCGGCTTCTCCCTCAAACCCGCGACCCAGACGCGCTGGGGCCGCCAGTCCTCCTCGTAGACCTCGGCCCGGAAACCCTTCTCGCGCAGCTTGCGGACCGCCTCGTCCTCCGCCTCGCGGGCGACGAACGCCACCCGCTTCCCGTCGGGGGCGAAGCTGTAGTCGACGATGTCCGCGGCGGGCGCGAGCCCCCGGCGGGCCTCGCCGCCGCCGACGGGGATCAGGTACAGCGAACGGACCTTGTCGTCGCCGCGCTTCGCCAGGAACGCGAGTTCGCGGCCGTCCGGCAGCCAGCGCACGAGGCTGACGTTGACCTTGCCGGCGACGTAGGCCCGGGGCGTGCCGCCCGCGGCGGGCAGCACCCATAACTCGGCCCAAGGCTCGCCGTCCTCCTCGTCGCCCGGGCGCCGCGGCACGGAGACCGTGTAGGCCAACAGGGCGCCATCCGGAGACGGCGCGACCGCGGTGACGGCACGGATCTCGGCGACCCGGTGGGGGGTCAGGACCGGTTCGGCGGCCCCGGCGCTCGCGCCCGCGAGGGCGAATGCCAGGACGAACCGGAAGGCGAAAAGGGACCGGAAGGCGGGAGGACGGAGGTGCATCGCGAGGGAGCTGCCCTGACACTGGCGCGCGCGGAGCCGGGTTTCCAAGCGGATTTCCCCGCGGTTCCGCACCTCGGACCGACCGCGGCCCCGCACGGAACGCCCCGCTGGCCAGACCTCGTTGCGCCGCGGCGCGGATCGCCCATTGACCCCGGCCGAATCTCCCCTAGGCACCCCTTACCGGGCCCGTGGTGGGCACGGCCCCTCAACAGCCCCCAGATCCCGATGAAGAGACTGCTCCTCGCCACTTTGCCCTGTATCCTCTTCGCCGGCTCGCCCGGCGGAAAAGACCCCGCCCCTGCCCCGGCGCTGGCGCACACCGTGGTGCTGACCAAGCTGGACGCTCCGTGGGACATGGCCTTTTTGCCCGACGGGACGATGTTCTTCACCGAGAAGTGCCTTGGCCTGTCCGTCCGGCTGCCCAACGGCACGGTGGTGAAGCTGCTCGGGATGAAGGACTCCAAGGGCTACGCCTCGACCGCGAATGACCTGTTCTGCGAGGGCCAAGCCGGCATGCAGGGGGTCGCCGTTGATCCCGACTTCGCCCGCAACCGCTTCCTTTACGTCTACGCGACGTCGAGCCTCACCGCCCCGGGCACGAACCGGGTGCTGCGGCTGAAGGTCAACGCCGACGTGACCGCGGTGTCCGGACGCGTGGACATCGTCGCCGACATCCCCTACAAGGACAAGGCGAACGACCTGCCCTTCGGGGGACCCGGCGCGCACAATGGGGGCCGCCTGCGCTTCAGCCCCGGCGATGGCTACCTGTACGTGACCACGGGCGACACGCACAACAGCGTGGTGCCCCAGAGCCCGACCCTCCTCGGGGGCAAGGTCCTGCGCATCGATCGTGACGGCAAGGCCGCGCCGAACAATGGCGCTCCCGCGGGCTTCGATCGGCGCATCTACACCTACGGGCACCGCAACCCGCAGGGCCTCACCTTCCGGCCGGGTACCCATCAGCCGTTCACCGCCGAGAATGGTCCCTGGCACAGCGACGAGGTCACGGCGCTCCGCGCGGGCGGCAACGCGGGCTGGGATCCCCGGCCGAACATGGCGGGACGCGGGGATTGCCCGGCCGGCTACTGCGGCTACAGCCCGAACCAGATGGGTCCGATGGATCCCAAGGAACGGTCGGCCTACATGCCGATGACCGATCTGAAGACTTATCCCGACGCGATGCGGCCGGCTTGGAACAACGACGGCCTGTCGCAGGGTATGTTCAGCGCCACCTTTGTCAGTGGTCCGCAATGGAAGGGGTGGGACGGCCGGATGATCGTGGGCTTCGCCGGCATCGGCATGCACGGCACGCCCGTGGGGAACCGGCTCGATGTGCTCGACCTCGCCGCCGACGGCCTTTCCGCCACGCGCACCACGGTGAAGCTGCCGATGCCCGCCGCCCGCTTCCGGTCGCTGGTGCAGGGACCGGACGGCAACCTCTACGTGGCGGTCGACGAGGGAACGATCTACCGGATGACCCCGCAATGAGTCTCCCCAAGGTCACGCCCCCAGGCCCCCATCGCCGGCACCGCCGCGGCGGGCCGGAGGGGGCGGCTTCCCCGTGTCGCGCGCTGAAGGCCTCGTGGGTCCTCGCGGCGGGCGTCCTTTGCCTCCCCGTGAACCGCGCGGTCGCGGACGAGGAAATGTACAAGGCCAAGAACTGCTTCGCCTGCCACCGGGTCGACCGGAACCACCTCGCGCCGCAGTTCAAGGTCATCGCGGCGAAGTACGCCGGGGCGCCGGGCGCCGAGGACCTGCTGGCGCGGAAGATCCGCGAGGGCGGCGTGGGCGTCTGGGGCAACACGCCGATGCCGCCGCAGCCTCAGGTCACGGAGTCCGAGGCCGGCACGCTCGCGCGTTGGATTTTGGGGCTCAAGTGAGCCCGCGAAGGGCGAGCGGGGCGGGAGGCGGGTGCAGCTTGCACCCGAGGAGCAAAACGCGGGGGGCAGCGGGAGGCGCATGCGCTGCACCGGCGTAGGCCGGAAGACTTCCGGTGGTGGACCCTAGCGGGTTCGAACCGCTGACCTCCTCAATGCCATTGAGGCGCTCTACCAACTGAGCTAAGAGCCCGAGCCACTGACGAAGGGCCAAGAAATCCGACCTCACCCTCCGAACGCAAGGACTTTTTCAGCCTTGGTCGCGGTCGCGCATCGTGAAGACGAACTCGAAGGTCTCCGCGGCGCGATGCTCGGACGGGCGCGCGGGCATCCGCACGCGGCGCACCGCCGCCAGCACTGCCTGGTCGAACTCGCGGCTGCCCGAGGACACCGTGATCCGCGCGCCGCTGAGCGAACCATCCGGGTTGCTCCGCACCTCCAGGGTGGCCTTGAGCGAGTCGCTCACGCCCGGGGGCGGTTCGAAGGCCGACCGCAGCTCCCGCTTGAAATACGCATAATAGCTGTCGAGCACGCCCTCGCCTGAACTGGTGAGCGCCTTGCCGCCCGCCCCACCCTTGCGGTTCGCCGTGGACCCGCCGACCACGCCCTTGGCGATTCCCTCGCCGTCGATGCGGGCGACCTTGGTCGCGGGCGCCTTCGCACCGCCGCCCTTGGCCCGCTGGGCGCGGTCGAACTCCTCCTTGGTCATCCGCTTCGCGTCCTCAGCCGCCCGCTTGCGCTCCTCCGCCTGCCGCTTCTGCTCCGCCTCGCGCTCCCGGCGCAGCTGCAGCTTGGCCTTCGCGTCGCCCCGCACGATCTCGTACTGGATCTTCTTCTTGAAGTTGGGCACGGGCTCATTGCCCGCGGTGGAGGGCGCCTTCTCCGGGGGCGTCTTTTCCGCCTTTTCCACGGGCGGCGCAGGCGTGGGTGGAGCCTTGGCGGCAGGTACCGGCGGCGGCACCGCGACCGGCGCGGGCGCGACGGGCGCGACTTCGGGCTCCGGTTCGGGGGGACGCAGCAGGGCGGGCGGCTCCGGCCGGGGCGCGGCGGCGGCGGGAACACTGAGTTTCACCCCGCCCTCAACCCCCAGCGCCGGCGCCTCGGTGGCGGCGTAGTTGTCACCCTCCCCCGCCACCAGCTCGATGATCCGGGAAACCTCCGGTTCGCGGTTCGCGGCGACAAAGCCGAGCCCGAGCGCCAGCGCGACAGCCACCGCGTGCAGCGCGAGCGACTGAAGAAATCCGCGGGAGGAGCTGTCGGTCATCGCCGGGAATGCGGGCGGCCGCTCAGGAGTCGGTCTTCGAATCGAGGGTGATCCGGGTGAGTCCGGCGCGCTGGAGCTCGGTCATCACCTCGGCGACCTTCTGGAACGGCACCGCGGCGTCGCCCCGCACGCGGATGACGGGGGGCTTGGGCTCGGCGGCCAGCGCGGCGAGGCGGGGGCGGAGTTGGGCGAGCGTCAGCGGCGTCGGCTGGTTGTCCAGGTAGAACCCGCGCGCGTCGATGGCGACGGCGACGTGCCGCTCGTCGGGCTTGGACTTCGGCGGCGGCGCCTTGGCCACCGAGGGCAGGTTCACGGCGACCGTCTGCTCCTGCTGGATCAGCGGGGTGGCGATCATGAAGATGACCAGCAAAATGAACCCGAGGTCGATGAGGTTCGTGACGTTCAGGTCGGCGATCGCGTGAGCGGCGCGCGGACGGCGGAAGTTGCGGGCCATGGCCGGGCGGGTCAGCTGGACTCGAGCTCGAGGCGGTCGGCGAGGCTGGAGGCGTAGTTCTCCAGCTCCGTGGTCATCCGGCGGGTGTGGCTGAGGAGCAGGTTGTAGCCGAACACCGAGGGGATCGCGACCACGAGGCCGGCGATGGTGGCGAGCATCGCGCCGGAGACGCCGGGGGCGAGCTGTTGGATGCCGGCGGTCTGCTGGGTGGCGATGGCGCTGAAGGCCTCCATCACGCCCCAGACCGTGCCGAGCAGCCCGATGAAGGGGGCACCGGAGACGATCGAGGCGAGGAAGATCATGTTCGACTCGTAGCGGAGCGTCTGGCGGGCGATCGCCCGCTGGATGGCGTTCTCGGACTGCTCGAGCCGGGCGCGGGGGTCATCGCGGCCGCGCTCGCGGTCGTGGGCGGCGGCGCGGCGGTAGCACTCGATGGCGTCGGCGAACAGGTCCGCGTACGGGATCGAGCGGGGGGCGCGGAACGTGTCGGGAACGTCGAGCAGGGAGCGCTGGTCGCGCAGGTGCTGCTCGAAGGAGAGGTTGAGCCCGCGGAGGCGCTTCAGCTCGTGGTGTTTGCCGAACATGATCGTCCAGGCGACGAGGCTGAAGAGCGCGAGGCCGAGGACGATCGTCTTGTCGATCGTCCCGCAGCGTTCGAAGATCTCGATGATGTTGGCGGCCAGGACCGGCGAGGCGAAGAGCTGCACAGGCATATCTGGACGGAACCGTTGGCTGCTTTCACCGGCTGCAGCAACGGAAAAGCCGGCGGCGGCCGAATGAGGTTGCCGCGCGCGCGGCCGGCGGCTTCCTCCGGCGCTCCGCCATGTTCCGCGCCCGCACCCTCCGCCAGCTCGCCGCCCGGCCCGCCCGCGTCCGCCGCGCCCTCGTGGGCTTCGACGGCTTCGTCGACTCGATCGTGGCCCCGGTCGGGCTGCGCCGCGGCCCGGGGGACGACTTCACCCCGATCCCCACCCTCGCCGAGCTGGGCACGCGGATCTCCGCGGCCGCCGGGATGAGCACCAACCTCGAGTTGCACCCCCGCGGGGACAAGCTGGGCGGCAACGGCCCGATCATGGCGAACGCCCTGCTCGCGCTGGGGAGCCAGCTGACCTACGTGGGCGCGCTCGGCCGGCCGGCCGTGCACCCGGTGTTCGCCGACCTCGCGGCGCGGGCGCGGGTCTTTTCCCTCGCCGAGGCGGCGCACACCCTCGCCGTCGAGTGCCGCGACGGGAAGCTGATGCTCGGGCGGATGCGCAGCCTCGACGAGATCACCTACCCCCGCCTGGCCGAGGTCGTGGGGGAGGACACGCTCCGCGCGGAGCTGGCCGGGGCGGACCTCGCGGCGTTCGTCAACTGGACGATGATCCCGCACCTCACGGCCGTCCTCCGGGAATTGCGCTCGCGGATCGTGGCGGGGCTCCCGGCGGCGGGGGCGGCACGACGCTACTTCTTCGACCTCGCGGACCCGGAGAAGCGGGCGGTGGCGGACCTGCGGGAGGCCCTCGCGGAGATCGCGGCCTTCGAGGCCCACGGCCGGGTCACCCTTGGGTTGAACCTCAAGGAGGCGCGGCAGGTGGCGGCGGCGCTGGGCGTGCCGGAACCCGACGAGGGGGAGGCGGCGCTGCGGGGCGCGGCGGCGGCGCTGCGGACGCGCCTCGGCGTGGACACCGTCGTCATCCATCCGCGGGCGGCGGCGGCGTGCGCGGGGGCGGAAGGCACCGCGTGGGTGCCGGGGCCATTCACCGCCGAGCCGCGGATCACCACCGGCGCGGGGGACCACTTCAACGCCGGCTTCGCCACCGGACAGCTCCTCGGCCTCGACGCGGAGGGTTGCCTGACCCTCGGCGTCGCCACCAGCGGGCATTACGTGCGGACCGGGGAGAGCCCGGACCTGCCGACGCTCGAAACCTTCCTCGCCAACTGGCGTTGAGCCCGCCATCACGCCCCCCATGCCGCTGCCGCATAAACCCGCTGGGCGCCTGGTTTCCTTCGAGGGATCCGAGGGCGCCGGGAAGTCGACCCAGATCGCCCGGCTCGCGGCCCAGTTCCAGCAGGCCGGCCGCGAGGTGGTGACCACGCGCGAGCCCGGCGGGACGGAGATCGGCGAGCAGATCCGGAACCTGCTCGTGCACAATTCCAAGGGGGACGAGATGTGCGCCGAGACCGAGCTGCTGCTCTTCGCGGCGGCCCGCGCGCAGCTCGTGCGCGAGGTGATCGCGCCCGCGCTGCTCCGGGGCGCGATCGTCCTGAGCGACCGGTTCCTCGACTCCTCCACCGTCTACCAGGGGATCGGGCGCAACCTCGCGGCGGATCCGGTGAGCCAGATCAACCGCTTCGCGGTGGGCAACGTGATGCCCGACCTGACCGTCGTGCTCGACGTGCCCGAGGAGGTGAGCCTCGCCCGCCTGAAGCGCCGCGCCTCCGGGTTGCCGGACCGCATGGAGCGCCAGAACGTCGAGTTCTACCGCAAGGTGCGCGAGGGTTACCTGGTCCTCGCCCGCGGCCTGCCCGAGCGCTTCGTGCTCCTCGACGGCACCCAGCCCGAGGACGTGATCGAGCGGCGGATCCGCGCGGAACTCGCCGCCCGCCTCGGCTGCTGACCGCTGATGCCCCCGGTTCCCGCCACCCCCTGGCCCGCCGCCCTCGAGGGCACCCCCTCCGCGGCGGTGATCGAGCAGGCGATCCGGCGCGGGCGGCTCGCGCACAGTCTGCTGCTGCACGGCGACGATCCCACCACCCTCGCGGGCGTGGCGGCGGCGATCGCGGACCGCCTGCTGCGCGGACCGGCCGCGGCGGCCGCGTTCGCCCCGGAGCAGCATCCCGACTGCTTCACTCTCCGTCCGGCGGGCAAGTCACGCCAGATCTCGGCCGACGCCACCCGCGCCCTCATCGCCAAGCTGCAGGTCTCCCCGGTGGTCGCGCCGGCCAAGGTCGCGATCCTCCACGAGGTGGACCGGATGAACACCGCGGCGGCGAACGTCTTCCTCAAGACCCTCGAGGAACCCCCGCGCGACACCACGCTGCTGCTGCTCACGACGCGCCCCTACGCGCTGTTGCCGACCATCCGGAGCCGCGTGCTGATCTTCCGTTTCCCCACCACTGGGAGCGCCGTGGCGGCGGACGGCTGGCCCGCGTGGCTCGAGGATTACCAGGCCTGGCTCGGGCGCCTGGTCGACGGCGTCGGCGGCGACCGCAAGGCCGTGGCGGACCAGGTCCTCGGCCTCTACGGCCTCGTGGCGCGGTTCAGCGCGGTGCTCGAGCACGCGACCGCGGAAGCCTGGAAGGTGGAGAAGGCGAAGCTGCCGGCGGAGTTGGACGACGATGAGCAGGTAGCGATCGAGACCGGCCTGGCCGTCGGCCTGCGCACCCGGCTCCTCGTCGAGATTGAACACGCGACCCGCGCCTTCGCCCTGCCCCGACTGCGGGAGGGCGACGAGGCGACCCGCCGCGCGCTGGTCGCGGCCGTGGGGCAATTGGAGCAGGACACCGCCCTGCTCCGGCTCAACCTGAACGAGGCGGCAGCGCTGGAGGGGTTTCTCCTCGCGAGCCTGCGCGCCTGGAGCCGGCGCTGATCAGACCACCGTGCCCGGGGCCAGGTGCACGTTCTTGGGCACCACCAGCACCCCGTCGCGGATGATGACCGAGCCGCTGACGTAAGTCCCGTCCGGCTTGCCGCGGGGCGACAGCACGCAGCCGTCCCCGATCCGCGTGTTCTTGTCGATGATCGCGCCGGAGATGCGGCAGTTGCGGCCGATCCCGAGGTGCGGACGGCCGGCGAGGCGGTTGGCGTCGTGCTGCCCCTCATCCTCGTACTCGTCGTTGCCCATCAGGATCGAATCCTCGACGTGACTGCCCTCGCCGATGACGCAGCGCACCCCGAGCACCGCGCGCTTGAGGCTGGAATCGGTGATGATGCAGCCGTCGCCGATCACGGCGTGGTCGATCTGGCAGCGGTTCACCTTCGAGGCGGGCAGGAAGCGCGCGTGGGTGTAGATCGGCGCCGAGGGATCGTAGAAGTTGAACGGCGGCAGCGGCTGCGCCAGGGCGAGGTTGGCCTCGAAGAAGGCGCGCACCGTGCCGATGTCCTCCCAATAGCCCTCGAAGAGGTGGGCGAAGAGCTTCCGTTTCCCGAGCAGGCCGGGGATGATCTCCTTGCCGAAGTCGGTCATCGCGTTGTCGAGCGCCATCTCGAGCACGTAGCGGTTGAAGACGTAGATGCCCATCGAGGCGAGGCAGCGCCGCTCCGGGCAGGGCGACAACTCGGCCTCGAGGGCGGGGCTGACGGCGAGGCTCTCGATCACCGCGGGGTCCTTGGGCTTCTCGACGAAGCGGACGATGCCGTGGTCGTCGCGCACCTCCATCAGGCCGAGGCCGGCGACCTTCGAGACCGGGACGGGGATTGCGGCGATCGTGACGTCCGCCGCGTTCGCGAGGTGCTCGGCGATGATCCGGCGGAAATCCATCCGGTAGAGCTGGTCGCCCGAGAGGATCAGGACCAGGTCGTGCGGGAAATTGCGGAAATGGAGAAGGTTGCGCCGGACCGCGTCGGCGGTGCCCTGGTACCAGTCGGAACCGCGCTCGGTCTGCTCGGCCGCGAGGATGTCGACGAAGCCGCCACCGAAGGGATCGAAGTGGTAGGTGCTCTGGACGTGGCGGTGGAGGGACTGCGTCTGGAACTGCGTCAGCAGAAACATCCGGTTGATGTCGCTGTTGAGGCAGTTGCTGATCGGGATGTCGACGAGCCGGTACTTCCCTGCGAGGGGCACGGCAGGCTTGCAGCGCTCGAGCGTGAGGGGTTGCAGCCGGGTGCCGCGGCCGCCGCCCATGATGACGGCAAGGACTCGTTTCTGGGTGTTCATGGAGGGGGGGGGCGGGAGCGGTCGGGCTTGCCCCACGTTTGTCCGCGAACCAGCTTTCGCCAGCACTTTCTTGCCCATGCCCCACGTCCTCGTCACCGGCGCCGCCGGCTTCATTGGCAGCCACACCGTCGACCAGCTGCTGGCCGCCGGGCACCGGGTGACGGCGGTGGATGACTTCCGGACCGGCCGCCGGGAGAACCTCGCGGGGGCGCTCCGGTCGCCGGCGTGCCGCCTCGTGGAGGCGGACGTGTCGGCGGAGGACGCGTTGGGGCAACTCGTGGCGGGGGACCGGCCCGAGGCGATCGTGCACCTGGCGGCGCTGGTGAGCGTGCCGGAGAGCATCCGGGATCCGGGGCTGAATTTCCGGCTGAACGTGGTGGCGACGCAGCGGGTGGCGGAGGCGGCGCGCGGCGCGGGCGTGGGGCGGGTCGTGTTCGCGTCCTCGGCGGCGGTGTACGGGGACGCGGCGCCGCTGCCGGCGGGGGAGGAGGCCCCCAAGGCGCCGATCAGCCCTTATGGCGCGGCGAAGCTGGCGAGTGAGGCGCTGCTGCTGGGGCACGCGGCGGCCTACGGGTTCACGGTGCGCTGCCAGCGGTACTTCAACGTGTTCGGGCCGCGGCAGGACCCGGGCTCGCCCTATTCCGGGGTGATCTCGCTCTTCGCGCGGCGGCATCGCGAGGGAACCGCGGTGACGCTGTTCGGGGACGGCGGGCAGACGCGGGACTTCATCTCGGTGCACGACGTGGCGCGGGCCAATGTGCTGGCGGCGACGGCGCCGGGGTTGCGGAGCGGGACGGCGAACATCTGCACGGGCCGGGGCACCTCGCTGCGGGAGGTGCTAGCGGTGTTCCAGCGGCTTTACCCGGCGGCACCGGCGCCGCAGTTCGCCCCGCCGCGCGAAGGGGACATCCGGCACTCGCGGGGCGATCCCGCCGCGGCGGCCGCCGCCCTGGGGTTCCGCGCCGCCGTGGCGGTCGAGGACGGCTTGGCGGAACTGGCGGCCTCCGCGTAGGCGCCGGCCGCGCTTGCCTCCGCCCCGGATTCCACGCGGTATCGGGCCGCCCCGATGTTACCCCGCCTGCCCGTCCTGCTGCTGCTCGCCGCCGCCCCGCTCGCCGCCGCGTCCGCCCCCGCGCGTCCCAACGTCCTGCTGATCCTCGCCGACGACCTCGGTGCCTCGGACCTGCCGGCCTACGGCAACGCCTTCCACGAGACGCCGCACCTCGACCGGCTCGCGCGCGAGGGCCTGCGCTTCACCCAGTTCTACGCCGGCCCCGTCTGCTCGCCCACCCGCGCGAACCTCCAGTCCGGCCAGGACCAGGCCCGCTTCGGCATCACCCAGCACATCCCCGGCCACCGCCGCCCCTACGCGCGCCTCCGCGACCCGCAGGTGCCCGGCCAGCTTCCCCTTGAGGTCGTGACCTTCGCGGAAGCCCTCCGGGCGACCGGCTACGCCACCGGCTATTTCGGCAAGTGGCACCTTGGGGGCGAAGGCTTCGGCCCCCGCGAGCAGGGCTGGGACACGGCCGAGGAATTCCAAGGCCACACCCGCGGGGAACGGCGCGCGGCGGAGTACCTCGCGGACCGCGCCGTGGAATTCCTCGCCCAACCCCGCTCCGGCCCCTTCCTGCTGCAGCTTTCCTTCTTCGCGGTGCACATCCCGCTCACCACCACCCCCGCGCTCCTCGCCAAGTATCAGGCGAAGCCGCCTCGCCCGCCCTACCCGAGCCGCCCCGAGTACGCGGGCCTGCTCGAGGAACTCGACACCGCCGTCGGTCGGGTCCTCGGGGAACTCGACCGCCGCGGACTGGCGGAAAACACCGTCGTCTGGTTCCTCTCCGACAACGGCGGCATCGAGCACGAGCAGAGCGGCCGGATCGTCACCTCCAACGCGCCCCTCCGCGGCGAAAAGGGGACGCTGTACGAGGGCGGCGTGCGCATTCCCGCGCTCGTGCGCTGGCCGGGCCGCGTCCCGGCCGGCGCCGTGTCCGCGACCCCCGCGATCACCCACGACCTCCACCCCACGCTGCTCGCGCTCGCGGGCGCCACGCCGCCCCCGGGCCAGCCGCGCGACGGCGAGGACCTCTCGCCGGTGCTCGCCCGGCCGGAGACGCCCCGGAGGAACGACACGCTCCACTGGCACCTGCCGCACTACCACCACAGCACCCCGGCCAGTGCGATCCGCCGCGGACCGTGGAAGCTGATCGAATTCCTCGAGGACGGCCGGCTGGAGCTCTTCTCGCTCGCCGACGATCCCGGCGAGCAGGTCAACCTGGCGGCCCGCGAACCCGCGCGGGCGGCGGCCCTGCGCGCCGACCTCGACGCCTGGCGGCGGCGCGTCGGTGCCCGGATGCCGGAGCCCAATCCCGACCACGACCCCGCGCGCGCCACCGAGCTGGCCGGACGCGCCAACCGCGAGCGCCGGACCCGGCCCTGACACCCCCTTCCCGTAACCAATGCGCCTGATCGCCCTGCTCCTCTTCGCCCTCGCCGCCGCGATCCCCGCTTCCGCCGCGGGTGCGGCCCGGCCCAACTTCCTGATCATCATCGCGGACGACCTGCACTGGCGCGACCTCGGCGTCACCGGCAGCCCGGACGTCAAGACGCCCCACCTCGACCGCCTTGCGGCGGAGGGGATGCAGCTGCGCGCGTTCTTCACCCCGGCCCCGACCTGCTCGCCCCTGCGCCACGCCCTCTACACGGGGCTGTTCCCGATCCGCAGCGGCGCCTACCCGAACCACACCATGGTGGATCCGACGACGCGGAGCGTCTTCACCCACCTGAACGGGGCCGGCTACCGCACCGCCCTGCTGGGCAAGACGCACGTCTCGCCCGAGACTTCGTTCCCCTTCGAGCACCTCGGCCGGAGCGCGGATGACGCGGAGGCCTGCGCCCGCTTCTTCCGCCGCGATCCCGCCCAGCCCTGGCTCCTCGTGCTCGCCTCGAATGACCCGCACGGCCCGTACACGCGCGGCCCACGCGAGCAGTACGACCCGGCGCGGATCACCGTCCCATCCTACCTGCACGATAACGCGGTGACCCGGCGGCACCTCGCCGGTTACTTCGCGGAGATCACCGCCCTCGACGCACAGGTCGGCGCGTGCCTCGCGGCCCTCGACGCCGCCGGCCAGCGCGAGCAGACCCTCGTCCTGTTCCTCAGCGAGCAGGGCAGCGGCTTCCCCTACGGCGGCAAGTGGTCCCTGTACGACAACGGCATCCGCGCCGCCGCCTTCGCCCGCTGGCCCGGCCGCATCCGGCCCGGTTCCACCAGCGAGGCGCTCCTGCAGTACGTGGACGTCGCCCCCACCCTGCTGGCCGCCGCCGGCCTCGACCCGGCGGCGGTCGACACCGGCTGCCCCGACGCGCGCGGCTTCCGCGGCTTCGACGGCCGCAGCTTCCTCGACGTCCTCCTCGGCCGCACCGACCGCCTGCGTGACGTCGTCTTCGCCCAGCACACCACCGTCGGGATCAACGGGTACAAGGCCCCCTACCCGATCCGCGCCGCCCGCGACGCCCGCTTCAAGTACATCCGCAACCTCACCCCCGAGAACACGTACCACATCGGCGGCATCCACGAGGGCGAGGTGATCGAATCCTGGCGTGAGGACGCCCGCAGCAACCCGGCACTCGCCGCCCGCATCGCGTGGCTCCACCGCCGGCCCGCCGAGGAATTGTACGACCTGCAGGCCGACCCGGAGGAGACCCGCAACCTCGCCACCGACCCGGCGCAGGCCCCCACCCTCGCCCGCCTCCGCCGCGAGCTCGACGCGTGGATGGCGCAGCAGGGCGACCGCGGCCTCGAGACCGAACTCCTGGCCCCCACCCGCCAGCCAAAGAACCGCGGCGAGGACGCCGCGGAACCGGCGCGCAAGGCCCGCGCCAAGGCCAAGTCCTGAGTCCCCCTTCCCCAAATGCCACCCGTCCGCCTCGTCGCCCCCCTCCTTCTTCCCGCCCTCCTCTCCGCGGCCCCGCCCGAGCCCCGCTTCCGGGCGCAGGACATCGACCAGACCGTCCAGATCGGCTACGGCGTGGCCATCGCCGACGTCGACGGGGATGGCCGGCCCGACATCCTCCTCGCCGACAAGCGCACCGTGCAGTGGTACCGCAACCCCAGCTGGGAGAAGCACGTGATCGCGGAGGACCTGACCCCGCAGGACAACGTCTGCCTCGCGGCGCAGGACCTCGACGGCGACGGCCGTTGCGAGCTCGCGGTCGGCGCCGGCTGGAACCCGTCCGAGACCACGGATCCCACCCGCAGCGGCGCCGTGTTCTACCTCATCGCCCCGGCGGACCGGACCCAGCGCTGGCAACCCGTCCGCCTCGAGCACGAGCCGACCGTCCACCGGATGCACTGGGTCGTCGCCCCCGGCGGCGGCTGGGAACTGGTCGTCAAGCCGCTGCACGGACGCGGCAACAAGAACAACGAGGGCGCGGGCAGCCGCGTCTACGCGTACGCGCTCCCGCAGGATCCCCGGGGCCCGTGGACGCGCACGCTGGTGAGCGACTTCACCCACGCGAGCCACAACTTCCAGCCCATCAACTGGGACCGGGACCCGGAGCACGAACTGCTCGCGGGCGCGAAGGAGGGTCTGTTCTGGTTCGGCCGCAGCAGCGGCGCGTGGCGCCATCGCCAGCTTTCCGACCAGTGGACCGGCGAGGTCCGCGACGGCCGCCTGCCCGGCGGCAAGCGCTTCCTCGCGACGATCGAACCGATGCATGGCGGCGTGAGTGCGGCCTACGTCGATCCCGGCACCACCCGCGGGCTCTGGTCGCGGACCCTGCTCGACGACACCCTCAAGGACGGGCACGCGGTGGTGATCGCCGACTTCCTCGGAGTGGGCAGCGACCAGGTCGCCGTGGGCTGGCGCGCGATGAACCCCCGCGGCGCCCCGGGCGTGCGGCTCTTCACGCCCCTCGATGCCAACGGCCGCGACTGGCGGCGCACGGATCTCTCGGGCCCCGAGGTGGCCGTGGAAGACATGCGCGCGGCCGACCTCGACGGCGACGGCGATCCGGACCTCGTCCTCGCGGGCCGGCAGACCAAGAACCTGCGCATCCTCTGGAACGAACGCGGCCGCTGAAATCCGCGGCGCGCGGGCTTGAGTTTTGCGGGCGGGCGCCGAGCCTCGCGGGTGCTTTCCGTGATGTCCCCACCCCGCCTGCTGTCCGTGTTGCTCCTGGCTTGGTCCCTCGCGTCCGCCGCGACCCCGCCCCGCCCGAACGTCGTGCTCGTGATGGCCGACGATCAGGCGTGGGGGGAAACCGGCTACAACGGCCACCCGCACGTGCGGACGCCGGTGCTGGATGAGATGGCCCGCACCGGGCTGCGCCTGGACCGCTTCTACGCCGCCTCGCCGGTCTGCTCGCCCACGCGGGCCTCGGTGCTGACCGGGCGGCACGCGAACCGCTCCGGCGCCTTCGCGCCCAACTATTCCACCCGCCCGGAGGAAATCACCCTCGCCGCCCTGCTCCGCGCCGCCGGCTACCGCACCGGCCACTTCGGCAAGTGGCACGTCGGCGCGGTCAAGCGCGACTCCCCGGTCAACCCGGCGCGGATGGGCTTCGACGAGTACCTTTCCCACGACAATTTCTTCGAAATGGATCCGCCGCTGAGCCGAAACGGCGGCGCACCGGAAATCCACCGCGGCGAGAGCTCCGCCCTCGTGGCGACGGCGGCCGCCGACTTTGCGCGCCGCGTCCGCGCCGAGGGTCGACCGTTCTTCATCATCCTCTGGTTCGGATCGCCCCACGGTCCCTACTCCGGGTTGCCCGCGGACGTGGCCGCGTACGGCGCGGTCCCCGACGAGGACCTGCGCCGCCGCTACGCCGAGATCACGGCGCTGGACCGCGCGCTGGGCGACTTCCGCCGGGTCCTCCGCGAGATCGGCGCGGGCGAGGACACCCTCCTGTGGTACAACTCCGACAACGGCCTGCCCGGCGAACACAAGGGCGCGTCCTTCGACGGCGGCTGGCGCGGCGCCAAGGGGAGCGTCTTCGAGGGCGGCCTGCGCGTGCCCGGCCTCGTCGAGTGGCCCGCCGTGATCCGCTCGCCCCGGCGCTCCGCGGTGCCGGTCGTGACCTCGGACCTCCTGCCCACCGTGCTGGACCTGCTCGGCCTCGCCGCGCCGGCGCGGCCCCTCGACGGCATCAGACTGCGCCGCCTGATCGTGGACGGAACCATCACCGAACGCCCGCAGCCGATCGGCTTCTGGCGCTACCCGGCGCAACGCGAGCGGGGCAACGCGCGCTGGATCGACGTGGACCTGGCGCGCGGCACCACCCCGACCACGCGGAACCCCGCGATTGATTTCCTCAACTACCGGCACCCCGTGGCCCGCACCGAGGACTTTGGCGGCGAGGCGGCGTGGACCGACAACCGCTTCAAGCTTTACGTCGCCGACGCGGCCGAGGCCGGCGGCAAGGCGGGGGCGAAACGCAAGGGCCGCGCGGGCTCCGGGGTGCAACTCTTCGACCTGCTGGCCGACCCGCGCGAGGAGCGGGACGTCTCCGCCGACCACCCCGAGGTCGCCGCCCGCATGCTGCGGGAACTGCACGCCTGGCAGCGTTCGGTGGAAGTAAGCCTGACCGGCGCCGACTACCGATGAACCTGATCCGCCGCTGCGTTCGCCGCGCGCTGCTCGCGGCCCTGCCGCTCCTCGGGTTGCCCTTCGCCGCCTCCGCCGTCGCCGCGGCGCCGGCGACCCGGCCGAACGTGCTGTGGCTGACCAGCGAGGACAACGGCCCCTACCTCGGCTGCTACGGCGACCCCCACGCGCAGACGCCCCACCTCGACCGCCTCGCCGCGGAGGGCGTGCGCTACCGCCTGGCCTTCGCCAACGCCCCCGTCTGCTCCAGCGCGCGCACCACCCTGATCACCGGGATGTACCCGACGTCCCTCGGCGCCCAGCACCACCGGAGCCGGGTGCCGCTGCCGGCGGGGTTCCGGCTTTACCCGGAGTTGCTCCGCGCCGCCGGTTACTACTGCACGAACAACGCCAAGACCGACTACAACGTCACCCTCGACCGCAAGCCGTGGGACGAGAACGGACCGCGGGCCCACTACCGCAGCCGCGCGCCCGGACAGCCCTTCTTCGCCGTCTTCAACCAGACCTCGAGCCACGAGAGCCAGGTCGCCCCCGCGCCGGACAAGACCGCGTTCCGCGTCGCTCCGGAACGCGTGACGCTGCCGCCCTACCATCCGGACACGCCGGAGATCCGGCGCGACTGGGCCAATTACCACGATCAGATCACCGTGATGGACGGCCAGATGGGCGAACTGCTCGCGGAGCTCGCGCGCGAGGGCCTCGCGGAGGACACCATCGTCTTCTACTACGCGGATCACGCGGGCGCGCTGCCCCGCGGGAAGCGCAACCTCCACGACTCCGGCACCCGCGTGCCCCTGATCGTGCGTTTCCCGGCCAAATGGGCGCACCTCGCCCCCGTCGCGCCGGGATCGTGGGTGGAGCAGCCCGTGAGCTTCGTTGACCTCACCGCGACCCTGCTGGAGCTCTGCGGCGTGGCCGTGCCCGAGAACTACGAGGGCCGGCCGTTTCTGGGCCCGCGCGCGGCGGCGCGGGAGGAAGTCTTCCTCTTCCGCGGCCGGATGGATGAGCGCCACGACGTCGTCCGCGCCGTGCGCGACCGCGACCACCGCTACGTGCGCAACTACTCCCCGCACCGCCCCTGGGGCCAACCCTACTCCTACCCGTTCCAGGTGCTGCCAAGCATGCGCTCGTGGCACGAGGCCTTCCTCGCGGGAAAATGCGATCCCGTGCAGGCCGCCTACTGGCGCCCCAAGCCGCCCGAGGAGTTCTATGCGCTCGCCGGGGATCCGCACGAGGTGCGCAACCTCGCCGGCCAGCCCGCGGTGGCGGCAGCACAGCGCGCCCTCGCCGCCAAGCTCCGGGCGCACCTGATCGCGACCCGCGACACCGGCTTCATCCCGGAGGGAATGGCCCAGCGCCTCGCCGGCGCCGGCGACCTGATCGCCTACGCCCGGAGTCCGGCGTATCCCATCGAGCGCGTCGTCGACCTCGCGGACCTGGCCGCGGCGCGCGCCCCGCGTCACCTCGCCGCCCTCCAGGCCGCCCTCGCCGACGCCCATCCGGTCCTCCGTTACTGGGGCGCGCAGGGCTGCCTGATCCTCGGGGCGCAAGCCGCGCCCGCCCGCCCGGCGCTGCTCGCCACCCTCCGCGACGAGTCGGCCGACGTGCGCGTCGCCGCCGCCGAGGCGCTCGGCCACCTCGGTGAACTCGAACCAGCCCTCAATGCGCTGGGCGAAGTGATCCGCAGCGGCTCCCCCGCCGAGGTGCTCGCCGCCCTCAACGCCCTCGACTTCCTCTGGCTCGACGGCCGCGCGCCGCTGGCCCGCGTGCAGACGATGGTCCGCGGGCTCCAACTGGCGGAACCCGCCGACCGCATCCCCCGCCACCTCCTCGCCGCCACGGACGCCCAGCGCGCGCCCGCCCCCTGATTATGCCGCGCCTCCTCCTCGCCGCCTGCCTGCTTCTCGCTCCCGTCCTGACGGCGGCCGAGGCCAACCGTCGCTCGCCCAACATCATCTACATCCTCGCGGACGACCTCGGCTGGACCGACCTCGGCTGCCAGGGCTCCCGTTATTACGAGACGCCGAACCTCGATCGCCTCGCGTCCCAAGGCCTCCGCCTGCAGCGCTACTACAACTCCCAGAACTGCGCCCCCACCCGGGCGGTCCTGATGAGCGGCCAGTACGCGCCGCGGACGGGGATGTACACCGTCAACACCCTCGAGCGCGGCGAACCCGCCGCCCGGCGGATGCACGTCCCGGCCAACACGACCCAGATGCCGCTCGACCGGGTCCTGCTGCCGGCCGCGATCCGGAGCGCGGGGTACGTGACCGGGATGTTCGGCAAATGGCACCTCGGCACCGCCCGCCCGTACCATCCGTCGGACCGGGGCTTCGACGAGGCCCTTGTCTCCGACGGCCGCCACTTCAAGGCCACCACCGTGCCGCCGGTGGAGGTCCCGCCGGACCAGTACCTCGCCGACTTCCTGACCGACCGGGCGGTGGACTTCATCGGCCGCCACCGCGATCGGCCCTTCTTCCTCTACCTGCCGCACTTCGCCGTCCACACCCCCATCCAGGCGAAGCCCGAGCTCGTCGCCCGCTGGGAGCAACGGCCGCCCGCGGGGCGGCACTGGCACCCGACCTACGCCGCCATGATCCAGAGCGTCGACGAGAGCGTCGGCCGGATCATGGCGCGCCTGGAGGAGCTCGGCCTCGCGCGGGACACCGTCCTCATCTTCTCCTCCGACAACGGGGGCCTCGGCGGCTACGACCGCACCGAACCGGCCTCGGAGAAGCGCGGCTTCACCGACAACTGGCCGCTGCGCGGCGGCAAGGGCACCCTCTACGAGGGCGGACTGCGCGTGCCGTTCATCGTCCGCTGGCCGGGGGTGGTCCCGGCCGGCACGACCAGCGACCAGCCGGCGGCGCACATCGACCTCTACCCGACCCTGCTGGACGTCGCGGGCGGCCGCCCGCCGGCCGGCCAGGTCCTCGACGGGGTGAGCCTGCTCCCCCTGTGGCGCAACCCGACCGCCGACCTCGGCCGGCCGGCGATCTACTGGCACTTCCCCGGCTACCTCGAATCCTACGTGCACCCGAGCGGGTGGCGCACCGGCCCGGTGGGCGCGATCCACGCCGGCACGCATAAGCTCCTCGAGTACTTCGAGACGGGGCGGGTCGAACTCTACGACCTCGCGCGCGACCCCGGGGAAACGCAGGACCTGGCCGCCACGGAACCCGCCCGCGCGGCGGCGCTCCGCGGTCAGCTGGCCGCCTGGCGGACCTCGGTGGGCGCCGCGATGCCGCGCCTGAAGACCCCCGCGGAACAGGCCGCCGACCAGGGCGCGCCGCGCACCGGCAAGGCCCGCAAGGCCGCGGTCGTGCCCGACCAGGACTGAGCCTCCCCTTCCCCGATGCACCTCCTCCGCCTGCTCCTTTGCGCCCTCCTGCCCCTGCCCGCCGTCGCCCTGGCCGCGGCGGCCGCCCGCCCGCCGAACGTCGTCGTCTTCCTCGCCGATGACGCCGGCTGGGGCGACTACGGCATCAACGGCAATCAGGCCATCCGCACACCCAACATCGACGCCATCGGCCTCGGCGGCGCACGCCTCGACCGTTTCTTCGTCTGCGCGGTCTGCGCCCCGACGCGCGCCGAGTTCCTCACCGGCCGCTACCATTCCCGCGGCGGCGTGCGCGGCGTCTCCACCGGCCTTGAGCGGCTCAACGTCGACGAACGCACCGTGGCGGACGCCTTCAAGGCGGCCGGCTACGCCACGGGCGCGTTCGGCAAGTGGCACAACGGCAGCCAGTGGCCCTACCACCCCCGGGCGCGCGGCTTCGACGACTACTACGGACACACCTCGGGCCACTGGGGCGAGTACTTCGATCCCGAGATCGAGGACAACGGCCGGATGATCCGCGAAAAGGGTTACATCGTGGACCTGTGCACCGACCGCGCCCTCGCGTTCATCGATCGGAACCGCGAACGGCCCTTCCTCTGCTACGTGCCCTTCACCACCCCCCACTCCCCGTGGACGGCACCCGCCGCCGACTGGGCTCGCTGGAAGGACCGCCCGGTCGCCCAGACCGCGACCGACCCCAGCCTCGAGGTGCCCGAGCACACGCGGTGCGCCTACGCGATGCTCGAGAACCAGGACGCCAACGTCGGCCGCATCCTTAGGCGCCTCGACGAGCTCGGCCTCGCCCGCGACACCATCGTGGTCTACTTCTCCGACAACGGCCCGAACTCCTGGCGCTGGAACGACGGGATGAAGGGTCGCAAGGGTACCGTCGACGAGGGAGGCATCCGCTCCCCCGGGATGATCCGGTTCCCCGCCCGCATCGCGCCCGGCACCGTCGTGCGCGAGATCACCGGCGCGATCGACCTCCTGCCGACCCTTACCGCCCTCGCCGGCATCCCGCGCGTCGGCGACCGCCCGCTCGACGGCCTCGACCTCTCCCCGCTGTTGCTCGGCCGGTCCGCCGGCTGGCCCGACCGCCCGATCTTCACCCACCAGAACGGCCAGATCAGCGTCCGCACCCAACGCTACCGCCTCGACCCCCGCGGCGCCCTGTTCGACATGACCGAGGACCCGGGTCAGACGCGCGACGTCGCCGCGGACCGGCCGGCCGACGCCGCCCGCCTCCGGGAGGCCGTCAACGCCTGGCGCCAGGATGTCTTCGGCCCGGCCGTCGCCGCGGCCGCCACCGCCGCCACCGGCGACGCCGCCAAGGCCCGCAAGAACGGCAAGGCCCCCGCCTTCGTCGTGCCGGACGACCGCCCCTATCCGGTCGGTTACCGCGAGTTCCCCTGGACGCCGCTCCCCGCCCGCGACGGCGTGACGCGCGGCGAGGTTCGCCGCAGCAGCAGTGCCCCGAACTCGTCCTACTTCGTCAATTGGCGCACCCGCGACGACCGCATCACCTGGGACGTGGAGGTCGCGACCACCGGCACCTACGAGGTGGTCATCGACTACACCTGCCCGGTGCCGGATGCCGGCGCCACCGTCGAACTGAGCTTCAACGGCCGGGCCCTTACCGGGAAGGTCGCCCCGGGCTGGGATCCGCCGCTGTGGACCAACCAGGACACCCTGCCGCGCCCGGCCGGTGAATCGCAGATGAAGGAGTTTCGTCCGCTGCGCCTGGGCCGCATCCAGCTGGAGCGCGGCCGCGGGGCCCTGACCCTCCGCGCCCTCGAGATTCCCGGCGCCAGCGTGATGGACGTGCGCCGCCTCAACCTCACCCTCGTTCCCTGATCTCCATGCCCCGCCTCTTCCTGCCCTGCCTCCTCGCCCTGACGTCCGCGGCCTACGCGGCCGAGAGCGCCGCGCCGCGGCCCGCGGCGCCGAACCTGGTGTTCATCATCTCGGATGACCACGCGTGGACCGACTACGGTTTCATGGGCCACCGGGTCATCGAGACGCCGCACCTCGACCGCCTGGCGGCGCGGAGCGCGGTGTTCGAGCGCGGCTACGTGCCCACCGCCCTGTGCCGGCCCGCGCTCGCGACCTTCGCGACCGGCCTCTACGCGCACCAGCATCGCGTCAGCGGCAACGATCCCGCGTTCCTGCCCGAGATGACGGCCCCGGCGAAGGAGGGCGCGAAGAAGGGAGCCAAGAAGGCGGCCGGCGAGCCCGCGGCCTACCAGCGCCTGCGCGAGCAACTCATCAGCCACCTCGACCGCATCCCGACCCTGCCGCGCCTGCTGGGCGAACGCGGTTACCTCAGCCACCAGTCGGGCAAGTGGTGGGAGGGCGGCTACCGGCGCGGCGGGTTCACCCACGGGATGACCCGCGGCTTTCCCCAGCCGGGCGGCCGGCACGGGGACGACGGCCTCCGCATCGGGCGCGAGGGGATGGAGCCGATCTTCAACTTCATCGACGAGGCGACCGCGGCGCGGAAGCCGTTCTTCCTCTGGTACGCCCCGTTCCTGCCGCACACCCCACACACCCCACCCGACCGCCTGTTCCAAAAGTACAAGGCCAAGGGCGTGACCTCCGACCACGTGGCCCGCTACTACGCGATGGTCGAGTCGTTCGATGAGACCTGCGGCCAGCTCTTCGACCGCCTAGAGGCCAAGGGGCTGACCCGAGACACCGTTGTCGTCTACATCGCCGACAACGGCTGGATCCAGCAGGAGAACGGCCCGGGTTACGCCCCGCGCTCCAAGCAGACCGCCAACGAGGGCGGCGTCCGCCAGCCGACGCTTTTCAGCTGGCCGGGCACCATCGCGCCGGGCCGCCGGGGGACGCAGCTCTGCTCCAGCGTCGACGTCGTGCCCACCCTCCTCGCCGCCGCCGGGGTCACCGCCCCCGCCGGCCTGCCGGGTTACAACCTCCTGCCGATTCTCCGCTCCGGTGCGCCCACCCCGCGCCAGGAGGTGTTCGGAGAGACCTTCGCCCACGACATCGCCGACCTCGAGCGGCCCGCCGCCAGCCTCGTGTACCGCTGGGTGATCGAGGGGCGCTGGAAGCTGCTGCTCACCTACGACGGCGCGGTCAGCGCCCGCTACGCCTCGTCCAACCCGCGCACCGATCCGCGACCCCAACTCTACGACCTGCTCGCCGACCCGCACGAGGACCGCAACCTCGCCGCCGCGAACCCGGAGGTGGTCGCCCGCCTCGCCGCCCGCGTCGAGGGTTGGTGGGACGCCGCGCCCCGGAAGACCCAGGCCGCCTGGACCCGCTGAGCCCGCCGATGCGCCCGCTGCTCCCCGCCGCCCTGCTCCTCGCGGGGCTCCTCCCGGCCGCCGGTGCGACGGCCGCCGCGGCGAACCGGCCGCCGAACATCCTGTTCCTGCTCGCGGACGACCAGCGCCACGACACCCTCGGCGTCGCGGGCCACCCGTTCCTCCGCACGCCAAACCTCGATCGCCTCGCGCGCGACGGCGTCCGCTTCCGCGAGGCGTTCGTCACCACCTCCGTCTGCTGGGTCAGCCGGGCCGTCACCCTCACCGGCCAGTGGGCGCGCACCCACGTGCAGCGGGACGCCGTGCCCGTCGTGACCCCGGCCGCGGTCGCGCACCTGTTGCCGACCCAGCTCCGCGCCGCGGGCTACCGCACCGCCCACTTCGGCAAGTGGCACTTCCAGGGGCCGCCCGGCTTCGTGCCCGCCGCCCAGTTCGACGTCTTCGAGGCCATCGGGCGCAATCCGTACTTCAAGACCCTGCCGGACGGCACGCGCCGCCACGAGACCGACCTCGTCTGCGACCGCGGGATCGACTTCCTCCGCGCGCAGCGGCCGGATCAGCCGTTCCTCCTGCACCTCTGGTTCAACGCCTCCCACGCCGAGGACAACGACCGGCGGCCCGGCGTCGGACACTACCCCTGGCCGCCCTCCGCGGACGGCCTGTACGAGGATCAGGCGATCCCGCCACCGCGGCTCGGCGGCGCCGCGGTGGTCGCCGCCCATCCGCCGTTCCTCCTCGAATCGATCAACCGGCAGCGCTTCTTCTGGGGCTACGACACGCCGGAAAAGTACGCCACCAACGTCCGCGCCTACCTGCGGATGATCACCGGCATCGACCACGCCATCGGCCGCGTGCTCGCCGCCCTCGAGGCCGCGGGGCTGGCGGACAACACCATCGTGGTTTACTCGGCGGACAACGGGTATTACCTCGGGGACCGCGGCTTCCAGGGCAAGTGGTCCCACTACGACGAATCGCTGCGGGTGCCGCTCCTCGTCTTCGACCCGCGCCTGCCTCGCGACCGGCGGGGCCGCGTGGTCGACGCCCTCGCGCTGAACGTGGACCTGGCGCCGACGTTCCTCGATTGGGCGGGCGTGGCCGCGCCGGCCGGTTACGAGGGCCGGAGCCTCACGCCCCTCGTGCGCGGGGAAACGCCCGCGGGCTGGCGCCAGCACTTCCTCTGCGAGCACGTCGACCTCGCCCCCACCTTGACCTGGGAGGGGGTGCGGACCACCCGCTGGCTCTACGCGCGCTACTTCGATCAGCAGCCGACCTACGAATTCCTCCACGATCTCCAGCGTGACCCGGATGCGCTCGCGAATCTCGCCGGCGACCCCGCCGCGGCCGCCGCCTTGGCGGAACTCCGCGCCCTCTGCGACCGCGAACTCGCGGCCCGCGGTGGTCCGCTGCCCCCGCTCGAGCAGCGGGGCGCCCGGAAGTCACCGGCCAAGGCCAAGGCGGCCCGGCCCAAGTCCTGATCCTCCCATGCGCCTGCTCAACCTGTCCCTCGCCCTCCTCGGCCTGCTGCCGCCGGCCGCCGCCCTGGCCGCCGCACCCGCGCCGGAGCAGATCAACGTCGTCTTCATCCTCGCCGACGACCTCGGCTGGGCCGAGCTCGGCAGCTACGGGCAGCGGAAGATCCCCACGCCGAACCTCGACCGCCTCGCCGCCGAGGGGATGCGCTTCACCCGTCACTACAGCGGCGCCCCGGTGTGCGCCCCGTCGCGCTGCGTGCTCATGACCGGCCGCCACCTCGGCCGGGCCGAGATCCGCGGCAACCGTCAGGCCAAGCTCAGCGACGCGAAGTGGGAGGAGGGCCAGCACCCGCTTTCGGCGGAGGCCGTGACGATCGCGCAGGTCTTCCAGCAGGCCGGCTACGCCACCGGAGCGATGGGCAAATGGGGCCTCGGTCCGGTCGGCAGCACCGGCGACCCCAACCGGAAGGGCTTCGACCTGTTCTTCGGCTACAACTGCCAGGCCGTCGCCCACAGCTTCTTCCCCGCCACGCTGTGGCGGAACGCCGAGAAGGTGCCCCTCAACGCCAAACCCGTTCCGGGCCGGGCGCGGCAACCCGAGGGCCCGGTCCGCCTCGAGGACTGGCAGGGCGAGCGGTATTCGTCCCGCGCGATGGTCGCCGAGGCGGAGGACTTCATCCGCCGCCAGGCGGCACGTCCCTTTTTCCTCTACCTGCCCTTCATCGAGCCGCACGTCGCGATGCACCCGCCCCCCGAATGGGTCGACCGGTTTCCGCGGGAGTGGGACCCCGAACCCTACCGCGGCGAATCCGGTTACCTGCCCCACCCGCGCCCCCGCGCCGGCTACGCGGCGATGATCGCGATGCTCGACGACCACGTCGGCCGCGTCCTCGCCGCCCTCGACCAGGCCGGCGTCGCGGGACGGACCCTCGTGGTCTTCTCCAGCGACAACGGCACCACGCACGAGGGGCCGAAGGGCACGAAGTTCCACGTCGGCGGCGCCGATCCCGCGTTCTTCGCCAGCACGGGGCCGCTGCGCGGCTTCAAGGGCAGCGTCTACGAGGGCGGCCTCCGCGTGCCGATGATCGCGCGCCTGCCTGGCCGCATCCCCGCCGGGCGGGTGAACGAGCAACCCGGCTACTTCGCCGACTGGTTTCCGACGCTCTGCGAGGCCGCCGGCCTGCGGGCCCCCGCAGGCCTCGACGGCGAAAGCCTCTGGCCCGCCCTCACCACGGGCCGCGCCGCGCCCCGCCGCACGCCAATGGTGTGGGTGTTCCCCGAATACGGCGGGCAGGTCGCGGTGCAACTGGGCGACCTGAAGGCCGTGCGCCGCGGCCTCCGGACCCCGCAGCCCGGCGGCTGGGAGGTCTACGACCTCGCCCGGGATCCCGGCGAAGCCCGCAACCTCGCCGCGGAACGGCCCGAACTGATCCGCGCGGCCGAGGACGTCCTCCGGCGGGAAATGCAGCCCAACGCCCTCTTCCCCGTCGCCGTCCCCGGCCTCGCCGCCGCGGCCCAACCCTGAACCCGCCTTCCCCCGATGCGCCGCTCCTCCCTCCGCCTCGCCCTCGCGCTGCTGTTGCCGGCCCTCCTCGCCGCCGCGACCCCGCGCCCGCCCAACATCGTGATCTTCCTCGCAGACGACCTCGGCTGGGGTGACCTCGGCGTCTACGGGCATCCGGTGATCCAGACCCCGCACCTCGACGCCTTCGCCCGCCAAGGCGCCCGCCTCACCCAGTGCTACGCCGCGAGCGCCGTCTGCAGCCCCTCGCGCTCGGCGATCCTGACCGGACGCACCCCGTACCGGAACGGCGTCTTCACCTGGATCCCCGAGGGCCGCGAGGTGCACCTGCGCACCAGCGAGATCGCGTTGCCCAAGCTCCTCCGCGCCCAGGGTTACGCCACCTGCCACGTGGGCAAATGGCACCTCAACTCCCACTTCAACCAGCCCACGCAGCCCCAACCCAACGACCACGGCTACGACTGGTGGCTCGCCACCCAGAACAACGCCGCGCCCTCGCACGAGAACCCCACCAACTTCGTGCGCAACGGCCGCCCCGTCGGGCCCGTGCAGGGCTACTCCGCGCCCTTCATCGTCGACGAGGCCATCGGCTGGCTCCGGCAACACCGCGATCCCGCGCGGCCGTTCCTCCTCTCCGTCTGGGCCCACGAACCGCATTACCCGATCAAGTCCGACCCCGCCTTCAAGGCGCTGTACCCGGGGCTGACCGACGACATCCAGCAGGAGCACCACGCCAACGTCACGCAGCTCGACCACGCCTTCGGCCGCCTCGTGCGCGCGCTGGACGAATTGGGCCTCGCGGGCGACACGCTCGTGTTCTTCACCTCGGACAACGGTCCGGAGGGCGACGGCATTCGCACCCCGGGCCGTGGCTCGACCGGCGGACTCCGCAGCCGCAAGCGGTCCGTCTACGAGGGCGGCATTCGCGTGCCCGGACTCGTCCGCTGGCCCGGCCGCATCGCTCCCGGCACGGTTTCCGACGTACCCGTCATCGGCTCGGACCTGTTCGTCACCGCGGCGAAGCTGGCCGGCGCGGCCCTGCCGGCGGACCGGGTGCTCGACGGCGGGGATTTCCTCCCGGCGCTGACGGGCCAGCCCGTCGCGCGCGCCCGTCCCCTTTACTGGCGCTGCGCCATCTCCCCGGAGCCGCTGAAGACCGCGATGCGGATCGGCGACTGGAAGATCCTGGCCGACGAGCAGCTCACGCAGTTTGAACTGTACAACGTGCAGCGCGATCCGCGCGAGGCCACCGAGCTCTCGGCGCTCGAGCCGGCGCGGCTGGCCGAGATGACCGCGGCCCTGCGCCGCCTGAACGGGGAGATCGAGGCCGAGGGCCCGCCCTGGTGGCGCACCTACCAGCACGGCGGCGGCGGCAAGGCGAAGGGCAAGCAGGCCAAGAGCGCCAACTGACCTCCCGATGCGCCTCCTCCCCCTCGTCCTCGCCCCGCTGCTGCTCGCGGGGGCGCTCCCCGCCGGGTCTCCCCCGCGCCCGGCCAACATCGTGTTCTTCCTCGCGGACGACCTCGGCCAGCGCGACCTCGGCGCCTACGGGAGCACGTTCTACGAGACGCCGCACCTCGACCGCCTCGCGCGCGAGGGCGCCCGCTTCACCGACGCCTACGCGGCCTGCCCGGTATGCTCGCCCACCCGCGCGAGCATCCTCACCGGCCGCTGGCCCCAGCGCACCGGGATCACCGACTTCATCGGCGCCCCGCTCAAGCCGGAGCAATGGAAGCGCAACACCCGCTCCCTCCCCGCCACGTACGCGGACCGGCTCGCACTCGACGCGCCCACCGCCGCGAAGTCCCTCAAGGCCGCCGGCTACGCGACCTTCTTCGCTGGGAAGTGGCACCTCGGTCCCGAGGGGTGGTGGCCGGAAAACCAGGGCTTCGATTTCAACTTGGGCGGCAACGAACGGGGCGGACCCTACGGCGGGAAACGCTACTTCTCCCCCTACGGCAACCCGCGCCTCCCCGACGGACCCGACGGGGAGCACCTGCCGGATCGCCTCGCGCAGGAGGCCGTCAAGTTCATCGCCGCCCAGCGCGACCGGCCCTTCCTCGTCTATTTCCCCTTCTATTCCGTCCACACGCCGCTGATGGCCCGCGAGGACCTGCGGTTGAAGTACGAGGAGAAGCGCCGCCGCCTCGGTCTCGGCGAACGCTGGGGCCGCGAAGGCGAGCGGGAGGTCCGCGAGGTCCAGAGCCACGCCGTCTACGCGGGGATGGTCGAGGCGATGGACCTCGCCGTCGGGCGCGTCCTGCAGGCCCTCGACGACCTCGGCCGGCGGGAGGACACGCTCGTCATCTTCACCAGCGACAACGGAGGCCTGTCCACCAGCGAGGGTTCGCCCACCTCGAACCGGCCGCTGCGCGCGGGCAAGGGTTGGATGTACGAGGGCGGCATCCGCGTGCCGCTGATTGTCCGCTGGCCGGGGGTCGCCCGGCCCGGGAGCGTGGTCGCGGCCCCGGTCAGCAGTCCGGACTTCCTCCCCACGTTCCTCGCGGCCGCCGGCCTTCCGCCGCCCCCGGCGGAGCGGGACGGCCGCAGCCTGGTCCCGCTCCTGCGCGGGGAGGCCGCCGCCGAGCGCGCGCTCTTCTGGCATTACCCGCATTACGGCAACCAGGGCGGCGCCCCTTCCGCCGCCGTCCGGCGGGGCGACTGGAAGCTCATCACTTGGCTGGAGGACGGGCGGGAGGAACTCTTCCACCTCGGCGAGGACCTGGGCGAACAGCGTGACCTCGCGGCGCGGGAACCCGCCCGCGTGGCCACCCTCCGCGCCGAGTTGCGCGCGTGGCAACAGGACGTGGGCGCGCGGTTTCCGGTCCCGAATCCCGCCTACGATCCGGCCGCGCCCAGCGGCCGGGCGGCCCCGCGGAAGCAGTAGCCCGGCCGTCATTCGCCTTGCCCGCGCCGGCGCCCGCGGGCATCACCGCGGGTCGCCGTATGAACATCCATCCGACCCGCGAGGCCTTCGCGAGCCTCGCCCGGCAGGGCAACGTCATCCCGGTCACGACCGACCTGATGGCGGACTTCGAGACCCCCGTCTCGGCCTACGCCAAGCTCCGCGCCGCCGGGCCCTCGTTCCTGCTCGAGTCGGTGGAGGGCGGCGAGCACCTCTCCCGGTACAGCTTCATCGGCTGCCGCCCGCGCCGCATCCTCGCGTGCGGTCCCGCCACCACCGAAATCCGGGAACCCGGCCGCGCGCCGGTGACCGTGCCCACGCCCGCCGATCCGCTCACGCTGCTGGAGGACGAACTCCGGGGCTACCGGCCCGTCTCGCTCCCGGGACTGCCGCGCTTCACCGGCGGGGCGGTCGGATTCCTCGCCTACGAGTACGTCACCCGGCTCGAACCGAGCGTGCCCTCCGCCCCCGGCCCGGGCCTCGGCACGCCCCTGCTCTATTTCCTGCTGGTGGATTCGCTCCTGATCTTCGACCGCGCCCGCCAGACCCTGCGCCTCTGCGTGAACGCGCACGTCGCCGAGCCCGCGGCCGCGGACGCCGCCTACGACGCCGCGGTGCGCGAACTGCGGGAACTGCACGAACTGCTCCGCCACCCGCGCGCCCTTGCCCCCGCCCCGGTGGTGGATCCGGGCCCCGTGCAGATTCCGCCGGGCAACTTCACCCCGGCCGCCTTCGAGGCGGCGGTGACGGCCGGGCAGGAGTTCATCCGCGCGGGGGATATCATCCAGTTCGTGCCCTCGCAGCGATTCTCGCGGCCCTTCACCCGGCCGGCCCTCGACCTGTACCGGGCGCTGCGCACGGTGAACCCCTCCCCGTACCTGTTCATCCTCGAGGCGGAGGACTTCGCGCTCGTCGGCGCCTCCCCGGAGGTGCACGTGCGCCTGACCGACGGTCGCGTCGAGATCCGCCCGATCGCCGGCACGCGCCGCCGTGGGGCCACGCCGGCCGAGGACGCCGCGCTGGAGCGGGAACTGCTGGCCGACGAGAAGGAGCGCGCCGAGCACCTGATGCTGGTCGATCTCGCCCGCAATGACATCGGCCGCGTCTGCGCCTACGGCTCGGTGCAGGTCCCGGAGATGATGGTGATCGAGCGCTACTCGCACGTGATGCACATCGTCTCCCAGGTCGAGGGCCGCATCGCGCCCGGACGCACCGGCTACGACCTGCTGCGCGCAACCTTCCCCGCCGGCACCGTGTCCGGGGCGCCGAAGATCCGGGCGATGCAGATCATCGCCGCCAGCGAACCCTCCCCCCGCGGCTGCTACGCCGGCGCCCTCGGCTACGTCGGCTACGACGGGAACCTCGACACCTGCATCATGCTGCGCACCGCCCTGCTCAAGGACGGTCAGGTCCACATCCAGGCCGGCGCCGGGGTGGTCGCCGACTCGGTGCCAGCCGCCGAATACCAGGAAACCGTCAACAAGGCGGCCGCCCTGTTCAAGGCGGTGGCGATGGCCGAGCGCTTCTGAGTCGGAAGACGGCCCGGCGGAGTCCGCTTTCCCCTCGCCGCCGGACCGACGCGCCGCGAGGTTGGGGCACCCCGCTTATGCCCCTCCGCCTCGTCCTCCTGCCCTGCCTCCTCGCCGCGGCGCTCGCCGGACTTTCCGCGGCCACGCCCCCCGCCGGCTTCCGCGCCGGCGCCGCCACCAGCAACCTCACGCCTCCGCTCGGCACTCCGATCGTCGGCGGCTTCTCCCCCTTCCCCGCGCAGGACGTCCACGACGAGCTGCACGCCCGCTGCCTCGTCCTTGATGACGGGCGCACGCGCCTCGCCCTCGTGGTCTGCGACCTGCTCGGCCTGCACGCGTCGGTGAGCACCGAGGCGCGCCGCCTCATCGAGGCGGCCACCGGCATCCCGCCGACCCACGTCCTCGTCGCCGGCACCCACACGCACTCCGCCGGCAGCGCGCTCGGCGCCAGCCGCTTCGCGGCCGAGCAGCCGCTCGACGACTACCAGCGCTTCGTGGCGACGCGCGTCGCCGACGGGGTGCGCCGCGCCCTCAACGCGCTCCGCCCGGCGGAACTCGGCTTTGGCACGGTCGACATCCCGGAGCACGTGCACAACCGGCGTTGGGTAATGCGCGAGGGCAAGGCACCGCCCAACCCCTTCGGCCAGGTGGACCAGGTGAAGATGAATCCCGCCGCGGGCAGCCCGGACCTCGTCGAACCCGCCGGCCCGATCGACCCGACCGTCTCCTTCCTCGCCCTGCGGGAACCCGGCTCCGGCGCGCTCATCTCCGTGTTCGCCGCCTACTCGCTCCACTACGTCGGGGGCGTCGGCAGCCGCAGCATCTCCGCGGACTACTTCGGCGTGTTCTGCGGGGAGATCGAGCGGCTGTCCGCCCACCCGGCGGCAACCCGGCCATGCGTGGCCCTGCTCGCGAACGGGACGAGCGGCGACATCAACAACATCGACTTCCGCCTCGCGAAACGCCCCGCGCGCGCCCCCTACGAGCAGATGAACCTGGTCGGACGCGACGTCGCCCGGCGCGTGCACGCGGCCCTCGCCGGCATCAGCTGGGAACGCGCCCCCACCCTCGCGGCCGCCTACCGGGAAATGCCCGTGGCCTGGCGCTCCATCCCGCCGGAACTCGTGGCCTGGGCGCGCGAGACCGAGGCCCGGGCCCCCCGGGTCACCAAGGGCGACATTCCCGTGGGCGCCAAGTTCGCGACCACCCCCGACTGGGTGCAGCGGCTCTCGTACGCCGCCCGGGTGCAGGTGCTCGCCGAATCCCGCCCGCCGGCGCGGATCCCCCTGCAGGCCCTGCGGATCGGCGACGTGGCGATCGGCACCTTCCCGTGCGAGACCTTCGCCGAGACCGGCCTGGAATACCGCCGGCGCAGCCCCTTCCGCCGATCGTTCATGGTCGAGCTAAACCACGGCTACTTCGGCTACCTGCCCACCCCGCGGCACTTCGCGCTCGGGGGCTATGAAACGTGGCCCGGCACCAACCAACTGGAACCCGAGGCCAGCGTGAAGATGCTCGACGCTCTCCTCGCACTCACCGCCAGCCTGCAGCCGTCCCTGAATCGCCCGTGATCCCGGGCGATCCCGCCGGACGCGGCGGTCACCCCACCTGCGGATAGCTGCCCAGCCACTTCACCAGCGGGCAGAAGCGGCGTAGCTCGGCCACCGCCTCGCGCATCGCCGGATCCTCGTAGTGTCCGGTGACGTCGAGGAAGAAGTAGTAATCCCACGGGCGCCGCTTGCTGGGGCGCGACTCGATCTTGGAGAGGTTGATCCCACGCTCGGCCAGCGGCATCAGCATCCGCAGGAGCGCGCCGGAATGGGAAGCGGCCTCGTCGCCCAGGGAGACCAGCAGGCTGGTGAGATCCTTGCCCGCGCCGGCCGAGCCGGACGGCTGGCGGCCCAGCACGAAGAAGCGCGTGGTGTTGTCGGCCTTGTCCTGGATGTTCCGGACCAGGACGGGCACGCCGTAATGCTCCGCCGCGAGTTCACCCGCGACCGCCGCCGCGCCCGGCTCGGCCTGGGCGAGCTGCACGGCCCGGGAGGTGCTGGGTGCGTCGACCAGCTGCGCGTGCGGCAGGTGCCGCTGCAGCCAGTGCCGGCACTGCGCCAACGCCTGGTCCTTCGAATACACGCGCGTCACCGCCTCGAGCGGCGCGGTGGAGATGAGCGCGTGGTTGATCTCCATGTAGACCTGCGCGACCACCTTCACGTCGCTCTCCACGAAGCTGTCGAGCGCCTCGCGCACCGAGCCCTCGGTCGAGTTCTCGATCGGGATCACGGCGTAGTCCGTCTCCCCCTTCTCCACCGCGGTGAAGATGTCCGCGACGGTGGCCATCGGATGGTAGCCCACGCTGGCGCCGAACTTCCGCAGCGCGGCCGCGTGGGTGTTGCTCGCCTCGGGGCCGAGGTAGGCGATGAGCAGCGGCTTCTCGAGGGCGATCGCCGCGGACATTATCTCGCGGTAGATCGCGCGCAGCGCCTCGTCGCGGATCGGTCCCCGGTTGCGCGCGGTGACCTTGCGCAGCACGGCGTCCTCCCGCTCCGCGACGTAGATCTGGCCGCCGGCGTTCCGCTTCACCTTGCCGATCTCCGCCGCGAGGGAGAGGCGGCGGTTCAGGAGTTCCACCAACTGGTGGTCAATCTGGTCAATCTGGTCGCGGATGGGGCCGAGGTCCATTTCAGGCGGGGGTCGGGGTGGTCGGCGCGGATCCGTCCGCGGGGGAAGCGGGCTCGGCCGCTGCCTCGGGGGCGGGGTCCGGGGCGGGATCCGCCGCGGCCGGCAGCGGCGCCTCCAGCGGCAGCTGCTCGTCGGGGAGGCCCATGTCGAGGTCACCGGGCGCCTTGGTGTTCTCCGACTTGCGCAGCCACTCGTCGATCTGCCGCGACGAGAGCACGTCGGAGGCGGGCAGTTCGTCGAGGGACTTGATGCCCGTGAACTCGAGGAAGTCGTCGGTGGTCGCGTATTGGATCGGCCGGCCGGGGGTGTCGGCGCGTCCCACGATGTAGACGAGGTCCCGCTCCAGCAGCTTGTTCAGCCCGGCCTCGGCGGAAACCCCGCGGATGTTCTCGATCTCGGTGCGGGTGACCGGCTGGCGGTAGGCGATCACGGCCAGCGTCTCGAGGGCGGACTGCGTGAGCTTCACCGGAGGAGGCTCCTGCCGCAAAATCCGGACCCAGCGCGCGAAGCGGGGTTCGGTGACCAGCCGGTAGCCCGCGTTGCCCTCGATCAGGAGCAGCCCGTCGCCCGCGGCGCGCAGCTGCGCGGCGATCGCGTCCATCGCCTCGCGGATCTGGGTCGCGGTGACCAGCGAAGGGACGTCGACATACAATTCGGGGTCGCCGGCGGCGGGCTCCACGACCACCTCGGCGGCCTCCTCCGGGGCGGGCGCGGGGGCGGCGGAGGCGACTTCCCCGGCGGCCGGCTCCGGCCCCGCGGGCCGGTCCATCCCGGGCAGCGCCTGCTGCTCGTGGAACCGGGTGAAGGCAGCCTGGATGTCCTTGATCGCGAGCGGTTGGCTCGAGGAGAGGAGCAGGGCCTTGAGGACTTTCTGGAGGTTGAACGCCATGCGCGGGCCGGGCGAGTGAGGGAGCCCCCCCCGGAGGCTGCAACCCGATTTTGCGCGCGACGCGGGCTTGTCGCGGCGGCCGCGGCCGCTTGTGCTCGCCGGATGCCCCGTATCCTCCTCGCCTGCGCCGCCCTGCTCGCGGCCGCCCCGTTGCTCCCCTCCCTATCCGCCGCCGAAAAGGCGGTGCCCTACGCCCAGGTGATGGGCCCGATCCGCCTCTGGGCGGGCGCGGCTCCGGGCGCCACGGGGGAGCGGCCGCAGGACATCCCCACCCTCACCCCGTACGCGCCCGCGGGCCGACCCTCCGGCGCGACGATGCTGATCCTGCCCGGCGGGGGCTACGGCAGCCTCGCCGAGCACGAGGGCACGGGCTACGCCGAGTTCCTCACGCGCCACGGCATCACCTGCTACGTCCTCAAGTACCGCCTCGGCTCCGCCGGCTACCGCCACCCCGTGATGCTCCAGGACGCCGCGCGCGCACTCCGGATGGTCCGGGGCTTCGCCCGCCGCGACGGCCTCGACCCGCGCCGCATCGGCGTGATCGGCTCCTCCGCCGGCGGCCACCTCGCCTCCACCCTCCTCACCCACTTCGACGCCGGCCGGGCCGACGACGCGGATCCGGTCGAACGCGAGAGCTCCCGCCCCGACCTCGGCATCCTCTGCTACCCTGTCATCTCCCTCCTCGAATTCGCCCACGCCGGCTCCCGCCGCAACCTGCTCGGCGAAAACCCCGACCCCGCGCTGGTGCGCCACCTCTCCAACGAGCTGCAGGTCACCGCCGACACGCCCCCCTGCTTCCTCTGGCACACGGTCGAGGACAAGGGCGTCCCGGTCGAGAACTCGCTCCTCTTCGCGGCGGCCCTGCGCCGCGCCGGCGTCCCCTTCTCCCTCCACGTGTACGAGAAGGGGGCCCACGGCCTCGGCTTCGGCCGGCCCGACCGGCCCGCGCCACCCTGGGGCGACCAGCTGCTGCACTGGTTCCGCGAACGCGCCTACCTGCCCTGAGCGGGGCGGGGCCGGCACCCGCCGGCGGTGCGAAAGCTTGCCTTGCCTTCGGCCGGCGCGGTCCGCACGGTCGACCCTTTTCCATCCCGCCTTGCCGCGCCGCCCATGAATCAGAGCATCCGTAACATCGCCATCATCGCCCACGTCGACCACGGGAAGACCACCCTCGTCGACAAGCTCCTGAAGGAGGGCGGCGTCTTCCGCGCCAACCAGCAGGTCGAGGAGCGCGCCATGGACTCGATGGACCTCGAGCGCGAGAAGGGCATCACGATCAAGGCGAAGAACACCTCCGTCCACTGGCAGGACAAGATCATCAACATCGTCGACACCCCGGGCCACGCCGACTTTGGCGGCGAGGTGGAGCGGGCCCTGCGGATGGTCGACGGCGTGCTCCTCGTGGTCGACGCCTACGACGGCCCCCAGGCCCAGACCCGCTTCGTGCTCCGCAAGGCCCTGCAGCACGGGCTGAAGGTCGTCATCGTCATCAACAAGATCGACCGTGACAACGCGGAGCCGGCCAAGATGTACGACAAGGTGCTGGAGCTGCTGATGGAACTCAACGCCACCGAGGAGCAGTTCGACGCCCCCGTCGTGTACGGCTCCGGCCGCGACGGCTACATGATGTACAAGCTCGACGACGAGCGGAAGAACATGACGCCGCTCTTCGAGACCATCCTCAACCACGTCCCGCCCCCGTTCGCCAAGCCGGACGATCCGTTCCACATGCTCGTGTCGAACATCGACTGGAGCGACTACGTGGGCCGCATCGCGATCGGCAAGATCCTCGGCGGCCGCGTGAACGTCGGCGACACGGTGTTCACCATCCGCCACGCGGACGGCAAGCGGATCCGCTCCAAGGTCACCAAGGTCTTCGAATACTCCGGGCTCGGCACCCAGGAGTCCACCGCCGGCGTCGCGGGCAACATCGTCGGGCTGTCCGGCTTCGAGGACATCGACATCGGCGACACCCTCTCGGCCCAGGAGGAGGGCCACGCGCTGCCCTTCACCCAGATCGACCCGCCGACGCTCGAGATGCAGTTCTGCGTCAACGACGGCCCGCTGGTCGGCCAGGAGGGCAAGCTCGTCACCTCGCGCCAGCTGCGCGAACGGCTCTTCCGCGAGCTCAAGACGAACGTCTCGATCAGCATCGAGGACAGCGACCGCGCGGGCGTGTACAACGTGAAGGCCCGCGGCGCGATGCAGGTCGCCGTGCTGGTGGAGACGATGCGCCGCGAGGGCTTCGAGCTCCTCGTCTCCCGCCCGACCGTGATCGAGAAGGTGGTCGAGGGCCGCCGCCTGGAACCCTACGAGACGGTCTGGATCGAGGTCCCGGACGAGTGCGTTGGCTCGGTGATGCAGAACCTCGCCAACCGGAAGGGGCAGCTGACCAACATGGAGAAGCACCCCTACTCCACGATGATCGAGGCCACCATCACGACCCGCGGCCTCATCGGCATGGAGATCGACGTGGTCAACATGACCAGCGGCCGGGGCGTGATGAGCCACCTGTTCAAGGAATACGGCCCCTTCGCCGGGGAGGTGCTCACCCGCCTCACCGGGACGCTCATCGCCACCGAGGCGGGCGAGACGACCAGCTACGCGCTGGTGATGTGCCAGGAACGCGGCAAGCTCTTCGTCAGCCCCGGCGAGCAGGTGTACGAGGGCATGATCATCGGCGAGAACCCCCGCAACGAGGACATCTCGGTCAACGCGGTCCGCGAAAAGAAGCTGACCAACTTCCGTTCCCAGGGTGAGGGCGTCGCCACGGGCCTGACCCCCGCGACCAAGCTCTCGCTGGAACGGGCGATCGAATACATCGCCGCCGACGAGCTCGTCGAGGTGACCCCGAAGAGCCTCCGCCTCCGCAAGCGCATCCTCAAGGAGGTCGAGCGCCGGAAGGTCACCCGCGCCGCCAAGTCCGCGGAGTGATGCTCCCGGGTGGCCTCAGCCGCCCGCCGGGACCTGGGCCAGCCACTCCGCCGGCACCGGCAGGTCCCGGCGCGCGCAGCACGCCACCAGATCCGCCGCCAGCGGCGCGGCGAACACGTGCGGGAACCCGGCTCGCGTGAGATCGATCCCGGCGCAGTGCAGCGCCTGCCGCGGCAACTCCAGCCGCTCGGCCAGGGCGGAGGTCCAACCGGTCGTGATGAACTCCAGATAAAGGCGGGCATCCGGGCCGTAGATCTTGTCGCCGAGGACCGGTCGGCCCAGCCACTGCGCGTGCGCGCGGATCTGGTGCTTGCGACCCGTGACCGGGACCACGCGCACCAGGGTCAGACTCCCGTCGGGGGCGTGCGCGAGCGGCTGGAATCGCGTCAGCGCGGCCTTCCCCTCCCCGGCCGCCACCACCGCCGACTTGGTGAACACGGGGCTGGCCAGATCGTCGCCCAGGGGCTGGTCGACCACGGTCTCCTCCGCCAGCCGGCCCGCCAGGAGCGCGAGGTACACCTTGCCGATCCGCCGTTCCTGCAGCGCCGTCTGCAGGCGGGCCGCCGCGCGTGCCTCCTTCGCCACCACGACGAGCCCGCTCGTTTCCCGATCCAGCCGGAAGACCAGGTGCACCGTGGGCAGGCCCGTGAACTCCCGCAGCGCGCCGACCAGGCTCGACCACGGTCCGGCCTTCGACGGGTGGCAGACGACGTCGCCCGGCTTGTCCACCACGAGCAGCCGCTCGTCCTCGAATACGATCCACCGACGGACCTCCTCCGCCGTGAGAATCCGTACCCGCGCGGGGTCCTGGGGCCGCCGCGGCCACGCGCAGGCGCGCCCCGCCCAGCGTTCCGGCGGCACCTCCGCTCCGGAACTCACGGGAGCACCGGACCCGCCCGGCGGCGCAAAACGAGGGCCGCCACCCGGGCGGCCGTCGTCCGCGGGAGCAGGCCGCCGGCCCAGGTCATCACCCGGTTGGGCAGACCCGGCACCGCGTGCGCCCGGTCCCGCGCCCACGCCCGCAGGGCGAAGCGCGCCACGTCCTCCGCCCCCATCGCCGCTCCCGGCAGCCCGCGCAGGCCGGCGGCGGCGAAGAAACCCGTGGCGGTGGTGCCGGGACAGCAGGCGGTGACCCGCAGGCCGGATCCCCGCAGCTCCTCGCGCAACGCCAGCGACCAGCTCAGCAGGAAGGCCTTGCTCGCCCCATAGACCGCCGCGTACGGCGTCGGCTGATACGCGACGACGGACGCCACGTTCAGGACGCCGCCGCCCCGGAGCCGCAATACCGGCAGCAGCCGCGCGGTGAGGTCGACCACCGCCCGCACGTTGACGTCGATCACCGCCAGCTGCCGCCCGGGATCATCCCCCGGAAAACGGCCGAAGGAACCGAGCCCCGCGTTGTTCACCAGCAGCACCGGGCCCGCCGGCGCGGCCGCCAGCCACGCGGCGACGGCGTCGGCCGCGCGCGCCAGCGCCGCGGCATCCGCGAGATCACAAGGAATGTGGTGCACCGCGGACTGGAAAGTCGCTCCGGTTTTTTCCGCGCAGGGACGCCGGGAGAGGTTGCAAACCGGCACCGCCGGGCTCACCCTTCCCAACAGACGAATGAAAGCTTCCCCCAGACCGGAGGAGCCTCCCGTGACGACCGCGGCCGCGAGATCAGGCAGAGTCGGAGCGAGCAGGGACATGGGAGACAGTGTGATTTTTTGCGACCCCGGCCCCCGGCCGACGGCCGTGCACACGAAACCAAACGCAGCATCATGAACAGCCAAAACCACCACGAAGTCATCGTCTCCGGCATTCATCTCGAGCTCACCCCTTCCCTGAAGGAATTCGTGCACGAGAAGACCGCGCGACTGTTTCGTCACGACGAGCGGATCATCCGGATCCGGGTGGAGCTCGCCTGCGACCGCAGCCCCGCCACCGGGGTACAGTTCACCGCCAAGGGCCACATCCAGATCCACGGTCCCGATATGAACGCATCCGTCGATTCCGACGAATGCCACAAGGCGGTCACCCTCCTGGTCGACAAGCTCGACCGGATGCTGCAACGCCGCCACCAGCTGCTGCGGGTGAAGCGCAACCATCCGCACGCCACCGACCTCGGGATTGAGCTGCCCAAGGCGCACGCCTGAGCCCTCCCGCCCGGTACCAACCCAACCTTCGTCACGACCCGGGCCTTCGCGGCCCGGGTCCTTTTATTCCCGTGGACAAACCAGCACTGCGCGCCGCCATCCTGGCCGAGCTCCGGGCGGAACAACTCCGTCAGGCCCGCGCCGCGGCCGACGCCCACGAGGAGGCGACCAGCGAGGAGAGCCGACCGGAGAACAAATGGGACACCCACAGCCAGGAGGCCGCCTATCTCGCCGAGGGCCAGTCCCGCCAAGTCCAGGAAGCCGCGGAGGCCATCGGCCTCTTCGCCGCGCTCCCCCTCCCCGCGTTTTCCCCGGCGGATCCCGCGGCGCTCGGCGCCGTCGTCACGCTGGAATCGGGCGGCCGCCAAACCCGCTATCTCCTCGGACCGCGCGCCGGCGGCCTCACCGTGGCGACCGCGGCGGGCGAGGTGATGGTGTTGACCCCGCAGTCGCCCCTCGGCCGACAAGTGCTCGGGCGCCGGGTCGGCGATGAGGTGGTGACGCCCCGGGGCGGCCGCGCGATCTCGGCGCGGATCACGGCCATCACGTGACCGTGCGCGGCGTTCTCCTCCTGCTCACCGGGCTGCTGCCCGCGCTCCTCGCGGCCGCGGAGCATCCCGACCTCGTCGCGGCGCTGCGCGGCTTCCGCTCGGAGGTCCCTCCCGACTGGTCCTACGTCCAGACGACCTCCGACGGGCAACGGTCCCTGGAGGAGCGGCACGATGCCACCCGCCCCGATTTCGCCCGGTGGACCCTCCTGCGGAAGGACGGCCGCGCCCCCACTCCCGCGGAACTCGCCGAATACCGGGACGCCCGTTCCCGGCGTTCGCGCGGCGGCACCGCTCCCCGGCTCGCCGAGCAGATCGATCCCACGGCGGCCACGGTGATGGCCGAGGCGAACGAACGGACCACTTACCGCTGCCGCCTGCGACCGGCGGAGGCGGGCGACCGGACGGCCGACTTCCTCCACGCCACCGTGGTCGTGCACCGCCCCAGCCGGACCATCGAGGCGATCACGCTCGAAAACGAGGCGTCCTTCAAACCCGCCCTCGGCATCCACATCAAAAAGCTGCGCACGCGGCTGACCTTCAGCCTGCCTGCCGGGGAGCGCCCCAGCCTGCCCCACTCCGTGGAGACTTCCATCCGCGGCGACGCCTATTGGTTCAAGAGGCTCGACGCCGACCTGCAGATCACGTTCTCCGCCTACCAGCCCTACCCGCGCACGCCGGCGCCCTGAACCGTCAGCGCGCGTTGCCCGGCGGACGCAACCGCCGCAGCCGATGCGTCTCGCTGTCGCCGACCAGCACCGAACCGTCGGCTTCGACCCAGACCCCGTGCGGACGCGCGAGCGCGCTCGCGGTGCCGGGACCAGGCGGGCCGTCGCCCTTCCGGCCGGTGCCGGCGATCAACTCAAGCATTCCGCCGGGCGTGATCCGGCGGATGCTGTGGCTCTCCGTGTCCGCCAGCCAGACATTCCCCTCGCGGTCGAGGGCCAGTCCCTTGGGTCCGCTGAGGGTGGCCTCGCGGGCCGGTCCGCCGTTGCCCGTGAAGCCCGGCCGGCCGGTGCCCGCCACGTGGTGGATGCGGCCCGCCGCCAGATCGAGACGGAAGACCTGATTGCCCTCGCGGGTGGCGAGCCAGAGCCGGCCCTGCGCGTCGAAATCGATCGCGCGCGGTCCCCGCAACGGCGTGCCAGCAAGCGGCGCCCCATCCGGCGTCGGTCCGGCCACCCCGGTGCCGGCCACGGTGGAGATCACGCCGGTGCGGGCGTGGACGCGACGCACGACGTGGTTCCCGGTGTCGCAGAGATAAAGATGTCCATCCGGTCCGAACTGCAGGCTGTGGGGCTGGCCGAGCAGGGCCGCCGTCGCGGGCCCGCCGTCTCCCGCGTAGCCGCGCTTCCCGCCGGTGCCCGCCACCGTGGAGATGATCCCGGAGCGCCGGTCGATCCGCCGGATGACGTGGTTCGCCATGTCCGTGAAGTAACAGTCGCCGGCCGCGTCGAACCGGAGCTCGTGGGGCTTGTCGAGGCGCGCCGCGAGGGCCGGCCCGCCGTCGCCGGAGAAGCCGCGCTCCCCGGTGCCGGCGACCGTCGAGATCGTGCCGTCGGGCGCGATGCGCCGGATCCGCTGGCCGCCGTACTCGCAGAACCAGAGGGAGCCGTCGGGGGCGCGCGCCAGCCCGAAGGGGTCGTTGAGCACCGCGGTCACGGCCGGGCCGCCATCGCCGGCGAACCCACGGACGCCGGTGCCGGCGACATTCTCCACGGTCCACTCCGCGCGGCCGAGCACGGGAGCCGCGAGCAGCAGGAGCAGTAGTCGAAGGCGGCGGAGCATCGGAAACCTCAGCGCGGATCCGGCACCGCGACCATCGCCTTGATCACCCGCGTCTCCGGGCGGGTCCACGAGGGGAAAACCGCGGGGAGCCCGGCGAAATCGGACGTGTGGGTGATCCATGGGCGGGTGTCGATCGCCCCCTCCTCGATCAGCCGGATGATGCGTCGGAAGTCGCCGGGCAGGGCGTTGCGGCTGGCGCGCACGTCGAGCTCGCGCCGGTGGAGCACGGGCGCGTGCGGGAACGAGAGGTCCGCCGCGGTGATGCCGACATAGACGAGGCGTCCGCGGAAGGCGCAGAACTGGAGCGCCCGGGCCATCGAGGCCGGATTGCCGGTCGCATCGATCACAACATCCGCGAGCCGCCCCCCGGTGGCCTCCCCGAGCGCCGTCAGATCGGCGTCGGTGCCGGTGACCTGCAGCGTATCCGGCACCCCCATCACGTCGCGAACGAACGCGAGGCGCTCCGCATTGACGTCCAGCACGAGGGTGCGCGCCCCCGAAAGGCGGGCGAAGACGATCGCGCTGAGGCCGATGGGCCCCGCGCCCACGACCACGATCTGTTCCCCCGCCGCCGGCGCACCGCGGTCCACGGCGTGGCAGCCGATCGCGAGTGTCTCCACCAGCGCGAGCTGCTCGAACGAAAGCCGCGCCGAAGGGTGGAGCTTGACCGCGGGCAAAATGATCCGCTCGCACAGGCCGCCATCGCACATCACGCCCAGCGTCCGGTTGTGCTCGCAGCAGTTGGTGTGCCCCCGCTGGCAGGCGTAACAGCGGCCGCAGTTCAGGTACGGCTCGACCGCGCAACGGTACCCCGGGCGGACGTGCGTCACGCCCTCGCCGACGGCCAGCACCTCGACCCCGAGCTCGTGCCCCGGGATCCGCGGGTAGCTGAAGAACGGCATCTTGCCCAGGTAGCCGGCGAGGTCCGTGCCGCAGATGCCCACGCGGTGGACCCGCAGCAGCGCCTCGCCGGGTCCCGGGGCCCCGGGCGCGGGCACCTCGGCGACCCGGAACGAACCGGGACGGGTCAATTCGAGCGCCTGCATCGGGTCAGGGCGTGCGGACGCCGACGGTGAGCAGGACATTCGCCCAGAGCGCCTGGTCGGCGGTCTGGATGGTGAGGACGTGGTCGGGCGATTCGACCGCGCGGTAAAAGTCCCATTTCGAGATGGGCGTGAGCGGCGCCTTGACGCCGGCCGCGGCGGCGAGGGCCCGGAACTCGGGCCACGCCTTGGGCTCGCCAAAGGCGGCGTACGGATCGTCCGCCGGGATGCCCATCGTGTTGATCTCGTCGATCGGGATCGCGCTCAGCACCGCCTGCAGCGCCTGGGCGACGGTCACCACCCCCGGCGAGAGGTTGAGGCACACGACCTCCGCGTGCGGGCCGCGCTTGGTGGAGGCGGGATAATTGCCGTCCGCGATCAGGATCCGGGCGTGGTGCCCGGCGCGGCCGAGGACCTCATTGATCTTAGGGTGGATCAGGGTGTGCTTGAGCATCGGAAATCAGGGGGCGGTGAGCGCGCGGAAGCGGGTGATGACCTGGCGGGCGGCCGCCTCCGGGTCGGGCCACGCGAGCACCTCCGCCGAGAGGTAACCCGCATAACCCAGTTCCCGGAGGGCGGTGATCACCGGGCGGAAGTCGGTGTGGCCGAAGCCGGGGGCGCGGCGATTCGAGTCCGCGAAGTGCACGTGGCCCAGCCGGGGCCCGGCGGCGCGCAGCGCCGCGGCGAGGTCCGTCTCCTCGATGTTCATGTGGAACAGGTCGGCGAGCAGGCGCAGCGCGGGGGAACCGGCCCGCTCCAGCAGGGCGGAGGCGGCTCCGAGCGAGGTGCAGAGGTTGGTCTCGTAGCGGTTGAGCGGCTCAAGCAGCAGTGGCACCCCCGCGGCGGCGGCGCGGCCGCCGAGTTCCGCGAGTCCCTCCGCCAGCCAGTCGAGCGCGGCCGCGGGGGCCACGCCGGGATCGGCGCGCCCCTGCATCGAGCCGATGATCGCCGGCGCCCCGAAGCGCGCCCCCAGCGCGATGATGCGGCCGATGAATTCCACCGCCCGCCGGCGCCCGGCCGGGTCCGGGTCGGTGAGGCGCAGGCCGTGGCGGACCCAGCCGGCGCCCGTTCCGAAGGCGGCGATCCGCAGGCCGTACGCCGCGCGGAGGCGCTCGATCTCGTCCGCCGGGGTTTCCTCCGCGGAGGCCGGGAAGATCTCCACCGCATCGAAACCCAGCGCCGCCGCGCGGGCGAACGCATCGGGCAGGCCCGAGGAAAAAACGAAGGGACCGGCCCGCGTCTCCGGGACCAGCGTGACCGTGATCGCGGCGCGCATCGTCAGCCCTCGGCGCGCGCCCGCGCGTCCGCCTCGATCCGCCGGCTGAGCTCGTCCAGGGTCGCGCGGACGCGCGCCTTGGTCGCCGGGAGGTCCGCGGGGGAAGCCACGCTTTCCTGCGCGAAGAGGTAGAACTTCATCTTCGGCTCAGTGCCGGAGCCGCGGGCGGCGAAGGAATAGCCGTTGCCGAGAGTCACCACGTAGAGGTCCTGCGCCGGGATCACCTCCCCGTCGGGGTCGACGATGCGCTCGCGGCCGAAGTCCTGGAAGCGGGTGACCGGCACGTCGCCGAAGGCAGTGGGCGGGCGGCTGCGGTAGCTCTCGAGGATGCGGCGGATCCGCGCGTTGCCCGAGGCGCCCTCGTAATAGAGGTTGATCACGCCCTCCAGGTAGAACCCGTAGCGGAGGAACAGCTCGTCGAGGTACTCGGGCACCGTCAGCCCGCGGGCCTTCACCCACGCGCACAGCTCGGCGAACATCAGGCAGGCGGAGTTGCCGTCCTTGTCGCGCACGTAGTCGTTCGGCAGGTAGCCGTAGCTCTCCTCGGTCCCGAAGACGTAGAAGGTGGAATGTTCCTGCAGCAGCCGCGCCCGCGTGGGCAGGTCCGCCGCCTCGTAGTCAAACCCGGGCCCCATCGCGCGACGCAGCTGGTCCTCGTAGCGCCGGAGCTTGGCGGCGATCCACTTGAAGCCGGTCAGCGTGTTGATGACCTTCACGCCGTGACCGGCGCCGATCGCGTCCTGCAGCCGCGTGGTGACGAAGGTCTTGATGGTCGCCGCCCGCGGCGACCCGGCCGCCGGCAGCAGGCCCAGCTCCTTGTACTTCACCAGGCGGTATTCGGTGAGCAGCGCTCCGATCTGGTTGCCGGTCAGCAGCTCGAGCTCGCCGGCGCGGTTGTGCACCGCGCAGCCCATCCGGTCACAGTCCGGATCCGTCGCGAGCACGACGTCCGCGCCGTTCGCCCGGGCCAAGGCCACGCCCCGCGCCAACGCCTCGGCATTCTCCGGGTTCGGCGACTTCACGGTCGGAAAACCCGCGTCCGGCGCCAGTTGCTCCGGCACCGACGTCACGCTGCAGCCCGCCGCCTCCAGCAGCGGCACGGAATGGATCGCGCCGGTGCCGTGGATGTTGGTGAACACCACCTTGAGGCCGGCGCGGGCGCACGCGGCGGGATCCAGCAGGGCCCGCGCCGCCACGGCCCGGTAGGCCGCGTCCGCCTCCGCGCCGAGCACGTGGACGCCGGGGCAGGAGGGATCGAGGTAGGCCGCGAGCGCGCCGAGCGGGACGGCGTTCACCTCAGCCACGATGCCCGCGTCGTGCGGCGGCACGACCTGGCCGCCGTCGTCGAAGTAGGCCTTGAAGCCGTTGTCGTGGGGCGGGTTGTGGCTGGCGGTGATGACCACGCCGGCGTGCGCGCGCAGCCAGCGCACGGAGAAGCTGAGCTGCGGCGTGGGGCGGGGACCGTCGAACACCCAGGCCTCGCCGCCGAGCCGGATCCAGGTCGCGGCCGCGAGGTTCGAGAAGTGCCGGGAAAAATGCCGCACGTCGTGCGCGATCACGAGCCGGGCGGGGCCGCGCTGGCCGGTGGCCGCGAGGTGGCGCACGGTGTACCGATGAAGGCCGATGGTGGCGCGGACCAGGGTGAAGTCGTTGAGGACGTTGCTGCCCACCGCGGCGTGGGCCGGCGAGCCGCCCGGGCTGCCCCCCAGTTCCGCGGCGGTCGGGCGGACGCCGATGGTCCGCCCGCGCATCCCGCCCGTGCCAAACTCAAGGAAGCGGTAGAACCGGTCGTTCAACTCCGACCACGCCTCCGCGTCGACCAACTCCCCGATGCTCGCGCGGGCCCACTCCGGCAACCCGGCCTGCAGGAAGGAACGAACGTTGTCGGCGGCGCTGGAAAGCAGCCGGCCGGACTGCACGGCGGCCGCGAGGCGGTCAGGGATCGTCATGGGAAGAAGGGTCCGGGCGGATCGGTGGAGCGGAAGGGGGCGCGCGGCGGTCAGTCGAGGCAGTCACCCGCGGCGAGCGGCGACTGCGGACCGCGGGCGGACCAGCTGGCGGCAAACGAGGCCTCGTCGTCCCCGAACCGGGGGGAGACCTCGAACGGGAAGGCGGGCAGGCCGGTGGCGTCGGCGGGCACGGTCACGCCGGCGGCGCGCAACCAGCGCGCGTACTGCCGCAACTGGTCCTGGCGGCAGGTCTCGGGCGAGTCCACGCCGGTGGCGTTCTTGACCGGCGAGAACTCGTCGGCGCGGGAGGCCTCGATCACCACCGGCTGGCGGGCGAAGGGGAGCGCGTCGAAGACGAACAGCTCGAACTTGACCCCGTTGGGCCGCTCCGGGCGCACGGGGGCGCCCGCGGCATCGACCGTGGGGATCTTCTTGTCGGCGCGGTGGAACGGCAGCGCGGTCTCGGGCGAGGCGCCGGCGCCGGCCATCCGGCGGATGAATTCGCGGTCCAGCAGGTGGATCGCGACGTTGCCCGCGAGGAAGCGGAGCCGGCCACTGGCATCGACCTCCTGCTGGCGTTCCGCGGGGAGGTCCGAGTACTCGATGACCACGTCGCGGCCCCGCTGCCGGCAGAAGTGGCCGACCTTCTCCCCGGGATACGCCTTGGGGACCATCTTGCTGGACATCTCGGAACCGCGGAGCCGATGCCACCCGATGAAGGCGGGGTCCACGCAGCGCACGAGGGGGTTGTCGACCTGGAAGTAGCTGAGCGTGTCGACGCCTTCGGCTGCCATCAGGTCGAGCGCGCCGCTGCGGGCGAGCGCGCGGAGGGAGCCGCCGTGGCCGTCGGGCGAGAGGGCAAGGCGGCCGGGCGTCTCCAGCAAAATGCGGCCGGCGAAGTCCACGGCCGGCATCCGGCCCTGGCGGAAGAAATGGACGCGCGCGCGGTCGAGCCCGAACCAGCGCCGCTCCGCGAAGAAGGCCTCGGTCGCCGCGTGATTCGCGTGGCTGGTCATCACGAACCAGTGTAGCGGGCGCCCGTGGCGCTGGCCGGCGGCGAGGATCTTCTCGGCGAAGACCTGGAACAGCGGTTTCCCGCGCACCGGGGTGACCCCGAAGGTGCCCTTGGGCCCGTCGTAACCGAGCCGCGTCCCCTGTCCTCCCGCGACGGTGAACGCGGCCACCTGGCCGGCCCGGAGCGCCGCCTCCCCCGCGGCGCGGGCCCGGGCCCACGCGCCCGCGTCGCCGCCGCTCTCCGGCCGCGGCACGAACGGGGCGGGCTCAAGGTCCGCGAGGTCGGGGCCGCCCGCGCCGCTGGAACCGAGCAGCGTGCGGGTGAGGCGGGCCACCTCGGCCAAATCCACCTCGCGCGCCTCGGCGGCGAGTTCGGTCTGTTCCGCCGGGCTCAGCCTTTCCCAGAACGCGAACACCTGGCCTTGGCCGGCCTGGCGGAATTGGTCGAGGAGGGCGGAGGGCGTGGCGGCGGACATCAGGGACCGTTGTCGAAACGAAAGACCACCTCGCCCGGCCGGCCGTAGCCGAGCCGCTGGCGGATCACCTTCTCGGCCAGCACCGGGTCGGTCCGCAGCCGCGAGAGGAACTGCTCCTGCTCCGCGAGCCGCGCCTTGGCGGCGGCCAGTTCCCGCTCGAGGCGCGCCTGACGGCCGCGCAACGCGGCCTGCTCGGCCCGGGCCTCGAGGAACAGCATTCCCCCTCCCAGCCCGAACAGGCCCAGCAGCACGGCGTAGAGCGCGGCGATGGCCCGGCGGGAATTCACGCAAGTGATTTGAACCACGCGCGGCGCGGGCGAGTAAAGGAGAATTGCCCGCGGACGCCGCCATCTTTGTTCGTGCGTTTTGCCGCCGCGGCCGCCACGGTCCCGGCCTCGCCCCCAAAAAATGTACCAGAGCTTCTACGGATTCCGGGAGATGCCGTTCAACATCACCCCCGATCCCAAGTTTCTCTACCTCAGCCCCACGCACCAGGAGGCCCTCCAGCACCTCAAGTTCGGCGTCGGCGAACGCAAGGGCTTCATCGTGCTCGTGGGCGAGGTCGGCTGCGGCAAGACCGTCCTCTGCCGCCGCTTCCTGAACGAACTTGACCCGGAGCGCTTCGACTCCGCGCTGATCCTCAACCCGCGCATCACCGAGACCCAGATGCTGCGGACGATCCTCGAGGAACTGGGCGAGGAGAAGATCGCCCGCAGCCAGACCGACCTCGTCGCGCAGATTCACCGCGTGCTGCTCGAGCGCATCGAACGCGGCCGGGACATCGTCGTGATCATCGACGAGGCGCAAAACCTGAAGTTCGAGGTGCTGGAGCAGATCCGGCTCCTCTCGAACCTGGAGACGGAGAAGCAGAAGCTCCTCCAGATCATTTTGATGGGGCAACCCGAGCTGAAGGACGTGCTCCGGCGCGAGGACCTTCGCCAGCTCCGGCAGCGCATCTTGGTGCACTACGAGCTCAATCCCCTCTCGCGCTCGGACGTCGCCCACTACGTGCAGCACCGGCTGACGCTGGCCGGCGGCGCGGGTCGGCCCCACTTCACCAAATGGGCCCTCTGGGCCGTCCACCGCGCCAGCCGCGGCATCCCCCGTGTGGTGAACAATGTTTGCGACAAAGCCCTCCTCTCGGCCTTCGTCCGCGAATCCGACGAGGTGAATTACTGGGACGTCCGCCGGGCGCGCCAGGATATGGACAAGCTGGTCGATTGAACCGCCCCCCCCCGCCGCCATGAGCCTCATCAACGACGCCCTCAAGAAGGCCCAGCGCGATCGTGATCCGCTGGCGCCGAAGGATGCCATCGGCGCCGGACCCTCCGGCCGGGCGCGCGCCCGCACGCCGGCCCGCCATTGGTTGCTGCTGCTGGGCAGCGGCGCACTGGTGCTGGTGGTCCTCTCCGTCGCCTTCACGCTATTCTGGACCACGCCGGACACGCCTCCGCGCAAGGCCACGACCGCTGCCACTGCCGTCCGTCCGGCCGCTCCCCCCCCCCCCCCCCCGCCCCCCCCCCCCGCCCGCCCCCCGGGGGGGGGGCCCCCGAGGCCGGGGGGCGCGCCCCGGAG
>JAIXQE010000214.1 GCA_027485815.1 Opitutaceae bacterium
AGGGTTCGTTCTCGCCATAAGTGTAGCAGGTCCGCTGCCAAGGGGTCAGATCTGGAATCAGGACAATCCGGCTCCGAGGAGACGGCGGGGAAGAGGCCTGTCTGGACGGTTCAGGTCCGCATCCGGTCCGGTTCGATTCGATGGCAAGGGTGGAAGGGCGGCGAGGCTGTCCTGATTCCAGGTATGACCCCTTCGGCCCCCGCGGCGTTTGGATGGGCAGCGTGTCTCGCGGGTCGCGGCCGAGCACGAAAGTGGGATATCCCCGCAGGTGAAATTCCCGAGTCCTGCCGTTTGCTGATGCCCCAACCCGTCCCGTCCGGTCCGGCCATGGCACCCCCTTTTCGCGCCCCCCTCCTTGCCTGTGCGTTCCTCGCGTTCGCGCTAGTGCCGTTCGTGCCCGCTGCCTTTTCCGCCTCCGCCGTGGTTCGCGTCGAGCTCGGCGAGCGCGACGTCAAACCCCTTGGCGACCAGCCTTCCGCGACCGCCGCCACCGAGAGCTACACGGAAGACGCCTTCGGGCTCTTCGAGCTTCCCCACAGGTACATCTCCACCGGAGTTCGCGCCGACCGCGCCTTTCCCATGCTCGTCCGCGCTTCGGCCGAAGTGACGCTCCCGCCCGGGAAACACCGTCTGCTGCTCCGCGCCCGCGGTGAGGCGCGCCTTTTCGTCGCCGGGAAAAAGATCCTCGAGACGCCCTTTGCCCAACCCGCCGAGTTTGCCGTCGGGAATGCCGGTGAGCTCCCGGTCCGCACGCCCGAGAGCTACCTCGATCTGGGCCCGGATTTCCGTTTCGCCCCGCCCGGCAATCGCGAGAGCTGGACCGAGCTCACCGCCACCGGGGCCCCGATCGCCTTCGTCCTCGAAACGCTCGTCGGCGCCCTCGAGCCCAAGAGCAAGAAACCGTTCCGACCCGAGCTCGGCGAAACCGTGGTCGCGGTCTCGCTCGCCGGCACGTCGTCCTGGCATCTCCTCTCCCCCGGTCCTCGGCGCGTCCCCTACACCGATGCCGGTTGGGCCGCCTATGAAGCCGAGCGCCGCGCCCGCCTCGCGGCGCTGAACGCCGCGGCCCGCGCCGCGCGCCGCGCGGAACACGCGCCGTACTGGGCCACGCGCCGTGACGCCGCCCGCGCCTGGCTGGCCGCCACCCCCGAGGTGCCCGTGCCCGCGCTCCCGCCGCAGTTCCCCGCCCACAATCCCATCGATCACTTCATCGCCGAGCGCATCGCCGCCGTCGCCGCCGATCACGCACCAATGAAGCCAGGCGACGTGGATTTCTTCCGTGACGTTAAGCCGATCCTCGAGGCCAACTGCTACAGCTGCCACCAAGGCGGCAAAGTCAAAGGTGGCCTCCGCCTCGACCAACGCGCCGCCGCCCTCCACGGCGGCAAATCCGACGGTCCCGCACTTGTGGCCGGCAAGCCCGCGGAGAGCCCGATCATCCAGCGCATCTCGAGCACCTACTCCGAGGAGGTGATGCCCCCCCAGGGAGATCGCCTCGCCCCCAAGGACATCGCCACGCTCCGCCGCTGGATCGAGCAGGGCGCGTCCTGGCCCGAGGTGGAGGCGACGAGCTTCGCCCTCACCCCGCTCACCGACGACCTCACGTTCCTACGCCGGGTCACGCTCGACACGCTGGGTGTCGTTCCCACCGAGGACGAGATCGCCGCGTTTCGCGCGCTGCCCGCCGCCACGCGCCGCACGGCCACGATCGACCGCCTCCTCGCCGATCCGCGCTGGGCCGATGCCGGCATGGGTTACTGGCTCGAGGTGCTCGCCGAGAATCCCAACCTCATCAACCCCACGCTCAACAACACCGGTCCCTTCCGCTGGTGGCTCCACGAGTCGCTCCTCGACAACAAGCCCCTCGATCTTTTCGTCACCGAACTCATCCGTCAGGAGGGCAGCGAGCGCTTCGGCGGCCCCGCCGGCTTCTCGGTGGCCTCGCAAAACGATGTCCCGATGGCCGCAAAGGGCATCATCATCGGCTCCGCGTTTCTCGGGGTCGAAATGAAGTGCGCCCGCTGCCACGACGCGCCCTCCCACGTCGCGAGGCAAAAAGACCTCTTCGCCCTTGCCGCCATGCTTGGCGCCGCGCCGATCAAGGTCCCGCCGACCAGCAGTGTCGTCCTGGAACACCTGCGCCTCGGAGGCCGCGAGCCGATGATCGAGGTGACGCTCGCTCCGGGGACGAGCGTGGCCCCCGCGTGGCCTTTCGCCGAGTTTTGCGACGAGCAGACCGCCGCCGCGCTCGCGGAGCGTGGCTCCGACCCGCGTGATCGCCTCGCGGCGCTGATCACGGCGCCGCAAAACGAGCGTTTCGCCTCCGTCATGGTCAACCGTCTCTGGCAGCGGCTGATGGGGCGCGGCCTGGTCGAGGCCGTCGGCGACTGGGAGAAGAGCGCCAATTCACACCCCGCGCTCCTGCGCTGGCTCGCCCGCGAATTCGTCCGCGCGGGTTACGATCAGAAGGCCGTGGTCCGTCTCATCCTTTCCTCGCACGCCTACCAGCGCGCCGCCGATCCCCTGCTCGCGGAGACCGGCCCGCTCTTCACCGCGCCCGCGCCGCGGCACGTGTCCGCCGAGCAGTTCGTCGACTCCCTTTTCGCCGCGACCGGCAAGCCGTTCGCCCTCGAGCCCGTCAACCTCGACGTCGACAGCGTCCGCACCATCGACAATGCGCTCGACCTCGGACGCGCCACGCGCGCCTGGATGCTGGGGTCCAACTCCAATGAGCGCGACCGCCCCAGCCTCATGCTCCCGCGCCTCCAGGCCGTGGCCGAGGTCATGGAGGTCTTCGGCTGGCGGGGCGCCCGCCCCGATCCCGGCCTCGGGGTCCGCGAAGTCAGCGCCAACGTTCTCCAGCCCGCGCTCCTCTCGAATGGCACCATGATGACCTGGCTCACCCGCCTCAGCGACGACCACGGCCTGACCGCTTTCGCGCTCGAGGACCAGCCGGTCGACACGTTCATCACGCGCCTCTTCCTGCGCTTCTTCACGCGCCTGCCGACCGCGAAGGAACTCGCCTTCTACCGCGACGCCCTCTCGCCGGGTTACGCGGGTCGCGTCGCCGGGTCTCCCTCGCTCGCGGCCCGCGATGCCGCCTCCGCTCCGTCGACCACCGCGGCCGCGCCCGCTGCGCCGCGCCCGCGCCCGAAATTCGTCGCGTGGTCGAACCACATGAAGAGCGAGGCCAACTCGTGGCGCTTGGAGGAGGAGGCCGCCGCCCGCCGCGGCGATCCCGCCACCACGCGCCTCGAGGCCGCGTGGCGCCAACGCTTCGAAGACGTTCTTTGGGCCATGCTCAACGCGCCCGAGTGGGCGCATATCCGTTAACTCCGCCCCACCGACCCATGAATCGCCGCGAATTCCTCGCCACCTCCGCCGCCGGCGCCCTTGCCGCGCTCCCTTCCCCGCTGCGGGCCGCGCCCGCGGTTTCCTCACCCCGGGGCAAGGCGGAACACTGCATCTTCCTCTGGCTCGGGGGCGGCATGTCCCAGATCGACACCTTTGACCCGAAGAAGCGCGGCAACTCCAAATCCAAGCCGGCCGTCGCCGGCTCCGACTACGACCTGATCGACACCGCCGTGCCCGGCGTGCAGTTCACCGAGCACCTCGCGCAGACCGCGCGGCTCGCCGAGCACGTGACGGCCGTGCGCACGGTGAACCACAAGCTCGGGATCGAGCACGCGCTCGCGACCAATTTCGTCCACACCGGCCGTGCGGTCAGTGGCAGCACCATCTACCCCTCGCTCGGTTCCGTGATCGCCCAGCAGCGCGGAGCCGCGAGCGACGCGGTTCCGGCCTATCTGCTGATGGGATATCCGAGCGTCAGCCGCGGTCCCGGATTTCTCGGGCCGAAGCACGGCTATATCCATCTGGTGGACACCGAGACTGGTCCGGCGGGCTTCATGCCTCCCGAGGGGATCGATCCGGCCCGCGTCGCCGAACGCCAGCGCCTGCTGGGGCCGCTTCAGGAGCGCTCCGCCGTTGAGGTCGCCCTGGCCGGCTACTCCGAGGTGCAGCGGGAGGCGCTCCGTCTCGCCGGACCCGGCTTCATGCGCCATTTCAAACTCGAGCAGGAGCCCGGGTCCGTCCGGCAGCGCTATGGCGGCGAGTTCGGCCAGCGTTGCCTGCTCGCGCGCCGGCTGGTGCAGGCCGGCGTCCGCTTCATCGAGGTCTCGCATAACCTCAACTTCATCAACGGCGCCGGTTGGGACACCCACAACGCCGGTCAGCTCAATCAGCATATCCTGATCCGTGAACTCGACACCGCGCTTTCCGCGCTGATCTCCGATCTGGCCGAGAAAAAACTCCTCGACCGCACCCTCATCGCCATCGGCACCGAGTTCGGCCGACCGGGCCAATTCGACGGCGGCGGCGGCCGTGGCCACCAGTCCGCGGCGTTCAGCCTCGTGCTCGCAGGCGGTGGCCTGAGGCATCGCGGGGCCTACGGCGCGACGGACGCCCTCTCCAACAAGATTGTGGAACACCCGGTCTCGGTGCCCGATTTCCACGCGACGATTTACGCCGCGCTCGGCATCAATCCGGCCAAGGAGCTCGTCAGCGCCTCCCGCCCCGTCCCGATCACCGACGGCGGCAAGCCCATCGCCGCGTTGTTTGCCTGACGGGGTGCAGCGGTTTCTGGCGGGCTCGAGCATGGGGCGCAGGGACTTCGCTGCGTCTCGTCTTCTCTCCGCGCCGCTTTCCGTCCAGCGTCCGCGCCTAGCCATGCGTTCGTTTCGCGCCGCGCTCCTGTTTGCCTTCGCGCTTCCCCTCGCGCTGACCGCCCAGGAACGTCTCCTCACGAAGGCGATTGATGTCCGTGGCCTCTCCGCGGCGGAAGCGGCCGCTGGCATTCCCGTCAAACTTCGCGGGGTGGTCGTCTTCGTCGAAAGCCCGTCGGCCGTCTTCATCCAGGACGAGACGTCCACGACTTTTTTCCGCCTGCCGTCGCGGGTGCCTCCTCCGGCGGTGGGCGATGAGATCGAAGTCACCAGCAAGACCCGCCTGGGACTGTACCTGCCCGGCCTCGATGTCGCGACCTTCCGCCTGCTGGGGCGACGGGCGTTGCCGCCCGGCATCTCGGCGCAATTCGACGACCTTTATTTCGGCCGC
>JAIXQE010000167.1 GCA_027485815.1 Opitutaceae bacterium
ATCGGCGGCACCGATCCCGACGACTATCAATCGCTGGTGCATCTGCTGCTGTACGCGGATGTGCTTGAACTTGAGGGACTGGTCTCCTCGCCGTTCGAGCGGCCGGGACGGGACGCAATCCTCGAGGTCATCGCGGCTTACGCGCAGGATTACCCGCGCTTGCGCACCCATGACGCGCGCTATCCCACCCCGGAGGCCCTGCGGGCGATGACCCGCCAAGGTGGCGTGCGCCCCGCCCCCGCCTCCGGACTGCGCGGCCCGACGGAGGGTTCCGCCTCGATCGTGGCCTGCGCCCGCCGCCCGGACCCGCGGCCGCTCCACGTCCTCGTCTGGGGAGCCCTGGAGGAGGTAGCCCAGGCGTTGCACGACGCCCCGGACATCCTGCCGCGACTCCGGGTGTACTACATCGGTGGTCCCAACAAGAAGTGGGGCCCGGACGCCTACCAGTTCCTCGTGGAGCACTTTCCCACCCTCTGGATCATTGAGGCGAACTCGACGTACCGCGGGTATTTCCTCGGCGGGCGGCAGGACGGGGACTGGGGCAACGCGGCCTTCGTGCGGCGCCACGTCGCCGGCCAAGGCGCGCTCGGCGCCTATTTCGCGCAGCACCTCGGCGGCGTCCTCAAGATGGGCGATACCCCCTCCGTGAACTGGCTGTTGCGGGGCCGGCCGGACGACCCCGGCGCGCCGGGCTGGGGCGGCCGGTTCGTGCGCGCGTGGGAACGGCCGACGGCCCGTTTCACCCGCCTCACCACGGCCGCGGACCGCGTGGAACTCTTCAGTATCGTCGAGCTGGTGCTACCGCTGGGGCCGAACGCGCCCGCCCAACCCACGGGCCAGCTGCGGATCACCAACCAGGTGCTGGACGGGCACCCGGACGGCGCCGGCAACCTGCGGTTCCGCTTCTGCCCGCGCGATCCGGTGCTGTTCCGCTACGAACTGCAAAGCAACGCGCCCGCACTCGACGGCCGCACCGGGGAAATCACGGCCGTGTCCCCGCCGCCGGAACGGGCGCGCGAGCCCGCGGCCCGCCACCCGCACTGGTGGACCGATGATCCGTCCGCCGCCGAAGCCGAGGGCATCCACCACGGGGCGCGCACCGTGAGCCGCTGGCGCGAGGATTACCTGCGCGACTTCGCCGCCCGCCTCGCGCGCTGCGCCGCGCCGGCCCCCTGACCCGCGGCCGGGGGCGCGCGCCTGCTGCATCCCGGTCCCGGCGCGGCCTTCCCGCTTGCGGCGCCCCAGTTCTTCCCTTCCTTCGCGCTCATGACCGCCCGCCGCCTGCTCCTCGCCTCCGCGCTGGCCCTGGCGTGGTGCTGGTCGGCGTGGCACGAGGACCTGGAGGCGGCCGGCTGGATGTTCGCCCACGAACATCATCACCCCCACCCCACGGCGGAGGCAGCACCCTCCTCACCAGCGACGGGGCACCAGGAGGACGACAGCTCGGCGCACGAACCGGTTTGGGCCCGCGATCACGCCCCCGAAATCCGGCTCAGCCTGCCCTGGCTGCTGATCGCGCTGGCCCTCGGCCTGGGTCTCGCCTCCCTGCCTCGCTGGCCAAGCCTGATCCTGCTTCCCGTGGCGGGGCGCAGACGTCCCCCTTGGACCTTCGGTCCCGGCGGGCAACTTCCAGGTCACGGCGTACCCGCGGAGACGGGGCCACCCGGCGCGCGTTGACGGACGGTGCTCCCGCCCCGCGCGGGAGGCTCCGTTTCAACCGTCTCTTCCGCCGGACGAGAGTCGCCGGAGGCCGCTGTGCTCCGGTCCGCCCCGCCAAACCACCCGACCGATGTCCCACCGACTTTTCCTGCTCCTGTGCGGCTCCAGCCTCGCCGCCGCCATCCCCTCCCCCGCCACGCTCGACGCGGCGATCCGCATCGCGTGGGCGAACGATCCCGCCGTCGCCGCCCTGAGCCTTGCCCCCGCCCTCGATCGGGCCCGGGAGGAACAGGCCGGGCTGCGACCCCCGCCGGAACTCGACCTGCGCGCCGGCCTGCCCCTCCGCGGGGACAGCGAATGGTCCGTCGGGGTGGGCTTGAGCCAGCCCCTGCCGCGGGCCGATAAGGTGGCCTTGGCCCGCGCGCAGGCGCGCCTCGGCGGCGAAGGTGCCGCCTTTGAACTGCGCGAACGCCGCCGCCTCGTCGCCGGCGAGGTGCGACGCCTCTGGTATGACCTCGCGGTGCAGCAGGCGCGCCTCGCCGCGGCACAACGGACCGCCGCGGAACTCCGGGCATTCGCCGCCACCCTGCAGGACCGGCGCACCGCGGGAGAGGTTGCCGACGCCGACTGGGATCTCCTGGAAGGCGAACGCACCCGGGCCAACCAAACCCTCCTCGTCGCCGAGGCCGAACTGACGGGCGCCCAGGCACGCCTCCACCACCGCCTGCGGCTCGCCTCCGAGGCCCCTCCGTCGGCCGGCGAGCCGCTGGAGACACTGCTCGACCGTCCCCTGCCCGCGTCGAATGCCGCGGCCCGGCCGGAAATCGCCTTGGCCGAACTTGCGGTGCGGCGCGCCGACACCGCGGTGGCCCTCGCCCGGGCCCAGAGTCGAGGGGACTGGACGGTCGGCGCAGGAGTGGATTACGAACGCCGCACCAACGACGCGACGGGGCACCTCGAGCACGAGCCCCGTCTCAGCGTCGGGGCCAGCGCACCGTGGCCGACCCAGCGCCCGGCCAATCGGGGGGAGATCCGCGAGCGCGAAGCCGCGCGGCAGCTCGCGGAAGCCAACCTTGAGGCGCGGCGGGCCGAGATCGCGGCCGAGGTCGGCGCCACCCTCGCGGCCGCCCGCGCCAGCCAACCCGTGGTCCGCCAGTACCTGCCGCTCCTCACGGCGGCGGCCCAACTCCCCCTTCGGCTGAAAACCGCCGCCGCGCGCGGCGAAGTCAGCAGCTTCCAGCTGGCGCAAGCCCGCCAGCAACGAACCGCCCTGGAGGCGGACTTTCACGCCGCCGCCGCCCGCTACCTCACCTTGCTCGCAGACGCCGAGACCGCGGCCGGCCTCGTCCCCTCCCAACCCTGAATCTCCCGATGAAGCGCCTCCTGCTCCCGCTCGTCCTCCTCGCGCCGGCCCTCCCGCCCGCACCCGCGGGCCCCGGCCACACGCACGACGCCACTCCCGCCAGCGCCAGCCCGACCCAAGGACCCGTGCGCCTCACGCAGACCATGGTCCGCAACTTGGATCTCCAAACGGCGGAGGCCACGCTGCGCCCGCTCGAGCATACCTTCCCCGCCCTCGGCACGGTCGAGGCGGTGCCCGGCCAGGTCACGGCAGTCACCTCCCGCGTGGCCGGCCGCGTGCTGCAGGTCGCCGTGCGCGAGGGGCAGCGCGTCCGTGCCGGCGATCTCCTGCTCGAAGTGGAATCGCGCGTGGTCGCCGACCCGCCGCCCCGGATCGCCTTCCGCGCGCCGCGCGACGGCGTGATCCTCGAGGCCCAGGTGCTGCCGGGAGGCGCGGTGGAACCCGACCGGACGCTCATCCTCGTGGCGGACCTTTCCACCGTGGAGATCGTCGCACAGGTCCCCGAAGCTCGGCTCGCCGCGGTGCGTCCCGGCCAAGCGGTGCGCATCCGCCCCGTGGCTTACCCCGAGGAGAACCTCGCCGGCACCGTGCAGTCGACCGCCGCGCGGTTGAGCCGCGAGCAGGGCACGCTGCGGGTGTTCGTGCGCGCCGCGAATGCGGACGGGCGGCTCCTGCCGGGCATGCGGGCGCATCTGGCGTTCGTCGTCGGGCAAACCGAGACGGCGGTCGTCGTGCCGCGCACCGCCGTGCTCGGCGAAAACGGCGACCTCTTCGTCTTCCGCCAGCTGCCGACCGCCCCCTTCGCGTATGAGCGCACCCCGGTGGTGCTCGGCTGGCGCGACGAGCCTTGGGTGGAACTGGTGGACGGCATTCTGCCCGGGGACCGCGTCGTCACCCGCGGCAACTATCAGCTGCAGTACGTCGGCGGCGGGGCGGCCATGATCGAGGACGACCACGGCCACAGCCACGGCCCGGGCGGCCACCAGCATTGAGCTCAGACCCGCCTCCGATGCTGACGCGACTGATCGAATTTTCCCTGCGCAACCGCCGGTTCGTGCTGGCGGCCGCGGCGCTGGTGCTGGCCTACGGCGGCCACGTCCTGCTGCGCCTGCCCATCGACGTCTTTCCGGACCTCAACCGGCCAACCGTCACCCTGATGACGGAGGCGCCGGGGCTCGCGCCGGAGGAGGTGGAGACGCTCGTCTCGGTGCCGCTGGAGACGGCGCTCAACGGGGCGCCCGGAGTGCGGCGGGTGCGCGCGAACTGCGGGGTGGGCCTGTCGGTCATCCAGGTGGAATTCGACTGGGGGCAGGACATCCACCGCGCCCGGCAACTGGTGCAGGAGCGGATCGCCCTCGCCCAGGGTCGGCTGCCCGCCGGCACGGAAGTGCACCTCGGCCCGATTTCCTCCCTGATGGGGGAGATCCTCCTGGTCGGCCTCTCCGCCCCGGAGGGCCAGCCCAGCCCCCCGGAGCTGCGGACCCTCGCCGACCGTCAGGTCAGCCCACGGCTCCTCACGCTCCCCGGCATCTCACAGGTGATCGTGATCGGCGGCGGACGGCGGCAACTGCACGTGAACGCGGTGCCCGACCGGATGGCCGCGCACGGGGTGACGCTCGCGGAAGTCACCGCGGCCGCGGAGCGGGCGCAGGGCGGCAGCGGGGGCGGCTTCGTCAGCGACGGACCCCGCGAAAGGCTGGTGCGCAACCTCGCGCGCACGGCGGACCCGGCGGAGCTCGGCGCGACCGTCGTCCGCGCGACGGCGGACGGCGCCATCCTGCTCCGGGACGTCGCCGAGCTGGGCTACGGGGTGCAGACGATGCGGGGCCTCGCGGGCGTGGCCGGCCAACCCGCGGTCATCCTCGGCGTGCAGAAGCAGCCGGGGACCGACACCACGGAGCTGACCCGGCGGGTGGAGGCGGCGCTGGCCGAGCTCGCGCCCTCGCTGCCGGCGGGCGTGCGCCTGCACGTCCTGTTCCGGCAGGCGGACTTCATTCAACGGGCGGTCGCCAACGTGCAGGAGGCGATCCGGGACGGGGCCCTGATGGTGGTGCTCGTTCTCCTGCTGTTTCTGCTCAACGTCCGCACCACCCTCATCACGCTGACGGCGATCCCGCTGAGTTTCGCGGTGGCCGCGCTCGTCTTCCAGTGGCTGGGGATCAGCCTGAACACGATGACCCTCGGCGGTCTCGCGGTCGCGGTGGGGATGGTGGTCGACGATGCGATCGTAGACGTGGAGAACGTGTTCCGCCGCCTACGGGAGAACCGGCGCGCGGCGGAGCCGCGGCCCGTCCTGCGCGTCATCGCGGACGCCTCGGGCGAGGTGCGTCAGTCAATTTTGCTGGCCACGCTCGTCATCGTCCTCGCGTTCCTGCCGCTGTTCGCCTTGGGCGGAATCGAGGGCCGGCTCTTCGCCCCCATCGGGATCGCCACGATCGTCGCGATGCTGGCCTCGTTCGTGGTCTCGCTGACCGTGATCCCGGTGCTGTGCTCGTACCTGTTGCCGCGCGGATCCGGCCGGACCGGGGACCACGACAGCTGGTTCGTACGCCTGCTGCGCCGGCTGGACGAACGCTTCCTGCTCGGCCCGGCCCTCCGGCATCCGCGGCTGGTGCTGGCCGCGGCGGCGGCGCTCGTGGCCGGTTCCGCGCTGCTGCTGCCACGCCTCGGCCGCACCTTCCTGCCGGAATTCAACGAGGGCACGGCCGTAATCTCCCTTACCCTCGCTCCGGGCACCTCGCTGGCCGAGAGCGACCGGATCGGCCGCATCGCCGAGCGGCTGCTGCTGACGATCCCCGAGATCCAGCTGACCGGCCGCCGCACCGGACGCGCCGAACTGGACGAGCATGCGGAGGGCGTCCACCGCTCGGAAATCGACGTCGACCTCGCCTCGTCCCACCGCAGCCGGGCCGCGGTACTGCAGGACATCCGCGCCAAGCTCGGGGAACTGCCGGGCGTGCTGGTCAGCGTCGGCCAGCCGATCTCCCACCGCCTCGACCACATGCTGTCGGGGGTCCAGGCGGCGATCGCGGTGAAGATCCACGGGCCCGACCTCGCGACCCTGCGCGCCCACGCCGCCCGGGCGGAGGCGGCGATGGCGCGGGTGCCCGGCATCGTGGACCTTCAGGTCGAGAAACAAGTCCTGATCCCGCAGCTGCGGATCGAGGTGGACCGGGAACGCGCCGCGCTGCACGGCCTTGCCCCCGGCGAGATCACCGCGCGCCTCGAGGCGGGACTCAACGGCCGCGTGGTCGCCCAGGTCCTCGAGGGCACGCGTTCGCTCGACCTCGTGGTGCGGTTCGCCGACGCGGCCCGGGCGGACCCCGCGGCGCTGCGGGAACTGCCGCTCGACACCCCGCTGGGCGGCCGCGTGCCCCTGGGACTGCTCGCCGAGGTGCGCGAGGGCCAGGGGCCCAACGCGATCAACCGCGAGGACGCGATGCGCCGCATCGTCGTCTCCGCGAACGTCGCGGGCCGCGACCTCGGCTCCGTCGTGGCACAACTGCAGGCGGAACTCCCGGCCGCGGTGCCGCTGACCGGCGGCTACTTCCTGACGTACGAGGGCCAGTTCCAGAGCCAGCAGGCGGCGACCCGGCTCATCGGTCTCCTAGCACTGGTCACCCTGGTCGTGATCTTTCTCCTGCTGCACGCCTCGTTCCACTCGACGATGATCGCCGGGCAGATCCTGCTCAACGTTCCCCTCGCGTTCGTCGGGGCCCTCGCGCTGACCGCCGCCACGGTGGGTACGCTCTCGGTGGCCACGCTGGTGGGCCTGATCACCCTCGCGGGCATCGCGACGCGCAACACCATCATGATGATCTCCCATTACCTCCACCTGATGGAGCACGAGGGCGAGGTCTTCGGGCCCCGGATGATCATCCGGGGTTCCCTCGAACGGCTGGTACCGGTGACGATGACGGCCCTGACCGCGGGGTTGGCCTTGGTCCCGCTCGCGCTAGCCGCGCAGGAGCCGGGCAAGGAGATCCTTTATCCGGTGGCGATCGTCATTCTGGGCGGGCTGCTGAGTTCGACCCTGCTCGACCTCGCCGTCACGCCGGCGGCGTTCCTCCTGTTCGGCCGCCGCGCGGCGGAACGCTACCTCGCACGCGCCCGGCAGGATCCGCTGGACGCCCCATCGCCGAGGCCCGTCCCACCCCCGGCCGCCACCCCGTAACCCTTTCCTGCGATGACCCTGCGCCTGCTCCTTGTCTCCCTGTTCACCGCCGGTCTCAGCCTCGGCGCCTCGCCGCCGCCAGTCCCGACCGCGCCGGCGGCCGCCCCCGAATGGGCGGAGCTCTTCGGCGGCGCATCGCTCCCGGTCATCTGGCAGAGCATCGAGGCCGCGGCCGCTAAGGCGAACACGGCCCTCGCGGCCGGCCGGACCACCGGCGTGGCCGCGTGGGCTGAGACCGTCCACTTGGGAGCGCACGCCCTCGTCGATCAGATCCGTCCGGAGGACCCCGAACGCGCGAAGCGGTTGCACGCGGTGCTGGAGCACGCGGCCCGCTTGGCCGACGAGGTGCTCGCCGCCGCGGGGCGCAACGAGATCGACCTAGCCGCCGCCGCGCACCGGCGACTGCAGTCCGCCTTGGCGCTTGCCCGGCTGCGTCTCCCGCCGGCCGTCACCAGCGCCCCGCCGGCCGCGCTGCGGGAAGTCTCACCAGCGCCACCCGCGCCGCCGGCCAAGCCGTAAGCGGGACGCACGACTCGCCGCCCGGAAAGGGACTCCATCGAGCGGCCGTCGGGCCGCCTTCAGGGCGGCGTGGCCGTCGGCCGGAAATCCGGCTCGCGGCGGAACCGCGTGCGACCCTCGAAATCGGCGGCCAGCGCCAGCAGGCGCGCCTCGGTCCACGCCCGGCCATAGAAGAGCAGGCCCACGGGCAGCCCCGCTCGCTCCCCGGCAGGCACGGTGAGACTCGGGTAGCCCGCCATCGCGGCCGGGACGACGCCGCCCAGGCCGCCGCCCGTGGGGCCGGAACCACCGAAGACCGGATCCCCTCCTGGCGGCGTCGCGATTAGCCGCGCGGGCGGTCCGGCCAAGGTCACGAGGGCATCGAGCCGGTGCGTGTCCATCAGGTGGTCGATGCCCTCGGTCCGCGCGATGCGGCGGCACGCCGCGAGGGCCTCGCGGTAGGCCGGATCGGTCAGCGGCCCCTTGCCCTCCGCGACCACGAAATGCTGTTGCCCGAAGAGCGGCTGCTCGCGGGCCCAGTTCGCGTCGTTGAATGCGATCACGTCCGCCAAGGTCCGGATCGGGGACGCCGGACCGAGTGTGGCGAAGTAGGCGTTCAGGCCCGCCTTCATCTCGTAATACATGACCTCCCGCTGCGGACGATCCGCGCCCTGCAACCCGGGAAACTCACCCACCTCCACCACTTCCGCACCCGCCGCGCGCAGGGTCGCGAGGGCGCGCTCCGCGACGTCACTCAGGTCCGGCTGGAACGGTTGCCGCCGCACCCAGCCGATCCGCGCCCCGCGCAGGGCCCCGGGAGGCCCGGGCGCCGCAAGGGCCCGCTCCAGCCCGGCGGGCGCACCCGCGGTCGCCGGATCGCCCTCGTCCGTCCCAGCCAGCGCCGCCAGCACGAGCGCCGCGTCTCGCACCGTGCGCGTCATCGGGCCGGCGGTGTCGAAACTCTCCGCGATCGGGATGACCCCGCCCCGGCTGACGAGGCCCACGGTGGGTTTGAGGCCGACGATGCCGCACGCCGCGGACGGGGAAATGATGGAGCCGCTGGTCTCGGTGCCGATGGCCGCGACGCAGAGGTTCGCGGCCACCGCGACGGCGGAGCCCGAGCTGGAGCCGGAGGGCGAACGGTCGAGGGCGTAGGGGTTGAGGGTCTGGCCGCCGCGGGCACTCCAGCCGCTGACGGAGCGCTGGCCGCGGAAGTTGGCCCACTCGCTCAGGTTCGTCTTGCCGAGGATGACCGCCCCGGCCGCACGCAGGCGGGCCACCAACGGTGCGTCGCGCGGCGGCTTCAGCCCGACGAGGGCGAGGGAGCCGGCCGTGGTCTCCATCCCACCGGCGGTCGCGATGTTGTCCTTGAGCAGGATCGGGATCCCGTGAAGCGGGCCGCGAACCCGGCCCGAGCGGCGTTCGGCGTCCAACTCCTCCGCCTGCCGGAGCGCGTCGGGGTTGACCTCGATAACGGCGCGCAACCGCGGACCCGCCTGATCGATCCGCGCGATGCGCTCAAGGTAGGCGGCAGTCAGTTCCCGGGCGGTCAGGCGACCCGCGGCCATCCGGGCCTGCAGGTCCTCGATGGTCGCCTCCGCGTACGCGAACGAGGCCTCCGCCGCCGGCAGCGCGGCGGTAAGCGCCAAGAGCGCGAGGGGAAGGCGGAGGAGTCGGCAGGGCGGACGCACGGGCGTCACTTCGGCCACTGGCCGTCCACGAAGTCGCGGGGCTCGAAGCGGCGCGGGTCGAGGACCACGTGCTTCACCCGCTGGCGCTTCCAGGTGTAGGTGATGTGTACCCGGCCGTCGCGAGTCTGGATCACCGCCGGGTAACTGTACTCGCCCGGCTCGTTCTCCAGCACCTCCGCCGCCTGCCACTTCCGGCCGTCCGCGGAGACGGCCACGTTGAGCGGCGAACGCTTCCCGCCCCACTGGCCCGGCTCGCCAGGGATGTGGTTGTAGACGATCAGGTGCCGGCCGTCGGCCAAGGTCACGGCGTCCGTGCCGGAATTGGGGTTCGGCAGGGTGCCGAGGCCCAGCGGCCCCCAGGTGCGGCCGCCGTCGGACGAGGCGACCTCGAAAATCCGGTTCTGCCGGGACCGACCGATCGCCAGCAACCGCTCCCCGCCGAGGAACAGGATGCTCGGCTGGATCGCCTGGATGGCGACGCCGTCATTCACGGGCCCGATCCGTTCCCACGTCAGGCCGAGGTCGCGGGTGCGCTCGAAGTGCACCGACCACTTGCTCGGCTTCTCCGGCGTCTCGTCGCTCACCGGGCAGAGGATCTCGCCGCTGGGCAACTGGACCGGCCGGTTCTTCACCGGACCGAGAATGCCCTCCGGCAAACGCCGCGGCGGCGACCAAGTCCGGCCGCCGTCGGTCGACTGGGTCAGCATGCCCCACCAGGTCTCGGGCGTCGGTCCCGCTTTGTAGAAGAGCAGCAGCGGCCCGCCGCGCGCCTGGAAGAGCAC
>JAIXQE010000184.1 GCA_027485815.1 Opitutaceae bacterium
GCCGCCGCCGGCCCGGCCGCGCCTCCAGGGTCCGTGGCGCCTTCTCTTCCCGCGACGCCCGTTGCACCCCCGGTCCCCGTGGCGCCGAGCGCGCCCCCGGCCACCCCGGAGGTCCCCGCGGCGGACGCGAGCGACCTGGCCGCGGCGGAGGCGGCCCTCGACATTTCTCCGCGCCACCTCGCGCCGGCGTGGACCGAGGCGCCGGCCGCCGCCGGCCCCGTGTCCGCCGGCCCCGTGCTCATCCTCGGGCATGGTCCGCTCGCTGCCGCCCTCGCCGCGGGGCATCCCGGCGCCCGCGAGGTTGACGCGACGGAGGTCGGCCTGGCGGCGGGTGATCCGGGCGCGTGGGACCGGGTGGTAGCCGGAGCCGTGCCGGGTCGCATCTATCTTCTGGCGGACGTGCCGCCGGAGCCCGGAGCGGACGAGGTCGCGCGCGTGGCGGCGGGCCAGGAGCGCGGTCCGCTGGCGCTGCTCCGCCTCGCGCAGGCGCTCGCGCGGGCGGAGGCTTGGCGGCCCGGCCTGCAACTGCGGGTGGTCACCGCCGGCTGCTGGGCGATCGGAGAGGGTGAGGAGGTCACGCCGTACGCCGCGGGCGTGGCCGGGTTGCTCTCGGCCTTGGGCAAGGAGACTCCCGGGTTGGATCTGGCGCATCTCGACGTCGAGCCGCCCGCGGACACCACCCCGGCCGCCTGGGCGGTGGTCGCGGCGGCCGTGGCGGCCGAACCGGCGCAGCGGCCGGGTGAGCGCGTGGCGTGGCGGGCGGGCCGGCGGTGGCGGCAGGAGCTGCGTCCGGTCGCGGTACCGGTTCCCGAACGGGAGCCCTACCGGGCGGGGGGCGTCTATCTGCTCGTGGGCGGAGCGGGCCAGGTGGGACGGGCGCTGAGCCGGCACCTGGCGGCGAAATTCGGGGCACGGCTCGTGTGGGTGGGCCGCCGGGCGGAGGACGCGGCGATCGCGGCGGCGCGGGCGGAGCTCCGGGCGTTGGGCGGCGAACTCACCTACCACGCGGCCGCGAGCGAGGATGCGGCGGCGCTGCGCGCGATCGTCGCGGAAACCGTGGCGCGCCACGGGGCGTTGCACGGGGCGTTCCACGCGGCGCTGGTGTTCCAGGACGAACGGACCCTGACCCTGCCCGAGGCCCGCGCGCGAGAGATCCTGGATGCGAAGACCGCGGGCACGGCGGCGCTCTACGAGGCGATCCGGCCGCACGCGCCCGACTTCCTGGTGCTCCTTGGCTCGGCGCAGAGTTTCTTCAACGAGGCGCGGCGCGGCGCCTACGCGGCGGCCTGCTGCCTGCAGGACGCGCTCGCCGCCCGGCTGGGCGCCGTCGCGCCGTTCCCCGTGCACCTGATCAACTGGGGCTTCTGGGCGCACGGTTTGGAGCCCGCGCACCTGCCGGCCCTGCGGGCGGCGGGGTTGGGGGCGATCACGCCCGCGGACGGCCTGCCGGCGATCGCGGCCTGCCTGGCGGCGGGCGGCGGCCAACGGGTCTATCTGCGGGCCTCGCCCGCGGCGCTCACGCGGATGGGCGTCGGCGGCGAAACTCCCGCGCCCCGCTCCGCTGCACTCGCGACCGCGGGCGCCCCGGCCGTCGTCCTCGCGCCGGCGGACCTCGAGGCGCGGGTGGCCGGCGTGTTGGCGCGCGTGCTGCGGTTGGCCGCCGGCGACCTGGATCGGGCGGCCCCGTTCACGGACTTCGGTTTGGATTCCATCGGGGGCGTGGCGTTCATCGGCGAAGTGAACCGGGAGCTCGGCCTCGACCTGCGGCCGATGGTCCTCTTCGACCACGGCAGCGTCGCCCGGCTTGCCGCGCATCTCTCCACCCTCGGTGTGACCGCGCCGCCGCGGCCGCTGCCGGTCGTTGCGCCGACCCCGCTGCCTCCGGCACCGGTGGCGTCCGCGGCGTCCACCCCGGCCTCCGCGCCGGTCGCGGCCGCGCCCGTTGCGGCGGGGGACATCGCGGTGATCGGGTTCGCGGGTCGGTTCCCGGGGGCGGCGGATCCGGCGGCGTTCTGGGAACTGCTGCGGACCGGGGGCGACGCGATCACCGAGGTGCCGCCGGACCGTTGGGATCACGGTCGCTTCCACGCCGCGGAGGCGAGCGGGCCGGAGCGGACGCCCTACAAGTGGGGTGGCTTCATGCCGGACGCGGACCGCTTCGACCCGGTGTTCTTCGGCATCTCGGGCCGCGAGGCGGAGGCGATGGATCCGCAGCAGCGCGTGTTCCTCGAGGCCTGTTACCACGCGCTGGAGGACGCCGGTTACGCGGGCTCCTCGGTGCGTTTGGCGCGCCACTGCGGCGTCTTTGCCGGGGTGGAGCCGGGCGATTACCTCCAGCTCTGTACGGACGCCACGCCGGAGGGCCGGGCGCCGCTCTTCCAGGGCAACGCCGAATCCATCCTCGCCGCGCGCATCTCGTACTTCCTCGACCTCTCGGGCCCGAGCCTCGCGGTCAACACCGCCTGCTCCTCGTCGCTCGTGGCCATCCACCTCGCGTGCCGCAGCCTCCAGCAGGGCGATTGCGCGCTCGCGCTGGCGGGGGGCGTGCGGGTGTTCGCCTCCGAAAAGGTTTTCTTCGCGCTCGGGCCGATGGGGATGCTGGCGCGCGACGGGCGCTGCCGGACCTTCGACGCGGAGGCGGACGGGTTCGTGCCGGGCGAGGCGGCGGGCGTGCTGGTGCTGAAGCCGCTCGCGGCCGCCCTGCGCGACGGCGACACCATCCACGGGGTGATCAAGGGTTCGGCGGTGAACCAGGATGGCCGCACCAACGGCATCACCGCGCCGAGCGGGCTCGCGCAGACCACGGTGCAGCTCGAGGCCTACGCCCGGGCCGGAGTGAGCCCGGCGTCCCTCGACTACGTGGAGGCGCACGGCACGGCGACGCGGCTGGGCGATCCGATCGAGGTCGAGGCGCTGACCAACACCTTCCGCCGGTTCACGCCGGAAGTCGGCGGCTGTGGCCTCGGCTCGGTGAAGACCAATATCGGCCACACCCTCGCGGCGGCGGGCGTGGTGGGCGTGATCAAGCTGCTGCTGTCCTTCCGCCACCGCGCGTTGCCGCCCGCGCTGCACTTCCGGCAGCCGAACCCCTACATCGATTTCGCGCGCGGTCCGTTCCGCGTGCTCACCGCGCTCACGCCCTGGGAACGCGGCCGCGCCGGCCCGCGCCGGGCCGCGATCAGCTCCTTCGGCTTCAGCGGCACCAACGCGCACGCCGTGCTCGAGGAGCCGCCGGTCGTGGCGCGTGCGCCCCGCCCGCCGCGTCCGGCGCGGCTCGTCCCGGTGTCCGCCCGCACGCCGGCGGCGCTCGAGGCGCTGCTTGCCCGCTTGGCCGCCGCGGCGCCCGACGCGGACCTGGCGGACCTGGCCTTCACCCTCGCGGCGGGCCGCGGTCACTTCGAGGAACGCGCCGCGGTCGTCGCCGCCACGCCCGCGGAACTCGCCGCCCGCCTGCGCGAATTGGCGGCCGGGCGGGAAGTCCCCGGCGCCTGGCGCGGGGGCGCGCGGCCGGATCGCGCCGACGCCGTGATTCAGCGCGGGCTGGCGGCCGCCACGGTCGCGGGCCTGCCCGCGCGCGTCGCCGATGCCGCCGGCTATCGCGAGGCGCTTGAGTTGCTGGCGGCGCTCTACGTGAAGGGCGCGGAGATCGACTGGGTCGCGCTGCACGCGGGCGAGGAGTCCCGGCGCATCCCGCTGCCGGGCTATCCGTTCGCGCGGGAGCGGTACTGGTTCGCCTCCCCGCCGGCGCCCGTCCTTGCCGCCCCCGCCCCGGTCCCGGGAGTGCGCCTGCTCCGCGGCGACGAGCCGTTCCTCCGCGATCACCGGGTCGGCGGCGTGCCCGTGGTTCCGGGCGTCGCGTACCTGGGTTGGCTGCGCGCGGCGGCCGGGGCGGGGGCCACCCTGCGCCAGGTGGCGTGGCTGCGTCCGCTGGCCGTGCCCGCGCCGGTCGAAGTGCGCGTCGCGGAACGGGCCGGCCCCGAGGGCACGCGTCGGTTGGTGGTGGCGCGGGCGGACGGAACTGAACACGCGGAGGCGACGGTGGGGGCCGCGGCGGCGGCCCCGGCGGGAACCCTGGACCGGGAGGAAATCCGCGCACGCTGCCTGCGGGAGTTCACCGGCGACGCGATCCGGGCGCGCTGTGCGGCTGCCGGGTTGGAGCTGGGCCCGACGATGGCCGCCCTCCGCACCGTCTGGGCCGGGGCCGATGAGGTCCTCGCACACTTGCTGCGCCCCGCGGGGGCGGTCCCGGCCGGCGCGTGGGAACCCGCGCTCCTCGACGGGGCGCTGCAGGCGACGGCGGCGCTGGGTGACGGCGAGGGCGGCGGGTTGCCCGTGCCTTTCGCGCTCGAAGCCGTGAGCCTCGGTGAGTTGCCGGCGGAGGTGTGGGCGCATGTCGTGCGCCGGCCCGCCGCGGGCGGGATCCGGCGGTTCGACGTTCACTTCGCGGCGGCCGATGGCCGGCTCCTCGGCGCCCTTGAAGGCCTCGCGATGCGGCCGCTACGCGCGGGCCCGCCCGAGGCCGCCTCGTCCGCGCCGGCCCCGGCCGTCTCCGACGCGCCAATCACGGCGGAAGCGGTCGCACCGGTCGATGCGGCGGTGGCCTTCCTGGCGTGGCTCACCGAGCGTTTTGCGGAGCAGGTGAAGCTGCCGCCGGCGCGCCTGCGCCCCGACGATCCGCTGGAAAAGTTCGGCCTCGACTCGCTGATGGTGACGGATTTCACGCGGCGCCTGGAGGAGAGCTTCGGCGAATTGTCCAAGACGCTGCTCTTCGAGCACCAGACGCTGGGCGAGCTCGCGGCGCATCTGCGGACCGCGCATCCGGGGCGCGTCGCCACGCTGATCGCCCCTGCGCCCGGCCGGGCCCTCCCGCGCGCCCTCGCCGCCCCGGCGGTTGTGGCGTCCGCGGCGCCGGTGCCCGCCGTTCCCGTAGCGGCGGGCCGGGCCGACGACATCGCGATCATCGGCGTCGCCGGCCGTTATCCGGACGCGCCGGACTTGGACGCGTTCTGGCGCAACCTGCGGGCCGGGCGCGACAGCATCATCGAGATCCCGCCGGACCGCTGGGATTACCGGGTCTTCCACGATCCGCGGCCCGGCCAGCCCGGCAAGACGCGCAACAAGTGGGGCGGCTTCCTGCCGGATGTGGCGCAGTTCGACGCGGCGTTCTTCGGCGTGACCCCGCGCGAGGCCATCGCGCTCGATCCGCAGGAGCGGCTCTTCCTCGAGACGGCGTGGCAGACGCTGGAGTCGGCCGGTTACAGCCGGCCCGCGCTGGCGCGGCGACCGGTGGGGGTGTTCGTGGGCGTGATGTACGGCGAGTACCAGCTGCACGGCGCGGGCGATCCGGCCACCGGCGGCGTGCTCCCGCTCAGCTCCTCCTACGCGTCGATCGCCAACCGCGTCTCGTATTTCTTCAACTGGCACGGGCCGAGCCTCGCCGTCGACACGATGTGCTCGTCCTCCCTCGCGGCGATCCACCTCGCGTGCGCGGCCCTGCAGCGCGGCGAGGCCGAGCTCGCGCTCGCGGGTGGCGTCAACGTCACCGTCCACCCGCACAAGGACCTGCTGCTGGCGCCGGGCGGGTTCGCCGCGGGCGATGGGCGTTGCCGGAGTTTCGGTGCGGGGGGCGACGGCTACGTGCCCGGTGAGGGCGTGGGCGCGGTGCTGCTGAAGCCGCTCGCGCAGGCGGTGGCGGACGGCGACCACATCTGGGGCGTGATCCGGGCGAGTGCCCTCAACCACGGGGGCAAGACCAACGGCTACACCGTGCCGAACCCCAAGGCGCAGGCGGACGTCGTCGGCGCGGCCCTGCGGCGGGGCGGCGTGGCGCCGGATGCGGTCTCCTACGTCGAGGCCCACGGCACGGGGACGGCCCTGGGGGATCCGATCGAGGTCGCGGCGCTCGCGCGGGCCTTCGGCGACGACGCGGGTGCGCCGGAGGGCCGCGCGTGCCTGCTCGGTTCGGTGAAGTCGAACATCGGCCACCTCGAGGGGGCCGCGGGTGTGGCCGGGTTGACCAAGGTGCTGCTGCAGTTCCGGCACGCCGAGATCGCGCCCTCGCTGCATTCCCGCGCGCTGAATCCGAACATTCCCTTCGCCCGCACCCGCTTCCGGGTGCCGCAGGCGGTGAGCGCGTGGCCGGCCGCCGGCGCTCCCCGCACCGCGGGCGTCAGCTCCTTCGGGGCCGGCGGCGCCAACGCCCACCTCATCGTCAGCGAGGGCCCGCCCCGGGGCACCGGACCGGTCGCCGACGGGCCCGCGCTGATCGTGCTCTCGGCGCGCACCGCGGATCGCCTCCGGGCGGTCGCGGCGCGGCTCGCGGCGTGGCTGGCCGAGGCGGCCCCGGCGGACCTCCGGCTCGCGGATGTCGCGTTCACGCTGGCGGTCGGGCGGGAGGCGCTCGACGAACGCCTCGCCCTCTTCGCCGCCGATCGCGCGGATCTGCACGCGCAACTCGCCGCCTTCGCCGCCGCCGGCGAGGTGCCCGCCGGGAGCTGGCGGGGCCGCCGGCGCGAGGAACCGGAAGCCGCCCCGGGCCCGGATGCGGCGCCGGAGCGGTTGGCCGCGGCCTGGGTGACCGGCACGGAGATCAACTGGACTGCGTACCCCGGGTTCGCGGGCGCCCGGCGGATCCCGCTGCCGGGTTATCCCTTCGCCGGGGAACGCTACTGGGCTCCCGACCGGATTACGCGGTCGGGGGATGCGCCCCCCGCGCCGCCGCCGCCGGTGGCTTCCGGGCTGCTGCTGGCTCCGCTTTGGCGTCCGTTGGTGGAGACCACCGAGGATGCTGCGCCCACGCCGGCCGGGCGCGGGCTGGTGTTCGATGCGGACGCGCGGTTGGCGGCGGAGTTGGCGCCGCGCTTCCCGCAGGTGACCTTCACGCGGGTGGCACCGGCCGGGGCCCCGGCGGCGCCCGGGGTGGTCGTGCTCGGGCCCGAGGACGACGCGGGCTACGAGGCGCTACTGGCCGAGGGGCCGCCCGCGCTGGTGGTGCATCGCTGGGCGACGGAGGCATCCGGGGCGCCGGATCCGGGGCCGGGCCTGCTTTCCCTCGTGCGCCTGGTGCGGGCGGTGCTGCGCCGCGCGCCGACGGCCCGGCTGAACGTCGTCTTTTGTCATCCGCCGGGCTGTCCCGAGCACGAGGGCGTGGGCGGCTGGGCGCGCAGCCTGGTGCGCGAACATCCCGGGATCGTGGTCTCGCTTCTGGGTGCCGAGGAACCGACGGTTGCGGCGGTGGCCCGGCGGCTGGCGGACCGGGCGCCGCGTCAGGTGCGGCTCACGCCGGAGGGCCCGTGCGAGCTTGGGCTCGAAGAGCTCGCGCCTCCGGCCGGGACTGCGCTGGTGCGTGGCGGCGTGTATCTCCTGACGGGCGGGGCTGGCGGGTTGGGCCGCCTGCTGGCGCCGCACCTCGCTTCGCGGTGGGGCGCGCGGATCGTCCTCGCCGGACGTTCGCCCCGCGGGCCCGAGCAGGACGCGCTCGTGGCCGCGGTGCGCGCCGCCGGGGGTGAAGCACGGTATGTGGCGGCCGACGTCGGCACGGCCGCCGGTGCCGCTGCCGCGGTGGCCACGGCCCGGGAGGCCTTCGGCCGTCTCGACGGCGTCTTCCACGCCGCGGGTGTCCTGCGGGACCGCGCCCTGCGCGCGAAGCCGCCCGCGGATTACCTCGCGGTGGCCGCGCCGAAACTCGCGGGCGCCCATTGGTTGGACCAGGCCACCGCGGAGGACCCGCTGGCGTTCTTCACCCTGTTTTCCTCGACCGCCGGCGTCTTCGGGAACGCGGGGCAGGCCGACTACGCCTTCGCCAACGCGGCCCTCGATGCCTTCGCCGAGGCGCGCGCCGCCCGGGTCCGTGCGGGAGAGCGGTCCGGGGCCACCGTCGCCCTGGCGTGGCCGTGGTGGCGCGACGGCGGCATGCCGGCGGCGGCCGGCACCTTGGAACGCCTGGCTGCCGCGGGCCTCGAACCGTTGCCGACCGCGACCGGCCTGGAGTGGATCGAGCAGCTCGCGGGCGCGCCGCAGCCGCGCCTCGTGGCCCTGTGGGGCCGGCCCGACCTGATCCGCACGCAGCTCCTGCAGGCGCCCCCGCCCGCGTCGTCCCCCGCCGCGGCCGCGGCCGTCGTTGCGCCCCCAGCGTCGAGCGTCGCCTCCTCCGCCAAGGTCGCCCCGCCTGACCTCGCGGCCCGGATCGAGCACTACTTGCGGGAGGTGTTGGGCGGCGTGATCCAGCTGGCGCCGGCGCAACTGGATCCGGACCAGCGCTTCGAGGACCTCGGCGTCGATTCGATCGTGGTCAACGACGTCAATGCGCGCCTGGAGCAGGAGGTCGGTCCCCTGCCGAAGACGCTCCTCTTCGAGCACCCGAACCTCCGCCGCCTCGCGGGCCATCTCGCCGCGCACCACGCGGCGGCGTTCGCCCGGGTTGCCGGGCCGGACGCGCCCGCGTCGCCCGCGGCGCCGGTCGTCGCGGTGGAGCCCGTGACGGCGCCCGCGCCGGCGGCGCCGGACGCGAGCGGCGACATCGCGATCATCGGCCTGGCCGGGCGTTATCCGGGCGCGGAGAACCTCGAGGACTTCTGGCGACTGCTCCGCGAGGGGCGCGAGGCCGTGACCGAGGTGCCGCCCGAGCGGTGGGA
>JAIXQE010000115.1 GCA_027485815.1 Opitutaceae bacterium
CACCCCCAGCTCCGCCACGACGGGCGCGAGCGCGGCCGCCGCTCCGGCGGGCAGGTGGAAATCCCCGCCCGGCGCTGCGATCACGGCCACGCCGGCCCGCAGGAGCCGGTTGACCGCGGTGAAGCTGTCGTTGGCCCGGCGGCTGAGGGTCCAGCCCGTGGTCGAGGGAGGCAGGGCGAGGGCCGGCGGCCGCTGCAACTCCCCCGCCGGCAGGGCGGCGAAGGGGCCGTCGAAGCCGTCGAGGATCCGGTCGAAGGCGATGCCCATCTGGTAGGCGAGCGTCCAGCCGGCGGCGTCGTAGGGCGCGATCGGCGGGCCGCCCTCGTAGCGGAAATCGTTCGGATGGTCCTGCGGTTCGAACATGTCCAGCACGTGCGGCCGGAAGGCCTGCGCCGTCTTCACCACATAGGAGCCCGCCGGATAGTTTTTCCCGGCCACGCGGAAGGCGGCGGTCGCGCGGTGCACGGTCACGCCCGCCTGGATGAGGGCGTTGACGAATTTCACCGCGGTGGGGAAGTCCGCCTGGTCGGCCGGCAGGATGTAGCCCCGTGGGTCGCGCAGCTCGGGGCGCCGCACGACCTCGTCGTAATACCTGGACGGCAGCCGGAGGGCGGCGGGGGCGCGGGCGCCCTCGTTGGTCTCGGTCTTCGCGGCCCCGGGCTGGTCGCGGGCGTGGGCCTCGCGGATCGCCTCGATGCGCCGCGGGTAGTGGGTCCAATGGTCGCGGCTGCCCCGTTCGATCGCGTTGCGCCCCATTCGCCAGATGCCGTACAGGAGCGTGTCGCGGTGGCGCGCGGCGTAGTCCAGCACCGCGTAGTTCAGGCTCAGGGAATACTGGATGGACTGGGCGAAGTGCCACCGCTGCGGCGTGATCGGGAACGGGTTCGCGCCAGTGGGTACGAGCCGCGCCGGGATCAGCGGGATGTCCATCGGATTGGGGTGGCCGGCGATCTCGGTCAGAATGCCGACCATGTTGTGGAAGTAGGCCGTGGTGCGCAGCCCGCCGTTCCACCAGGTCGAGTACACGGAGCCGGTCAGGCGGGTGTAGCCGGGTTTGCCTTCCAAATGGAGGCGATGCGCCATCGCCGCGCCGACGCCGTCGAGGGTCGTCAGGAGCGCCGGATCGTACACGTGGTTGAACGGATCGCGGTAGGGCGGGCCCGCGACGATCGTGCCGGTCGGGGAGGATTGATGGTGATTGTAGAGGATCTGGGGGATCCACTCGACGTACAGCTGGCGGTTGAGGTTGGCGGTCTCCTTCATCGCCCCGAGGAAGAAGTCCCGGTTGTTGTCGTGGCCGATGTACTTCTGGTACAGGCGCGGGAGTCCGCCGTAGGAGCGTTTCGCCGCGACCGGTTGGCGCATGTACCAAGTGCTCACGAGCTCCTGGCCGTCGGGGTTGGCATGCGCCAGCAGGACGATGGTTTCGTCGAGGATTCGGCGCGTCTCGGCGTCCTGGCGGCTGGCGAGTTGCCAGGCGGTTTCGATCAACTGGTGGGTGGCGACGGTCTCGGTGGCGTGGAGGCCGCCGTCGATCCAGACCACGGCCCGGCCTTCGGCGGCGAGGGCGCGCGCGGTTGCCTCGTCGGCATCCTCGGCGCGGCCGAGGCGCCGGGAGATCTCGCGGAGGCGGTCGAGGCGGGCGAGGTTGGCCGGGGAGGAGCAGACGAGCATCCACTGGCGGCGGCCTTCCTCGGTGGGGCCGAGGTCGACGAGGCGCATCCGGTCGGACTCGCGGGCGAGTTTCTGGAAGTAGGCCTCGGTCTGGGTGTAGGTGGCGAGGTGGTGATCGTCACCGATGGCGAAGCAGAAGTGGGCCTTGGGCGAAGTGGGCTCCCCGGCCGAGAGGAGCGGGAAAGCAGCGCAGAGGCCGAGGAACAGGGGCAGCAGGACCGCGAGGCGACCGGGGTGCATACGTTGGCGGGGGACGCTGAAGGTACGGCGGACGGAGGGCGAGCGAATGCGCTCGACCGCGGGGGGGCGCGTGGTTTCGTCGCGGCCGATGTCCCGCCCTGCCCAATCGCGCCCGGCCCGTTGGCCGTTCTGGCTGCTGGTGGTGGCGTGGGGCTGCGCCAACGGCCCGCAGGCGGCGGTCTATGCGACGGTGGCCTGGCTGGTCGAGGCCCGGTCCTTTTCCCACCAGCACGACCTCACCCGCTCGGTGGCCCACCTCCTGCAGGGGGAGCGCGCCGCCGGGCGGGTCGCCTTGGTGCTGCAGCGGAACACGCCCGCGGCCGCGCCCGAGACCCCGCCGGTCCCGGGGGAGGCGGTGCTGCGCGGCATCGTGCTCGGACTGGAGGCGGCGCCGTCCTTCGCGGCGCCCGTGACCCCCGCGCGCCGCCTGCTCGCGGCGGAACTGCGACTGCCGCCCTCGTGGCGGGCCGCACCGCCCCTGGGACCGCCGCGCCTCGGCTGAGGAGCGTGCGTCCCCCGGCGGGGAGGTCCGCGGGTCCGGAGCCAGCCACGGCCCGGAGCCGGCCCGCGCCCTGCCGGATTCCCCTTTTCCCCTCCGACCGGGCGGCGGCAATTCCCCGCGCCTGGGGCCGTGGCATCCCTCCCGTATGCCTTCCTGCCTGCGCCGACCCTTTCGGGCGGCCTCCCTCTGCCTGTTCCTCTCCGGCGGCGCCCTCGCGCCGCGCGCCCAGACCCCCGTCGCGGCCACTCCGCCCACGGTGCTGGATCCGTATTATGTCCCCGGCCGCGCCACCGATCTGACCGGGATCGCCACCTCCGCCAGCCAAGGTCTGGTGGGGGCCGCTGAACTCGCCGCTCGCCCGTTCCTCCGCCGCGGCGAACTCCTCGAGGTCATCCCCGGGGTCGTGATCACCCAGCACTCCGGCGGCGGAAAAGCCAACCAGTACTTTCTGCGCGGCTTCAACTTGGATCACGGGACCGACTTCGCCCTCGGGGTCGACGGCGTCCCGGTCAACCTGCGCTCCCATGCGCACGGCCAGGGCTACGCCGACCTCAACTTCCTCATCCCGGAACTCGTCCGTGAGGTCGACTACCGCAAGGGACCCTACGACCCCGCGACGGGCGATTTCTCCGGCGCCGGTGGCGCCGACTTCCGCCTCTGGGACGCCCTGCCGCGGCCCTTCGTCACCCTGGCGGCCGGTTCCCACGGCTACGCGCGGTTCGCCGCCGGGGCCTCCCGTGTCCCGATCGCCGGTTCCGGCACGACCACCGCCGCCCTCGAGACCACCCGGGACGACGGACCCTGGACGCTGCCCGACCGGCTCCGCCGGCATAACGCCTTCCTCCGCTACGCGTGGCGGACCGGCGCGGGCGAGTTGCGGCTGACCGCCCTGCTCAACCGCGCCATCTGGCAGGCCACCGACCAGATCCCGGCGCGCGCCGTCACCGCGGGCCGACTTGACCGTTTCGGCCACGTCGAACCCACCAATGGCGGGAGCACTGACCGGGCCAGCCTCGCCTTCACTGGCCGTTGGTCCGACGGCGCCGCGACCACCCGGGCTGCGGCCTACCTCGTGCACTACCGCCTGAACCTGTTCTCCAACTTCACCTACTTCCTCGAGGACCCGGTCGACGGCGACCAGTTCAACCAGCGCGATCGCCGGTTCCTAGCCGGCGCGGACCTGAACCGCAGTCGCGGCGACCCCGCGACTGGCGCCTGGGACTACGGCCTACAGGTCCGCGCAGACCATCTGCCCGAGGTCGGCCTCCACCGCACCGTCGCCCGCGAGCACCTGGCGACGGTGCGCGAGGACGAGGTCACGCAGGCCAGTCTCGGGTTACACTTCCGCCACCAGCGCCGCTGGTCTCCCGTCGTCCGCACCGAGGTGGGTGGGCGCGTCGATGGGTTCCATTTCGACGTGACGAGCGACGATCCGCGCAACTCGGGACGGACGCACGCGGCGCTCGCCAGTCCCAAGGCCGGGCTCGTGCTCGGTCCGTGGGCCGGCACCGAACTGTACCTTAACGCCGGCTCCGGATTTCATAGCAACGATGCCCGCGGCGTGACCGCGCGGGTGGATCCCGCGGATGGCCGCACGGCCCTGGAGCGGGCGTCGCCGCTGGTGCGTTCGCGGGGCGCGGAGGTGGGGCTGCGCCGCACCAGCGCCGGCGGGCTGGTGAGTTCGCTGGCCCTGTGGGGCCTGGCCTCGGACTCGGAGCTGGTCTACGTGGGCGACGCGGGCGGGACCGAGCCGGCGGGTGCCACGCGGCGGTTCGGGCTCGAATGGGCGAACTTCTGGCGGCCGCGTCCCTGGCTGGCCCTCGATGCCGACCTGGCGCTGACCCGGGCCCGGTACCGGGAGGAGACGGCGGGTGGTCGCCGGATTCCCAACAGCATCGGCCGCGTCGTTACCGCCGGAGTGGCCCTCGGCCGGGAAGCGGGTGCCTTCGCCGCGGTGCGCCTGCGGCACTTCGGCCCGCAACCGCTTCGGGAGGATGCTTCCCTCCGTGCCCCCGCCTCCAGCACGTGGAACGTCCGGGCGGGCTGGCGGGCGCGGGATTGGGAAGTGGCGCTGGACGTGCTCAACGCCACCGACCGGGCGAACCTGGACATCGCCTACGCCTACGCCTCGCGGCTCCCGGGCGAGACGGCTGACGGAGAGGATGGGCTGCACTTTCATCCGGCCGAACCCCGCCTGTTCCGCCTCTCGTTCACCCGCCGATTCTGAGTCTGGCAGCGCCGGGGCGCTTCGCGGCCGGCCGCCGGTTGGTTCGGTCGCGATTCAGGTTTGAACCCGCGCGTGCGGGGCGGTGAGGTGATCGTCAATGGTCACCCCGCCCCGGACCCTCGCCGCCCTGCTGCCGTGGTGCGCCCTCACGGCCGCCGCGGCCGTCCCGGCCGAACCCGACCCGCACGCCCGCGCGCGCCAGCTCGTCGCGACGCATTGCGTGACCTGCCATAATCAGAACCTCGTCGGCGGTCCGGCCCCCAATCTCCTGGACTCGATCGCGCGGCACGGCGGCAACGATGAGGCGCTGCGGCGGGCGATCCGGGAAGGTTTCCCGAACTCCGGGATGCCGGGCTTCGGCGACCTGTTCGGCGAGGCGGACACCGCGGCCCTGCTGCGCTTCATCCGCTTTGCCCAGCGCGAATACGCCGCCCGGCGCATCACCCACCCGGAGCCGCCCGCGCGCGCCCCCGTACCCACCCGGCTCCACGGCGCCCGGCTCGAGACGGTCGTCAGCGGGCTCGGCACCCCGTGGGGGCTCGAGTTGCTGCCCGACGGCCGAATGCTGATCTCCGAACGCGAGGGGCGGCTCCTGCTGGTCCCGGCCGGGGGCGACGCCCCGGTCCCGGTGGCAGGCACCCCCGCGACGCAGGTGCGCCAGGATGGCGGTTACCTCGACGTGACCCTGCACCCGCGGTTCGCCGCGACCGGCTGGGTCTACCTCGCCTACACGGAGACCGGAACCCGACCCGGGACCTCGAACACGGTGGTGGTCCGCGGCCGGATCGGTGGCGGACGCTGGACGGACCAGGAACTCCTCTTCCGCGGCCCGGACGCGAGCTACGTCGAGGACACCTCGCACTATGGCTGCCGGTTCCTGTGGGACGCGGGCGAACACCTTTACTTCACGCTGGGCGACCGCGGTGCGCCCGCCACCGCGCAGGACCTCGGCAGCCCCTTGGGCAAGATTCACCGCGTGCGCGACGATGGCGGCATCCCCGCGGACAATCCCTTCGCGGGCCGGACCGGAGTCTGGCCTTCCGTCTGGAGTTACGGCCATCGCCACGTGCAGGGCCTCCAGTTTCATCCTGCGACCGGGCAGTTGTGGGCCACCGAGCACGGGCCGCGGGGCGGCGATGAGCTCAACCGCGTCGACGCCGGCGCCAACTACGGCTGGCC
>JAIXQE010000169.1 GCA_027485815.1 Opitutaceae bacterium
ACGAGATGGATTTCACGGCCGCCGGATCCGTGATCCCCAAGTGGCCCAGCAACGGCTCCAGCCGCTCGCCGATCACCGGTTCGCCAATCCAGCCCAGCCCGAGACTGGTCAGGGTGATGCCCAATTGGGTCGAGGACAGCACCGCATCCAGATGGGTGGTGGCGAACAGCGCCATCCGCACCCGCCAGCCCCCGTTCCGCGCCAGGGGCCGCAACTGGCTGGCGCGGATCTTCACCAGGGCGAATTCAGCCGCGACGAAGAACCCGTTGGCGGCGACGAGGCCCAGCACCAACCCCACCTCGAGGATGATCCTCAGGACCTCCACGTCGGGATGAAATCAAGGGACACACCACGCATCCCGTCGAGCGTGGGGCCCGGGCGGCGAGGCTCAACCGCAAACGCCGCCGCCGCGGGGCGGCGCCTACGGGGTCGTGCGGCGCAGCGGGGTCAGCGTGACGGGCCCGAGCAGGCCGGAGGGCTGGAGCGGCCAATCCGCCGCATTGAACGGCTGATAGTTGATGTTCACGAAGTTGATCTCCCGCATCACCTTCCAAGGCACCTGCCGGCGGTCCAGATCGCGGATGCGGTTGGCGGCGAGGTTGGTCACCTCGAGCTCGAGGACGTTCCGTCCCGGCCGGACCAGCCCCTGCAGGTGGAGCCGGTAAGGCACGCTCCAGGCGGTTCCGACCGGCTGGCCATTGAGGGACACCCGGGCGCTTTCGCGCACGTCGCCCAGGTCCAGGCGCCAATCGGCCGCGGGTTGGGCCGGGGCCTCAAACTCGATCCGGTAGCGGGCGGTGCCGGCGAACCGTTGCGCCGGTTCGCCGCCCAACTCGGTCCAGGAACGCAGGGCGGGGGCGCGGAGCGGCGCGGGAAGCTCCGGGCCGCCCGCGATGAACTCCACCTGCCATTCGCCGTTGAGCGCGAGGCCGGCTCCCGCCTCCGCCACGACCGGCCACGGCGCCACGGGAGTGGCCGGGTCCGTGTCCAAGGCGCGGAGAATCACGGATTCTCCCGGCGTCAGCTCGAGCCAGACTTCGGTCCCACCCGGCGCCGCCCGCTGCGGCAAGGCGCCCGTGCGGCCGTCCAAGGGATCCATCCGGATGCACCGCGCCAGGGTGCCGAGGTGGATCCACCCGCGATGCTCCCGGGCGCCCAGGTGGGTGATGAAGTAATCCCGGCCCTCGGGCGTCGCACGGCGGATCCACGCCAGCCCGTCGCGCGCCCACGCCTCGCGTCGCACCAGCGGCTCGACCCGCGACCGCACGTCGGGGCTGGGCTTCACGCCCGCCGCCTGCAACTGGCTCAGCGCCTGCCGGAACGCGAGGCGGCGCGCCCCGAGCCGTCCCCGCCCCGGCACGTCTTCCGGCCACGCCTCGAAGATCACCTGCGCCCCCGCCTGCGCCAGCGCGGCGAGGCGTTGCAGCGTCTCCGGGGGCATCCGCCGCGTCGCCGGCACCACCAGCACGCGATAACTGCCCCCGGGGGTGACCAAGCGGCCCGCTTCCGCCCGGGTGCGCGCCAATTGCTGGTCCGAGAGGTAATCGAAGGCATACCCATGGTCGAGGAGCCCGCGCGCGATGTTGCCCACCGGTTGCGAGGTGAGCCAGTCGACGTGGTGGACGGTCAGCATCCGCGCTAGTCCGCCCGCGTCGTCCCAGACGTCCGCCGCGGGCCAATAGAGCAGGATTTCGTTGTCGGGCCGGCCGCGCTGGAGGATCGATTGGACGCGGGTCACGTAGGCGTTGAGGGCCCCGAAGTCGCGCCACCAGGGATTGCGCGGATGGAACTGGGTGGAGGCGTAGAACAGCCAGCCTGGCCAGGACGCGTCCTGCGGGGAATAGACGGTTCCGTGGTAGAACACGTGGTTGATGCCGTCGGCCAGGATCCGGTCCACCTCCGGCTTCACGTAGGCGAGGGCGACCTTCCAGTGGTCCCGCAGCCACGTCGCCGTTTCGCTGGAGGCCAGGGGCTTGCCCAGCACGTGGGCGGCCGAGGAGGCCATCCGGACCACCAGCGGTTCGGGCAGGTCCTGGTCGTGGCGCACTTCGGCGGGATCCCGCCGGAGGCCCGGAATGGGGAACGGCGTGGAGCCGAAGACCTCCGTTTCCGGGATGTCCACGGCGCCGTAGAGGTCGAGCAGGTTGGCGGGGGCCCCGTGGGATTGGTTGCGCACCTGGAAGCCGTGACGATGGGACCAGTCGACCCACGCCTGCAGGTACTCGAGGTGCAGGGCGCCGAGGGTGTCGCGGTAGTCGGCCTTGATCCGGGCAAGGGTCTCCCGGTCCACGGTGGTGACGCTCGCCGGGTCGCGGGCGGTGAGGGCGGTGGCGTAGGTCTGGAGATCGTAGCCGTGGCGGGTCTGGAAGACCGTCGGCAGCCGCGCGGTCCAGCTGGCGTTGAAGTACTCGAACGAATCGTGGAACTGGCCGCGCACCAGGTCCCGGGGGAAGGCGGCGAAGGCGCGTTCGAAGGGTGCAAGGTACCGGCCCAGCGCCGCGGCGGAGTAGGGATCGACCACGAGGCCCTCCCCGCCGGGGGCGGCCCGCTTGACCTGCATCCGCGTCGGCTCACCGGTCAGCTGTCCCTCCTTCAGGACCACCTTTTGCAGGGCATCCGCGGGCTGCACCCAAGGTCCGCCGAAGGGCCAGCCGGTCCCGGTGGCCAGGTCGACGCCGAGGCCCAGCCGCCGGGCCTCGCGGCCCGTGTGGGCCAGCAGCTCCATCCAGGCCGGGGAGAGGAAGGGCACGTAGCGCTCCTCCGCGCCCTTCGCGCCGTAGATGGGGGTGATCTCGACTCCGCCCAGGCCCGCGGCCGCGAACTGCTCCAGCTGAGCGGTCAGGTTGGCCGGGTCGACCGCGCTGCCGGGCCACCACCAGCGCGTCCACGGGCGGCTCTCCCGGGTGGCGGCCGGCCAGGCGGCCGGGTCGGGGGCGGCCGCGGCCGGGGCGGGCGCAAACAGGGCAAGCAGGGCGGCGAGGCCCGCGGGGTGCAGGGGCGACCGAAGGGGCATGGGGGGAGGATGGGGAAGGGGAGCCGCGGGGCGAGGCGGCGCGCGGCGGACAGTCGGGCGGCCTTAGCCCCCGAGGTAGGTGGCCTTGAGCCGCGGGTCCGCCCGCAGCTCCGGGCTGGGACCGGACATCACGACCCGCCCCGTCTCGAGGACGTAGGCGCGGCTGGACACCTCGAGGGCGAGATTGGCGTTCTGCTCGACCAGCAGGATGGTGATGCCCCGCTGCCGGTTGATCGCCACGATCTGTTCGAAGATCGTGGTGATGAGCCGCGGCGCGATGCCCAGCGAGGGCTCATCGAGCATCAGGAAGCGCGGGTTGCCCATCAGGGCCCGGCCGATCGCCAGCATCTGCTGTTCCCCGCCGGACAGCGTGCCCGCGGTTTGGCGCAGGCGCTCCCGAAGCCGGGGAAACAGGGCGAACACCTCCTCGCGGTTCCGGGTCACCCGGTCGCGATCCCGGTCCAGGTAGGCGCCCATCGCGAGGTTTTCGGCGACGGTCAGGTTGGCGAACACCATCCGGCCCTCGGGCACGTGCCCCAGCCCGCGGGCGACGATCCGGTGCGCCGGCTGGCCGAGGAGCGTTTGCCCGTCGAACTCCGCCGTCCCGCTGGCCCGGACGAGGCCGGAAAGGGCCCGCAGGGTGGTCGTCTTGCCGGCCCCGTTGCCGCCGATCAGGGTCACGATTTCCCCGGCGGCGATGGAAAAGGAAACCCCGCTCAGCGCGCGGATCGCGCCGTAGGAGACCTGGAGGTCGGAGACGTGGAGCAGGGGCGGGCTCAATGGTGGGCCAGGTTCCGGTGGTGGTCCTCGCCGAGGTAGGCCTCGATGACCTTGGGGTTCGCTTGGATCTCCGCGGGCGTGCCTTCGGCAATCTTCACGCCGTAGTCCAGCACCGCGATCCGCCGGCAGCAGCCCATCACGACCCGCATCGAATGTTCGACCAGCAGGATCGAAAGGGAGAACTCGCGCTGCACGCGCTGGATCAGGCCGATCAGCTCCATCTTCTCGGTGGGATTCATCCCCGCCGCCGGCTCGTCCAGCAAGAGGAGCCGCGGCCGCGTGGCGAGACAGCGGACGATCTCCAGGCGCCGCTGCTCTCCATACGGCAGGCTGCGCGCCGGGTCGTTCCGCCGGGGGCTGAGGTGGAACAGTTCCAGCAGTTCCTCCGCCTTTCGCGTCAGGTCCGCCTCGTCCCGGGTGAACGCCGATCCTCGCAGCAGCGCCTGCCAGGGGCGGGTCCCGCGGTGCAGGTTGCAGGCGGTGCGGACGTTATCGAGCACCGAGAGGCGGCCGAAGAGCCGGATATTCTGGAAGGTCCGCGCGATGCCGAGGGCCGTGATCTCGTGGGGGCGCAATCCGGCGAGGTCGTGGCCGCGGAAGCGCAGCGTGCCGGCGGAGGGGGGGTAGACCCCGGTGATCAGGTTGAAGACCGTCGTCTTGCCCGCGCCATTGGGTCCGATCAGCCCGCAGAGCTCGTCCTCGCCGATCGTGAGGTCCACCGCGTTGACCGCGGTGAGGCCCCCGAAGCGGAGCGTCGCTCCCTGGAGTTCGAGTAGCGCCGCCATCGGTTCAGGCTGGTCCGCCCCGGCGGGCGCGGACGAGGAGGCCCTCCGGCCGCAGGATCATCAGCAGGATCAGCAGGAGGGCGTAGAGGATCATCCGGTATTCGGCGATCGGCCGGAGCACCTCCGGCAGCAGGGTGAGCAGCACCGCGGCGCCGATGACCCCGGCGGTCCGGCCCATGCCGCCCAAAATCACCATTACCACCACCTCGATGCTCCGGGTGAAATCAAAGCCGCTCGGCGTGATCGTGAGCTTGAAGTGGCCATAGAGCCCCCCCGCGATCCCGGCGAAAAAGGCCCCCACGACGAACGCCACCACCTTGTAGCGGGTCGGATTCAGGCCCACCGCCGCCGCGGCGATCTCGTCGTCGTGCACCGCCAGGAATCCCCGCCCGTACGTCGAATGCACCAGCGCGAGCACCACGTAGACGGTGATCGCGACGCTCGCCAGGACCCAGAAGATGTTGGTGTAGGCCGGGATCGCGTTGAGCCCCAGCGCGCCGCCGAGGACCTCGACGTTCTGAAAGACCACCCGGATGATCTCGCCGAAGCCCAGGGTGACGAGGGCGAGGTAATCCCCGCGCAACCGCAGGGAGGGCACGCCGACGAGCAGCCCCGCCCCGGCCGCCGCGCCCCCGCCGACGAGCAGGGCCAGCAGGAACGCGGTTCCTTGGCGCAGGGGCCCGGCGTCGGCCAGGTCGCCGAACACCGCCGGCGCCAGAAACAGGGAAACGGCCGCCGACAGATAGGCGCCCACCGCCATGAACCCCGCGTGACCCAGCGAGAACTGCCCGGTGTAGCCGTTCACGAGGTTGAGCGAGACCGCGAGGATCACGTTGATTCCCACCCCGATCAGCACATCCAGATAGTACGGGTTCAGCAGGGGCGCCGCGAGCGCCACCAGTCCGCTGGCGACCAGCGCGGCGAGGAGCAGCAGGAGCGGGTGGCGCATCTCAGACCTTTTCCACCGTGACCCGGCCCAGCAGCCCCGCGGGGCGCAGCAGCAGCACCAAAATCAGCACGGCGAAGGCGATCGCGTCCTTGTAGGTCGACCAGGCGCTGCCGCCCACGTAGGTCTCGACCACCCCGATCAGCAGGCCCCCCAGCGCGGCGCCCGGGATGTTGCCGATGCCGCCCAGCACCGCGGCCACGAAGGCCTTCAGCCCGGGCATCACGCCCATCAGCGGATCGATCGAGGGATAGTTCAGCGCGTAGAGAATGCCGCCCGCCCCGGCCAGGGCGGAGCCGAGGCCGAAGGTGAACGAGATCACCACGTCATTGTTGATCCCGACCAGCTGGGCCGCGCGCGGATTGAGGGCCACCGCCCGCATCGCCGTGCCGATCCGCGTCCGGTGGACGATCAGCTCCAGCCCGACCATCAGCAGCACGGCCACCCCGATCACGACCAACTGATTGGTGGAGACCACCACCGGTCCCAAATTGAAGCGACCGGCGGGGAACAGGTCGGGAAAGGTCCGGGGCGCGGCGCCCAGCACCAGTTGGCCGCTGTATTCCAGCAGCAGCGAGACCCCGATGGCCGTGATCAGCACGTTGAGGGTGGGGGCGCCCCGCAGCGGCCGGTACGCCAGCCGTTCGATCACGATCCCCAGTACGGCGCAGCCCGCCATCGCCAGGGCCAGGACGCCCAGGCCGCCGACCAACGTGCCCGAAGGGACGAGTCGGCCGCCGAAGTAGCCCAGGAACGCGCCCACCATGAACAGGTCCGCGTGGGCGAAGTTGATGAAGCGCAGCACCCCGTAGACCATCGTGTAGCCGAGCGCGATGAGGGCGTAGATCGCGCCCAGGGAGAGGCCGTTCAGCAGTTGCTGGAGAAACTCGGACAAGCCGCGGAGGTTTGGCGGCGGCCGGCGGGCGGTCAACCCCGCGGTTGGGCCCGGTGGGCGCGTAAGTGGCGCCCGGGCGCGGTGACCGTGGTACCACGCACGTCCCGTGGGTAACTCTGCCGGAGCCATTTGCCGTTGGCTCCGGCGCACCGGCCGCCACGCTTGTCCCCCATCGGCCACCGCTTTCCGCGGTCGGCTTCACCTCCCAACATGGCCCGCATCCTCCTCACCCTCCTCGTCCCGGTGCTCCTTGCCCTGAGCGCCGGTTGCTCCGCTGAAGACAAGCGGCAGAAGACCCTCGACCGCGCCGCCGAACACTTCCGCAAGGGCGACCTTGAGAAGGCCCGGCTGGAATACCAGAACGTGCTTCAGCTCGCGCCCGACGACCTCGTCGCCACCGAGCGCCTCGCCCAGATTTGGGCGGACCGCGGCGCCACCTTCCGCGCCCTCAGCCTCTACGGCCGCGTCCGCAAGCTCTCCCCCAACAACCGCGACGCCCAACTCGCCCAGATCCGCCTGATCCTCCAGCTCGGCGGCGTCCGCGAGGCCCGCCAGGAGCTCCGCGCCCTGCTCGGCCGCCAGCCCGACTTCGGGGCGGCCCTGGTCGTCCTCACCGAGGCCGTCCGCGATGCCTCCGACTGGCGCGCGGCCGAGGAGGCCATCAAGCGCTTCCAGGACCGCAACTCGGTCCACTTCCACCTCGCCACCGCCAACCAGCAGCGGTTCGTCGGCGAGCGCGAGAAGGCCGTCGCCGCCCTCCGCCGCGCCGTCGCCATCGATCCGCAGGCCGTCGACGCCCGCGCCCAGCTCGCCTCCCTCTACGCGGAACTGGGTCGCCGTGCGGACGCCGACAAGGAGTTCAAGGCCGCCGCCGAGGCCGCCCCCCTCCGCTCGCAGGTCCGCATCCGCTACGCCGGCCACCTCGTCCGCACCGAGCGCGTCGCCGAGGCCCTCGCGTTCATCACCGACCTCAACCGTCAGGCCCCCGATTACCTGCCCGCCTCGCGCAGCCTCGCCGAGCTCGCCCTGCTGCAGCAGCGCCCGGATGACGCCGCCAAGATCCTCGCGGACCTCCTGGCCAAGGATCCGGCCGACGGCGAAGCCCGCCTCCAGCAGACCTCGCTCGCCCTGGTGAAGGGCGACTCCAAGCGCGCCATCGAGGACCTGAAGAAGTTCGGCCAGGACTTCCCCGGCTTCAACCTCGAGAAGTACCAGCTCGCCCTCGCCCACCTGCGCGAGAACGACGCCGCCAGCGCCATCACCGCCCTGCGGGAGTACGTGGTCGGCTTCCCGGATAACTTCGAGGCCCTGATGCTGCTTGGCCAGTTGCAGCTCCGCACCGGGGCCGCCGCCGCCGCCACCGACACGCTTCAGCTGCTGGTCAGCCGGCGCCCCGACATCCTCCAGGCGCACGCGATGCTGATCGAGGCCGCGAAGGCCTCGGGCAAGCTGGCCGACCTCGTCAAGGTCGTGTCCGATAACCTCAACAAGTCCCCGGAGAGCCCGCTGATGTGGTACTTCCTGGGCATGGCCCGCTCCACGCTGGAACAGATGCCGGAGGCCCGTGTCGCCTTTGAGCGTTCTCACGGGTTCCAGGGCGAGTTCTTGCTGCCCGCCCTCGCGCTGGTCGAGCTCGACCTCCGGGACAACAAGGCGGACGAGGCCGCGACCCGCGCCCAGCAGTTGGTCGAGAAGTCGCCCAAGGTCCCCGCGGTGCACCTCGCCCTCAGCCGGGCCCGGGCCGCCCAGAAGCGCTGGAAGGATGCCCTCCAGTCCGCCGGTGACGCCCTCGCGCTCGATCCGCGCCAAGGCGGCACGACCGGGCTGATGGCCCAGCTCCTGAATGCGGTGGCCGAACCCGGGCAGGCGCTGACGCTCGCCGAGGAGGTCCTCGCCCGCTTCCCCGGCGACGAGCGGGTCGCCATCGCCGTGGCCCCCTCCGTGCTCCGCGGCAGCGATGCGAATCGTCTGAAGGGCCACTACGAGAAGGTTCTTGAGGCCAATCCGCGCTCCGCCGCAGTCCTGAACAATCTCGCCAACCTCTACGCCGACCAGCTGCGTCAGCCCCAGGAGGCCCTGACCATCGCCCGCCGCGCCCACGAGGTCGCGCCCGATGCCCCCATCATTCAGGACACGCTGGCCTGGGTGCTCTTCCTGAATGGGGACGCCACCGCGGCGCTGCCGCTGTCCGAGCAGGCCGTCAAGGGGCTGCCCGGCAACCCCGAGCTCCGCTACCATCTTGCCGCCATCCAGGCCAAGCTGGGCCGCAAGCAGGACGCGACCGGTTCCCTCGAGGAAGCGCTCAAGTTCAAGGGTGAGTTCCCCGGCAAGGCCGAGGGCCAGAAGCTCCTCACCGACCTGCGGAACTGAGTTCCCCGTTCGGTCGTTCTCCCGCCGCCGGCCGGCCCCTTCGGGTCGCCGGCGGCGGTTTTTTGTGGAGGCCGTGAGTGACGCGACGACGGCAATTCCCGGGGCGAGCGGTGCCCCGCCGAAGGGGAGGGCCCGGCGGGAGCACGAAACGGTGGCTTCCGCGCCCCGATGCCCCCAGGAAGGTCGTCAACGCCCCTTGGTCCCGCCGCGCCTTCTGGGGGCCGGGGCCGGCGCGGGTAGTTCCGTGAAGTCGTTCACGATCCCGTCGTACGGCCGGTCCTGCTTATAGATCTGCAGGATGCGCGCGTGCTCGTGGTCGCTGGTGGGGAACACCCGCGGGGGCTCGCCGGGCAGCAGCAGCGCGGTGTAGGCGCGGCGGCGGTCGACCAGACGGCGAATCACGAGCATCGGCGGACTGAAGCACGTTCCCCCGTTCTGGCCAATCATCGCGGGCTTTTCCGGCCCGCGTGAATTTTTGCTGAATCAGGGCTTCCCGGGAGGTTCTCGTGGGGGGTTAACCCTTGACAATAGAGGACTCCGGGCTCGTTTTTACCTCCGTAGCGCAACCCTCCCGCACCATGAAATTCCGCTCCCTCCTCCTCGCTTTCGCCGCTTGCTTCCTGACCGCTGTTCCCGCCGTGCAAGCCCAGACGGCCGCCGAGGTGGCTGAGAAAGCCAAGGCGGATCCGGGCAAGGCCGCCGCCCTCGTCGAGGCGGCCGTCAAGGCCAACCCGGCCAATGCCTCCGCGATCGTCGAGGCCGTCATCAAGGCTTTCGCTGGGTCCACCGCCCAAGTGGAGGTCGCCAAGGCCGTCACCACCGCCGCGGTCAGCGCGGTCGTCTCCACGATGACCACCGCCGCCCCCGCGCAGGTGCAGGCCGCCGTCGCCGCGGTCACCACCGCGGCGGTGACCTCCGTCCCGCCTGCCTCTGCTCCCGCCGTAACGGTCGCCGCCGTGGCCGCGGCCCCGTCTCTGCAGTCCACCATCACCACCGCGGCCACGGTGGCGGTGCCTTCCCAGACGACGGCCATCACCAACGCGGTCGCCGCGATGCCCACGGCGACCACCACCACGGTCGTAACGCAGCAGACCACGACGCAGCAGCAGACCACCACCCAGACCTCGATCGAGACGCCGGTGGTGAGCGGCAGCCTCTGATTCGGGAGGATTCGTTCAGCCTCGAGGCCGCCCGCAAGGGCGGCCTTTGTTTTTCCCTACCAGCCCGGTCCGATCTTGGTCGGGGGGAGCCTACTCGAGGAACGAGGCCTGGGTCGGTGTCTTCGGGCGCTGGCGGGCGGCGATCTCCTCCGGGGTGGCGTTCAGGTGGCGGGGCGGGCGCGTGGCCCGCGCGGCCACCGCGGCCTCCCGATCGGCCACGATGCGGTCGCACAGGTGGCGGATATGGAGGCGCAGCCACTGGTACGTGCTGGATTCCGGACGATAGTCCGCCGGGCCATACCCGTGGATGCGGCCCGACTGCAGCAGGCGATCATTCTGTTCGAACTCCTCCGGCTTGGCGGGATTGTACACGGCGTAGGCCTGGCCGCCTCCCTTCTTCACCACGGCGAAGCTCGGCACGTCGCTCGGGCCGTCCGCGATGTAGATCATGTTGGCCACGGGGATGCGGCGATCCTCGGGGGCGATCTTCGAATTCACGTCGATCGCGGGGTTCCGGTTGGTGCCCTTGTTGATCTCGAAGATCGCCCGCGTCTTGGTGGTGTTGTCGATGACCATTCCGATCTGCGCGATTTCGGCGCTGGCCTCGATCGGGAGTTCCTTCTGCCGCAGGAACCCGGGCGGCAGGGGGTTCTCGATGAACTCGCAGGCCCAGATCCCGTCCACGTGGCCGGCGATCGCGCTGCCGCGGATCATCGGCGCCAGGCCGGTGCTGACGACATAATGCTCCAGGGTGATCTCGTGCTTCACGTACTCTGGCTTCTCCCGCGTGAAGGCCTGCGCCTGGGCGAAGAAGTCCGGCAGGCCGGGGTAGAACTGGATGTCCCGGCCGCAGTCCTGCAGGATCCGGTTGTTCAGTCCCGCCAGCGGCCCCGCCTGCACGTAGGTCAGCAGGTGATTCAGGTACGCGATCTCCGGCGACAGATGGTAGCCCCGCTCCCGGTAGTGCGCCGCCAGCCGGTTCGTCTCCTGCCAGAAGCCCGCCTCATCCACCCCGTAGCGCCGGAAGAGCGGCGACTGCATGTACTCCGGGATCAGGGTCTTGTCGAAGTCCCAGATCAGCGCGAGGGTGTTCTGCGGGAAGAGGTTGGCGGGCATGGCGGCGAAGGGGACGGTCCCCGCGGGTTCGCGGCGGGACGAAAACCGCAAGCGCAGGGTGGCGCAATGCGCAAATCTTCCCCACGCTCCGCGCCCCATGGATGACCTGCCCGCGCTTGCGCCGTTCCAGCGGCGGCTCGACGAGCTCTCCGCCCAGATGGCGGAGGCCTCGTTCTATGCCGCGCCGCGCCGCGCCGCCGAGGTCACCCGGGAACACCAGCGCCTGACCGCCCTGGTCGAACAGCATCGCCTCCACGAACGCCTCGTCCGCGAGGCCGCCGAGGCACGCGCGCTCAGCCGGGACCCGGCTGCCGACGCGGAACTCCGCGAGCTCGCCGCCGCCGAACTGCCGGACCTGGAGACCCGGATCGCCTCCGTCCGCCAGGAGGTGCTCCTGGCGATGATCCCGCCCGAGCCCACCGATTCCCGCAACACGGTGATGGAGATCCGGGCGGGGACCGGCGGGGATGAGGCCAGCCTGTTCGCCGCGGAACTATTCCGCCTGTATTCGCGCTATGCGGACGAGCATGGCTGGAAGATCCAGCCGATGAGCAGCAGCACCTCGGAGCGCGGGGGCTTCAAGGAGGTCATCTTCCTCATCACCGGCTCGGAGGTCTACCGCCAGCTGAAGTTCGAGAGCGGCGTGCATCGCGTCCAGCGGGTGCCCGTCACCGAGGCCAACGGCCGCATCCACACCTCGACCGTGACCGTGGCCGTCCTGCCGGAGGCCGAGGAGGTCGACGTCCAGCTCGATCCCCAGGAGCTGGAGATCACCGTGAGCCGCGCCAGCGGACCGGGTGGGCAGGGGGTCAACACGACGGATTCGGCCGTGCAGATCCTGCACCGGCCCACCGGACTCATCGTCTCCTGCGCGGACGAACGCTCCCAATTGAAGAACAAGGCCCGGGCGCTGACCGTGCTCCGTTCCCGGCTGCTCCAGCGGCGGGAGGAGGAGGAACGCGCCAAGTACGCCGCCGCGCGCCGCAGCCAGATCGGGTCGGGCGACCGCAGCGAACGCATCCGGACCTACAACTTCCCCCAGAACCGCGTGACCGACCACCGGATTGGACTCACGCTGTACAACCTGCCGCAGGTGATGGAGGGCAAGCTCGAGCCCGTGATCGCCGCCCTGCAAAAGGCGGATTACCAGGCGAAGCTCGCCGCCCTCACCGGGGCGGATTACGCGCCACCCCGCGGGGAGGAGATCGACTGACGTGCTGACGGTCCTCGAAATCATCAAGCGCACCACGGAGTTCCTGACCGCCCGGGGCGTCGCCTCGCCGCGGCTCAATGCCGAACTCCTGCTCGGGCACGTCATCGGTCGCCAGCGGATGCAGCTGTACCTGGAGTTCGAACGCCCCCTGACCGCCGCGGAACTGGACCGGTTGCGGCCGCTGGTCCGGCGGCGGGGCCAGCAGGAGCCGCTGCAATACATCCTCGGGGAAACGGACTTCCGCGGGCTGCGGCTCAAGGTCGACCGCCGCGCGCTTATCCCCCGGCCGGAAACGGAGCTGCTGGTGGAGTTGGTGCACACGTGGGCCGGCAGCCAGCCGCCCGTCCTTCGCGCCCTCGACTTGGGCACGGGTTCCGGGGCCATCGCCGCGGCGCTGGCCACCCTTTGGCCCGGCGCGACGGTGGTGGCCGCGGAACGCTGTCCCGAGGCCCTGGCGCTGGCCCGGGAGAACTTTGCCGCCCTGGGGCTAGAGAGCCGCATCCAGCCGGTCGCCGCCGCCTGGTTCGAAGGGGTTCCCCCGGGCCCCTACGATGTGATCGTCTCCAATCCCCCCTACCTGACCGCCGCCGAGGTCGCGGCCGCCGCCCCCGAGGTTCGCGAACACGAGCCACGGGCGGCCTTGGAAGCGCCGGAGCAGGGATTGGCGGACCTCCGGGTGATTTTGGAGGCGGCGCCGGCTCACCTGCGGCCAGGCGGCCTGTTGGCCCTGGAGACTGGCTGCGACCACCGCGCGGACCTGACCGCGCGGCTTTCGGCGGCGGGCTACCAGGCGGTGGAAGCCCGGACCGACCTGACCGGCCGCGACCGGTTCATCCTCGCGGTTTGGCCGGGCTGAGCGCGGCGGGGGTGGTGGCGGCGGTGAGGGGCGGGCGATTGTGGGCCCACGTCTCCCGATTCCGGCCCAACCGCACGGCATCGTCGACCACCCGCAGCGCCTCGCGCAGGTGGACGTCCGCCTTCACGTAAGTCTCATTTTCGTCCTCGGCCGGTTCGGCGTCGTCCTCGTCGTCCTCCTTCTTCGGCGCCTTAATCCGGGGCGGCGGGGGCGGTCCGAGGTAGAACGTGCGGAACGGATAGTCGCCCTTGGCGATCTCTTCCTTCTCCGCCTTGATCTCCTTGCGGAAGGCCGTGTCCTCCGCCTTTTGCCGCTGCCGTTCCTCGAGCTTCAGGGAGATGAGCTTCTGTTCCTGACGTTCCTTGAAGCGGTCCACGATCTTGCGCAGGTAGGCGAACTCCGGGAGGCGGGCCTGACGTTCCGCACTGGCGGCCCGCAGGGGTTCCCGCACCTTGGCGTCCAGCGGCTCACCTTCAAAGAAACTGGTTGGGATCTGGTCCCAGACCAGCGCGCGCGGCAGGTCCGCCTCGCCGATCGGCAGGAAGTCCTCGATGGAGGGCAGGGTGATGTCGGGGACCACACCCTTGAGCTGCGTGGAGGCGCCGCTCGGCAGGTAGTACTTCTGGATGGTGAACTTCGCCGCGCCAGTCTTCGGGGCGAGGGACAGCGCCCGGGACAGCTGCTTCATCTCGACCACCTGCTGCACCGAGCCCTTGCCGTGGGTGGAACTGTCCCCGACCACGATCGCCCGGCCGTAATTCTGGAGCGCGCCGGCCACGATCTCCGAGGCGGAGGCGCTGAAGCGGTCGACCAGCACCGCCAGGGGCCCGGCGTAGGCGATGCGCGGGTCCCGGTCATTGTCGACGTGGATCTCCCCATTGTAGGCCTTGATCTGCACCACGGGGCCCCGGCTGATGAACAGGCCCGCGAGTTCGACCGCCTCGGTGAGGAATCCGCCGCCGTTGCGCCGCAAGTCCAGCACGAGGCCCTCGATGCCGGCCTGCTTGAACTGTTCGATCAGGCGGGCGACGTCCCGGGAGGCGGTCGTCCGCTCGCCGTCGGTGTCGCCCTCGTCGGCGGGACCGTAGAAGGCCGGCAGAGTGATGACGCCGAGCGGCTGGGTCTTGCCGTCCTCGCCCGGCAGGTCGAAGATCGCGCCGCGCGCGCGGGCCGAGTTGATCTTCACCTTGTCGCGGGTGATCACGACCTGCTTGCGGACGGAGCTGTCGGCGTCCGCCGGCTGCACGGTGAGAACCACCTCGGTGCCCTTCTTGCCGCGGATGCGTTCGACGACCTTGCGGAGCTTCAGGCCGAAGGTCTCGAACGGTTCGCCGCCCTTTTCCGCGACGGCGAGGATCTTGTCGTTCGGCTTGAGCTCGCGGCTGAGGTCGGCGGGACCGCCGGGGATGATCTCCTTGACCACGCAGACATCGTCCTCGGTGCCGAGCACGGCGCCGATGCCGACCAATTGGAGCTTCATCTGGATGCCGAAGTCCTCGTAGGTCGCGGCGGAGAAGTAGGTCGAATGGGGGTCGTACAGCTTGGCGATGGTGGTGAGGAACAGTTCCGCCAGCTCGTTGCCTTCGATCTCGCCCACGTTGCGGAGCATCCGCTCGTAGCGCTTGCGGATCTGGGCCTTGGCGTCCTCCGGGGTCTTCTTGGCGAGGATCTCCTGGATCAGCTCGAACTTCAGGCGGCGCACCCACAGGTCGTCCGCCGCGGCCGCGTCTGCCGGCCACTCGGCCTTCTGGCGGTCGACGCGGTAGGTCTCATCCGCCGTCAGGTCCAGGGGCTGTTCCAGGCGGGCGAGGATCCACGCCACGCGCTGCTCCACCCGCTGCTGGTAGACGTAGAAGATCTCGTAGGCGGCGTTGATGTTGCCGAGGAAGGCGGCGTTGTAATAGACGTTCTTGCTGAATTCCTCGATGAACTTGGCCCGGTCCGAGCCGAGGAAGAACAGCCGCTGGGCGTCGAGTTCGCCCATGTAGTCGGGCACGACGTTCGCATAGTCCGCGCTCTGGACGGCGTCCCGGTTGTAATGCAGCTCATCGAGCAGCTTGGCCAGGGTGCTGGCCTCGGCCGCGAGGGTGGGGGGCGTGGTGAAGCGCTTGCGGTCCGTGGCGCCGAGCAGCGCCCCGGCGCCGGCGAGCAAAAGCAGGAGGAGCGCGAGGGGGCGGGAGCGGAGGAAGGAGGGCGTCATGGGACGGGAAAGGGAGTTTGTGCGCCCCGGCTGGCAGTCAAGCGCCCGGGAGTGCGTGGTTTCACCGGCGGGAGAGGAGGTCGCGGGCGGTGGCCAAGGTGCGGCGCTCGGCGGGGGTGAGGGAGCCGAGGCCGGTCTGGTTGATTTTGTCCAGGATGCGGTCGAGTTCCGCCCGCGGGTCGAGGGCGGGGGCGGGTCCCGGCTCCGCCTGCGGCGCGGGCGGGGGCGCCGGGCGTTCCGGGGGGGCGGGGCGGCTGGCGCGGAGCACCAGCCAGCCGGCCACGGCGCCGCCCAGATGGGCCGATGCGGCGGGGGCGAAGGGCAGGGCGCGCTGGAGCACCTCTCCGATCAGGAGAAAGAACGCCTCACCGCCCAGCAGGGCCAGGAGCACGGCGCGCGGCCGGAACCGCACGGGCACCACGAAGAACACCAGGAATCGGTAGGTGCGGTCGGGGTGGCGCACCGCGTACGCCGCCAGCAGCGCATACGCTCCGGCGGTCGATCCAAAGTGCAGTTCGCCGGCGTCCCGGTGGAACCCGAGCCAGCACAGGCCGCCCAACAGCTGTCCCGCCACCCACGCGCCCAGCGGCAGCCGGGGACCGAGTTCCCGGGCCAGCGCCGCCCCGGGGCCCAGCACCGCGACGAGGACGAGGCCCAGATGGAAGAGATTGGTCGTGCTGTGGATCAGCCCGTAGGTCGCCAGGCGCCAGTACTCTCCCGCCGACCAGGCGGCGGGCGTCAGCGCCAGCGTCGCTTCATTCCAGCCGGCCGCAGCCTGCCAGCCGGCCTCGCCGGCCCACTGCAAGGCGAAGGCCGCCGCGAGCATCCCGGCCAGCAGGGGCAGCGCCCGTCCCGGGGGAGCGAAGGCAGGCCGGGAGGCGGAAGGCATGGTCGTACGATGCGACCGGCGCGCCGGAAGACAAGCAGGCGCCGTGCGCTTGACAGGGCCAAACGCAGGCATCTTCGTTGGCCCACCATGGCGAATAAGTCCGACAAGTGGCCCACGAACGTCGCGGGAAAGTTCTACGTCGATCAGCAGTGCATCGACTGTGACCTGTGCCGGGAGACGGCCCCGTCGTTCTTCACGCGCCACGATGAGGGCGGCTACTCCTTCGTGATGAAGCAGCCCACGACCGAGGAAGAGGTGGCCCAGTGCATGGAGGCCCTCGAGGGCTGCCCGGTCGAGGCCATCGGCAACGACGGCGAGTCCTGATCCGCCTCACCCCTGATTCCGCCCCGGCTTCCGCGCCGGGGCTTCTTTTTGCCCGGAACGTACAGTTAACCCCGATGTTCGTTTTGCTGAACAAGCTACGTCCGGCCCGGCGGTTGCTGGGGCTAGTGCTGCCGGGCTGGGCGACCCTGTACGCCGCGGCTCCCGCGCTGCAGCTCGATCCGCTGACCGTCGCTTCCCCGCGGGTGGCCAATCAGGCCCCGGGGGGGACGTTCGCGATGCCGGTTTCGGTGCTGCGCTACGAGCCCCGTGTGGATCTGCAGGCGCGGAACCTGGTGGAGGGGCAGGCTGATCTCACCGTGCGCGGCGGCACCTTTGAGAGCACCGGGTGGTCGCTGGGGCCGATCTCGCTGGGCGATCCGCAGACGGGCCACTATCTGGCGGAGTTGCCCGTTGATCCGGCGATGCTCACGCCGCCGCAGCTGCTCGTGGGGGCCGAGTTGGCCCTGGGACCGCTCAACGCCACCGCGGGCGGCCTGCGGCAGGACTGGCGTGCGGTACGGGCCGGCGGCGCCTTGCGGGTGGGGGCCGGCGCGGATGGCCTGCGCCGCGCCGAGCTGCGGCACGCGTGGTTCCGTCCGGCGGGGGCGAGCGGGCAGGGGATCGGGATCGAGTTTTCCGTGGCCCGGTCCGTCGCGGACGGGGCGGTGCGTTACGGGGACCACGAGTTCGACCGGGCCAATCTGCGGCTGCAGCACCGGGGTCCCGCGGGGCAGACGGATCTGTTCTCCGGGTATCAGGGCAAGCGCTTCGGCTGGCCCAACCTGTACACGCCCTTCAACAGTCCGGAGTTCGAGAACCTCCAGACCCGCCTCACCCTGCTCAGTCACCGGCAGGACCGTGGGGCGGATGGCGGCTGGGAGGCGGCGGTGTTTGAACGGCGGCTCAAGGACGATTACGCCTTCAACCGCTTCGCGCCGCTCGGGCCCGTGCATCCGTTCCAGCATACGACCTGGCTCCGGGGCGCCGCCGCCCGCGTGCACGGCCGCCTGCAGGGGTTCGCTTACGAACTGAAGGGCGAAGGCCAGGCGGACCGCCTGCGTTCGACCTCCCTCCGCTTCGGACCCTATGCTTCCCGCGCGCTCACGCGGCTCGCGCTGGTCGTGGGCCGGGAGGTCTCCCTGGAGCGGGGCGGCTCCTTTGCGGTGCGGGGCGGGCTCGTCCACGATGATTCCAACCGGGACGCGGGCAGCCTGTCGCCGCAACTCACGCTGGAACGCAGCCTGGCGCCGGGCGGCTTCCTGCAGCGCCTGCATGTGTCGGCCACCCGTGCCACGCAGTTGCCGAGCTACACCGCGCTGGCGTCGAGTGCCTCCGCCGGGCTGTTCCGCGGGAATCCCGGGCTGGGCCGCGCCGCCGCCACCACGGTGGAGGCGGGAGCGGCTTTCCGCGGGGCGGGCTGGGAGGGCACGGCCGGCGCCTTCGCCCGGGCGGACCGCCGGCTGGTTGATTGGACCTTCCGCCGCGGGGTCACGGCCCGCACCGCCAGCCCGATGGACGTCGACGTGGCCGGTTTCGAGGCGCAGGTCCGCCGCTCGTGGGGCCGCGCCGCGGTGATCTTCGGCTACACCGCGCTCACCAAGGACGATACGTACCGGGAGGCCGGGGTGGACGCCAGTTTCTATGCCCTCAATTATGCCCGCCACCGCGCGACCTTGGCGGTCCAGGCGCAGTTGGGGCGCGACTGGGTGCTGAGCCTCGACCACGCGTGGCGCCGCCAAGCGCCCAACCTGCTGCGGACCGTGGGTGGGGAGCGGGCGCTGCACGGCACCCTCGGGCTCGCCTATCGCCCCGCCGCCGTGCCGCGACTGGAGGTTTCACTCCTCCTCGAGAATCTCTGGGATGACCGTTTCCAGGAGATCCCCGCGGTGCCGGCGTCCCCCCGCCAACCGTCCTTCAGTGCCGTCTGGCGCTGGTGAGGCGGGCTTTGCGGTTTGACTCCGCCGGCGGGCACGCGTCTTTGCCCGCGATGAGCAATCCCTACCTGCGCGACGACTTTCGGATCCGTTGGCCCGAGCTCACGGCGAACCACGTGGTGCCCGCGGTTGACGCCGCCCTGGCCCGTGCCGAGGCCGCCCTCGCGGCCATCACCGCCGTCGATCTGGCGGCGGTCACCTTCGACAACACCTTCCTCGCCCTGGAGCGCGCGACCGAGGAACTGAACCTGGTCTGGGGCAAGGTCGGGCATCAGCAATCCGTCGCGGACGAGCCGGCCCTGCGGGCTGCCCACAGCGAGGTGCTGCCGCGCGTCACCGCCTTTTACGCCCGCATTCCCCTCAACCCGGCGCTTTGGGCCCGGTTGCGGGCCTTTGCGGCCACCCCGGCCGCGGCGGCCCTTACCGGGGTGCAGCGCCGGTTCCTGGAGGAAACGGTGAAGGACTTCCGGGACGCTGGGGCGGATCTGCCGGCGGAGGCCCGGGCGCGGCTGGAGGCGCTCCAGACGGAGATGGCGCAGGTGGCCCAGAAGTTCGGGGAAAACGTCCTCGATGCGACGAATGCCTGGCAATTGGTCATCCCGCCCGCGGAGGAGGCCCGCCTCGAGGGTCTGCCGCCGCAGGCCAAGGCCGCGGCCCGGCGCAGCGCCGAGGCCAAGGGACTGGAGGGGTGGCGCTTCACCCTGCACCAACCTTCGCTGGAGCCGGTGCTGATGCATCTCCGGGATGCGGAGATCCGGCGCCAGATCTGGGCCGCCAGCGCCGCCGTCGGCTCCCGCGCGCCCCACGATAATGCGCCCCAGATCGAACGCCTCCTGCAGCTCCGGGCCGAGAAGGCCAAGCTGCTGGGCCAGGAGCATTTCGCGGACAGCGTCCTGCGCCGCCGGATGGCCGGGCAAGGCGCCCGGGCGCTGGCCTTCGTGGAGGACTTTCGGCATCGCTGCCTGGCGCCGTTTGCACGCGAGACCGGGGAGTTGGAGGAGTTCCGGGCGACCCAGACGGGCGAGCCGGTCCGGCGGCTGGCTCCTTGGGACGTCGCCTTCTGGGCCGAGCGGCTGCGGCAGGCCAGTTACCAGTTCGATGAGGAGGCGCTGCGGCCGTATCTGCCGATGGACCGCGTCATTGCGGGCCTGTTTGAGATCGCCGGGCGCGTCTTCGGCCTCCGGATCCAGGAATCTGCCCCGGGCACGGTGCCGGTCTGGCACCAGGAAGTGCGCTTCTACGAGATGCATGACCGGGCCGGGCGGCATGTCGGGTCCTTCTACGCCGACTGGCACCCGCGCGAATCGAAGCGGGGCGGGGCTTGGATGAACTACCTCATTACGGGCGGGCCGCAGCCGGATGGGTCGCGCCTGCCGCACCTGGGCCTCATCTGCGGCAATATGACGCCGCCGGCGGGGGATCGACCGGCGCTCCTGACGCATCGGGAGGTCGAGACCATTTTCCACGAGTTCGGCCATCTGTTGCATCACCTGTTGGGCGAGGTGCCGATCAAGTCCCTCAACGGCGTCAACGTGGCCTGGGACTTCGTCGAGCTGCCCTCGCAGATCCTGGAGAACTGGACGTGGGAGCGGGAGGGCCTGGATCTCTTTGCGCGGCATCACGAGACCGGGGCGCCTATCCCGGAGGAGTTGTTCCGGCGGATGCAGGCGGCGCGTAATTTCCGGGCGGCGAGCGCGACGATGCGGCAGGTGGCGTTCGGCAAGCTGGACCTGCTCCTGCATATGCACACGGCGGACTATGCGGGGGCGGGCGATGTTGAGCCGCGCTTGCGGGCGGCGGTGGCGGATTGCCTGGTGCCGACGGAGCCGCCGGCGCCGACGATCGTGAAGCGGTTCACCCACCTGTTTGGGGATCCGGTCGGGTATGCGGCAGGTTATTATTCGTACAAGTGGGCCGAGGTACTGGAGGCGGATGCGTTCACGCGTTTCCAGCGGGAGGGGATCTTCAATGGGCAAGTGGGCGCGGAGTTTGTGCGCTGCATCCTGAGCCGCGGCAACGCGGAGGATCCGGCCGTGCTGTTCCGCTCCTTCCTCGGTCGCGATCCTGACCCGCAGGCGCTGCTGCGGCGGTGCGGGCTGGCGGCGTGAGTCGCAGCTTCGGGCCGCGGGCGATGGAACGGCCCCCGGCGCTTTCCAGCGCCTTCCTTTTCCTCTGGCAAAACCGCGGGTTTGCCTAACGTCTCCCTCTGTCCAACCTCTGGTTTCTTCCTCCCTTCCCCTTCCTCCTATGTTCATCTGGATCCTCCTCATTCTGGTTCCCATGCTGTTCGGTCTGTACGCGCAGATGAAGATCCGCCGGGCCTACGCCCGGAACGTGGAGATTCCGTCGCGC
>JAIXQE010000153.1 GCA_027485815.1 Opitutaceae bacterium
CTCCAGGGCAAGGACCCGAACAATTCGGGCACGGGTGCTTATCTGCCCCCGGGCCAGTGATTAGTTGACTGATATTACGCCGCAAAGGGCGACCGGGCGACCGGTCGCCCTTTTTCTTTGTCGAAATTGGAATGCCTCGCCGGAACGGTGCCGGGCGCACCGTTCCGGCTGGAGTTCGGGCGCAGGGGAAGAAAGAACATTCCGGTCCCATGTCGCCGCCGGCCATCGCCGTCCACCAGCTCTCCAAGGCCTACCGCCGTAGCCCCGGGCTATGGCCTTGGCTCCTGCAGGGACTGCGCGGCCCGCGACCCGCGGAGACGACGGTTGGGCCCAACGAGGTAGCCGCCCTCCGCGGGGTCTCCTTCGAGGTAGCCCGAGGAGAGGCGTTCGGCATCATCGGCCGGAACGGTGCCGGCAAAAGCACGCTCCTGCAGATCCTGGCCGGCACGCTCCAACCCTCCACCGGCCACTGTGTGGTCCGCGGACGGGTGACGGCCCTTCTGGAGTTGGGCTCCGGGTTTAATCCCGAGTTCTCGGGCCGGGAGAATATCTTCCTCGCGGGGTCCATTCTTGGTCTGACCCGGGCGGAAATGGAGGCGAAGTACGCTGAAATCACCGCCTTTGCGGACATTGGCGACTTCATCGACCAGCCGGTCCGGACCTATTCGACCGGCATGATGATGCGGGTGGCCTTCGCGGTCGCCATCGCGGTCGATCCAGACGTCCTGATCATCGATGAGGCGCTGAGTGTCGGGGATATCGTTTTCCAGCAAAAGTGCGCCGCCCGGCTCCGCGAACTGATTGACCGGGGGGTGACGCTATTGGTGGTGACCCATGACCTCGCCTTCGTCCTGAACACGTGCCAAAGGGCCCTCTGGCTCGATCAGGGGCGTTTGCGGTACCTGGGGGAGGCAGGAGCATGCGTCCGCGAATATGTGGCCGCGATGGCGGCGCTGGCGGGCAATGCGCCTGCTCCCGCCCACGATCTGGCACATTTGCCCGAGCACGAGCTGCCGGGCGCCGCCCCCTTGGACCTGGCGGCGCGGGAGCGCCTGGGTGATGGCGGGGTGCGGGTGGCGCAAGCTTGGCTCCTGCACGGCGATGGCGGGGCCGGGGGGACCTATCGGACGGGGGATTGGGCCGTCGTGACGCTGTTGCTGCGGGCGGAACGGGCGGTGCTCGCGGTCAGCGGGGGCTGCGAATTACGGAATAGGCACGGCCAGGTGGTCTTTGCCACGGGCCTGCGGGTGGCCAACCGGTTGATCGACAGCTTACCCGCCGGGGGAGCCAGCTTGGTCACGCTGCGCTTCAAGCTCGAGCTGCAGGCGGGGCAATATACCCTCGATGTTGGCTGCGGGGCCGGGTCTGGGGCCGAAAATACTTGGGATCGGGTGCTGAATGTCGCGGTGCTGGAGGTCGCCAATCCGCCCGATCAGGAGGTGGTGCACGGCCTGGTGCGGCTGCCGCACGAGGTGAGTGTCTTCCGGCCGATCGGAAGGGTGGGGTCGATCTGACCGGAGGATGGCCACAAAAGGCTCAAAGGGCGCTGGGCGCGGACGACGCCGATGGTGGCGTCTATAGACGCCGCGGGGAGTTGAGGGCGAGCGCTTGGAGGGTAGGTTCCGAACCCCTATAATCGCGCAGTTGGAAGTGCTTCGGCTTAAGCCTCCGCCTCCGCGGATTCCGTCATTGAGCCCCGCGGCGTCTATGGACGCCACGCACAGATCCGACCGCGCTTTCGGCCCCTTTGCGCCTTTTGTGGCCTTTCGACTCCGCCCTTCGACTCCGCCTTTCGACTCCGCCTTGCGGCTTCGCTCAAGGCTTAGCCTCTTCGACTCCGCCTTTCGGCTCCGCTCAGGGCTTAGCTCAGGGCTAAGCCTCTTCGACTCCGCCTTTCGGCTTCGCTGAAGGCTTAGCTCAGGTCTTACCTCAGGGCTTCTGCTTGGCGAATTCCGCGTCCCGGAGGACCCGGCCCTCGCTCGACTTGGCGGTGGCGTGGTTGAAGCCCTGGCGGACTCGTTCGGCCAGATCGTAGCGGAACTTCTTCGCCACCCCCACCGCACCGGCCTTGGCGGCCAACTGCTCCACCGTGAGCGGAGCCCGGCGGGGCAGGGCCAGGACGAGCCGGTTCCCGGCGCCGCGGACATCGATGATGTACAGTTCACTGAACACCTCCTGGTAGGTGCGCACCATCGAGTCGTGCAGGGGGTTCCACGCCCGGGACCAAATGTTACCCACCACGACCCCATCCGGTTTGAGGGCCTTGCGGACGGCGGTGAGGAATTCGATCGTGGTCAGGGACGTGGGCACGCTGTCGGCGCCGAACGCATCCAGGAAGATCACATCGTAAGGCTCCTTGGTCTGTTCGATGAAGGCGCGTCCGTCCGCCACGATGCCCCGCATCTTGGCATCCTCGCGGAAACCCAGCAATTCCCGGGCGACCTTCACCACATCGGGATTGATGTCCACGGCGTCGATGACCGCCTCCGGGTAATAGTGCCGGAGGAACATCGGGAGGGAACCGCCGCCGAGCCCAACCACCAGCACGCGGCTGGGCTGGGGGGCAAACGCAAGGCCGCTGAAGGCGGTC
>JAIXQE010000086.1 GCA_027485815.1 Opitutaceae bacterium
AGGCGCGCCTGCTGCTCCTCCCCCCGCTGCTCGCCGCGCTCGTCGCCGCGGGAGCCACTCCCTCCGATCCCGCGGCGGACGCGGAGGGGTTCGCGCTGCCCCAACCCGGCCGGGTCTTCACGTTCCCTCGGGACCACGGCAGCCATCCGGACTTCCTCCTCGAATGGTGGTACGTCACCGGCCACCTCGCCGCCGCGGCGGATCCGGAGCGACGCTTCGGTTTCCAGGCCACCTTCTTCCGCCAGGCCGCACCGCGGCCGCACGCGGGCGTGCCGGCGGGCACCTTCGGCCGCGATCAGTTGTTCCTCGCTCACATGGCGCTACTCGATGTCCGCACGGGCGCCTTCCGCCACGAGGAGCGCCTCCACCGCGAGGGCTGGGCCGCGGGCGCCGCCCCCGAAACCCTCGACGTGCGCAACGGCGACTGGAGCCTGCGCCTGCGGCCCGCGGGCGGCCCGGGCGAACCCGAGCGCATCGACCTCCGCGGCGGCGTCCGGGCCGAGGTCGCGCTGCGGCTGCTCCTTGAGGCCCGCAAACCCCTCGTGGTCTTTGGCGAGGACGGTGTGTCCCGCAAGGGCGCGGAAACCGCGGCGGCCAGCCATTACCTCACCTTCACCCGACTCGCGGCGAGCGGCGTCCTGCGCCTGGCCGGCGCGAACGGCCCGGAGGAAGTGGCCGTCACCGGCGAGGCCTGGCTCGACCACGAGTTCAGCAGCAGCCAACTCGGCTCCGGGCAGGTGGGGTGGGACTGGCTCAGCGTGCACCTGCGCGACGGGCGCGAGGTGATGCTCTACCGGCTGCGGCGCGCCGACGGCACGGCAGACTCGGCCTCGCGCCTCACGTGGGTCGACGCCGCCGGCCGGACCAGCATCCAGCCGTTCACCTGGGAAGTCCGGCGGGCCTGGCGCAGTCCCGCCACCGGCGCGGCCTACCCCACCCGCGTTCGCGTGCGGACGACCGACCCGGCGACCGGAGCTGAGGTGGTCCTCGACGTCGAACCGTTGGCCGAGGACCAGGAACTCACCGGCGCGCTGGGCGGCATCCCGTACTGGGAAGGCGCGTGCCGGATCCAGGGCGCGGACGGCGCGGAACTCGGGCGCGGCTACCTCGAGTTGACCGGCCACGCGCGGCCCCTGCGCCTGTGACGCCGGCGCACGCGGGGGCTCATTCGCCCGGTCCGCGCGGCGCTCCGGAACGTCCGCCACGCCCGCCCTTGAGGCTGGCGAGGTAGGCGACGAGGTCGCGCAGCTCCCGTGGCTGCAGCACCCCTTCCATCGGCGGCATGATGGAGACCGGCGGGGTCCGCGCGGCCACCTCGGCGAGCGGCAGGCGGCGTCGCTGGCCGTCGAACAGGCGCACCGTGAGCTCCGTCGCGGACTCGGCCGCGAGCGTGCCGGTGACCTCGGTGCCATCGCGCAGCGTGACGTTCACGATGCCGTAGCCCTCGGCGATCCGCGCGGAGGGCTGCAGGAGGGACTCCAGCAGGTAGGCGGCGTCGCGCTGGCTGCCGATGGCGCGCAGCGAGGGCCCGACCTCGGAACCGGCCGACGACTCGAAGTTGTGGCAGGCGGTGCAGTTGGCTGCGAGGTGGTTGGCGGCCAGGTCCCGGCCGCGCGCGACGTCGCCACCGGCCAGCAGTTCCCGGCGCGCGCGGGCCGCCGGGGACGCCGCATGGGTTTCGAGGCTCGCCGCGAGGGCGGGCCGGGCGGCGGCGCGCGCGCGCAACGCCTCGAGCAACTCGAGCCGCACGCCGTCGTCGACCCGATCGGCAGCGAGCTCCCGGGCCCACTCCTCGAGTTGCGCGTCAGCCGCGGGCGTCGCCACGGCCGCCAAGGCAGCGATCGCGGGCTGGCGCTCGGGAACCGGGCGCCCGGTCCAGGCCTCGCGGGCGACCGGCACGAGACGTTCCGGAGCGAGGCGCGGGAGCAGTTCGAGGGCGGCCTGGAACAGCGGGCCCGGGGACCCGGCCGCCAACGCGAGGTCGAGGGCGCGGCGGGCGTCGGGTCCCGAGTCGCCCTCCCCGGCCAGCAGGCGCAGCGCCTGGGCGCGCAGCGCGGGGGCCGCGCCGGCGTCGGCCACCATCGCCGCGACCCCGGCCGCGCCGGGACGCAGGCCGTGGGCGATGACGATCTCGATCGCGCGCGTGCGGAGCGCGGCGTCTCCGAGCCCGAGGAGCGCATCGAGCCGTGCGGTCAGGACCGCGGCGATCGGCTCGGGCCGCAGCGTGCGGGCCCAGCCGTCGAAAGGATCGAGGCGCGGGGGCGTCGCCCAGAGCCGCAGGGCCCCGAGGGCCTCGCTCCGGGCGGCAGCCGGCGCAGACGGCGCGAGGGCGAAGGCCAGCAGCCGTTCCGCCGCCGCGGGCGTGCCGACGCGGAGGTTGGCGTAGAGGGCGCGGCGCAGCGTGGGCTCGTCCCGGGGCGGCGTCGCGAGTAGCGCGGCCAGGCGCGGCAGGGCGGCCGGGAGCGACTCGTCGTCGTAGATCGCGCGCGCGGCCTCCGCCACCACGAGCGGGTCCGCGTCCGCGAGGAAGTCGGCCACCCCGGCGTCGGCACGGCGGCGCAGCGCGACGACCGCCGCGAGGCGCACCCGGGGGGAAGGGTGCAGCACGCGCGCCAGCAGGTCCGCGCGGTCGGCGCACCCGGCAAGGCCCATCACCGCCGCGTGGCGGAGTACCGGGTCATCCCCGGCGGCCTCGGCGAGGGCGAACAGCGGCTCGACCGCGGGGCGCAGGGCAAACTTGCCCACCGCGATCGCGGCCTGGAGGCGCACGCGCGGCGAGACGTCCGCCAGCAGCGGAAGCAGCGCGGCGCCGTGGCCGCGGGCGGCCGCGGTGGCGGCGTCCCCGAGGACCTTCGCGGCCTGCGCGCGGACCTCGTCCTCCGGATCGCGCAGGAGCGCGAGCACGCCGGCCGGTTCCGCCGCCCCGCGGCGGAGCAGTTGGCCGTAGCCCCAGAGCGCGTGGTACCGTGCGAGCGGCGCCGTGCGGGCGGCGGTGGCGACGGCGAGCAGTTCCCCGTGGCGACCGCGGCGGGCCAGCTCCAGCTGGGCCCCTTGGCGCACGCGCTGGTCGGGGTTACCCAGGTGACCGGCCAGCTCGAGGTGGGAGCGGTCCGCGAAGCCCGCGCGCAACAGCTCCGCCGTCCGCGCGCGGAGCGGGTTCCGCACGTCCTCGCGCGCGTCGACCCGCCAGAGGGCGCCGAGCCCGTCGAGCGGATACCCACCCATCCAGTCGACCATCATGAGCGCGCCATCAGGGTGCCACGCCATCCCGATCCCCATCACGCCGTCGTTGAGGATGCGCGCGCCGGTCATCCGGTAGGTCGCACCGGCCGGCTCGGCGTGGAACCCGCGCAGCTTGCCGGAAGGAAACTCGTTGAGCAGGAACAGTCCCGCCTGCGGGGCGCCGAGCGCCGTGCCGGGATTGAAGCGGAAGCCGGCGGGACCGTCGGAATAGCTCAGCAGCGGCGGCAGCAGGTAGGCCGCCTGCCCCGGGAACCGCGGCTGCCACAGTCCCTCGCGCATCCACGGGCTGTCGGTCCGCAGGTACTGGTAATTGCAGCGCCAGCCGCTGTCGCTGCCCTCGACCAGGTGCACGAAGCGTTCCCGCTCGCCGGGCTGGTCCGCATCGTTGTCGACACCGATGAGGTCCCCGACCTCGTTGAACGCCGGCTCCTGCACGTTGCGGTTGCCGCGCGTGAACACCTCGAACCCGGAGCCGTCGAGCTCCATCCGCAGGGTGGCGCCCTCGTTGGGGAAGGCGAAGCGCCGGCCCTCGCGGGAGACCACGTTGCCGCCCTTGTCCCCGATGCTCCAGTAGAGACGGCCGTCCGGGCCGACGACGAGGCCGTGCATGTCGTGACCCGCGTAGGCGATGTGCACGCCGAAGCCGGTGGCGACCACCTCGCGCTCGTCGGCCACGCCGTCGTCGTCCGTGTCGCGGAAGCGCCAGACGTCGGGCGCGATGGTCGCATAGAGCCAGCCGTCGTGCCAGAGGACGCCCGCGGCGATGCCGGTGACCTCGGTGTTGAAACCCTCGGCGAAGACGGTGATGCGGTCCGCGGTGCCGTCGCCGTCGGTGTCGCGCAGCTGGTAGATCCGCTCGGAGTGATGGGTGAGGTCGCGCCAGTCGATGGAGCCGTCGCCGTTGTGGTCCGCGAGCATCCCGCGGGGGGCGCGGAGGCGGCCCGGGGCCAGCTCCCGCTGGTAGAACTCGCGCTTGGCCTCGACCGAGGTGAAGCCGACGTCGTCCGGGATCCACTGGGTGTGCTCGCGGATGTCGAGGTCCCCGACCTTGCGGCGGGTGGTGGCGGCCACGTAGACGCGGCCCGCGGGGTCCACGGCGCAGGCGACGGGATCAGGGACGTTGAGGGCGCCGGACCACTTGTGGAGCACGAGTTCGCCGGTGGCGGGCGCGGCGCGGTCGGGGCTGCGGGTCTGACGGTCCTCGGCGGCGCCCGAGGGGAGCGCGCCAAGCAGGAGGAGGAGCAGGGAGAAGGGCCGGGGCATCACGGCCGGAAACGTTGCCGGCCGGGCGCCGCCTTGTCGCGCCCGAAGTGCACCCGCCGCCCGCTCCTTCAGCGCCGGGCGGGAGCGGCCTTGCGGGCCCCGGTCTCGGGGCGCGCGGGCGGACCGAAGTACGGATACGTGTCCCACGCGTCGTGGGCCGGATCGGTCCGCGGGTCGCGGGTCTCGCGCATCCAGCGCTCCACGCGGTCGCGGAGTTCGCGGCGCGCCTCGGCGTGCGCGGGGTCGGCGGCCAGGTTGCGCAATTGGTGCGGGTCGGTACGGAGATCGTAAAGTTCCTCGGCGGGCCGGCGGTCGAGCGCCCAGGCGCGGAACGACGCGAGGTCGGGGCGGGCGGCGCCCTGGACGAGGAGGTCCTTCAAAGGCGAGAGATCGACGTCCCCATACGGGCCCACCGAGTGGTACAGGTCCGGATCGCCGGCGGGCCAGCGGTCCGGCCGCAGGTTCCAGAGGTACAGGTGATCGCGGGTGCGGATGCCGCGCACGGGGTAGCTGAGGTCGCCGCGGCGGACGTTCGCGTGCCGCTCCCGCTCGAGGAAGACCGCGTCGCGCCGCACGGCATCGGGGCGGTTGAGGATGAGGTCGGCGAAGCCGCGCCCGGTCATCTCCGGCTGCACGGGCAGGCCGGCGAGCTCGAGGAAGGTGGGGGCGAGGTCGGTGAGGCTGATGAATTCCGGCCGCACCTTGCCCGCGGCCAGCCGCCGGCCCCAGCGGACCGCGAAGGGCACGCGCGTCCCCGTGTCGTAGCAGTTGGCGAGGCCACGCGGCATCTGCCAGCCATTGTCGCTGGTGTAGATCACGACGGTGTCCTCCAGCAGGCCGGCCGCCTCGAGGCGGGCGAGATCCGCGCCGACCGCCGCGTCCATCCGCCCCACGCTGGCGTAGTAGGCGAGCAGGGTGGAGCGGGTGACCGGATCGTCGGGAAACTGGGGCGGGACCACCAGGCGGGACGCATCGAGGCCGGCGTGGTCGGCGGGGTCGTAGCGCCAGCGGTGGCGGGCAGTGTCGGTGTTGCCCAGCCAGAAGAAGAAGGGGCGGGAGCGATCGCGTCCGCGGAGGAAGGCGGCGAGGTCCGCGTGCTCGGGGCCGGCGGGGTTGGTCGGCCACCCGGAGTCGCGGAAATTGCCGGGGCTCCAGCCCTTGCCGGTGAAGCCCACCTCGTAGCCGCCGCGGGCGAGGAGGTCGGTGAAGACGACGAGGCTCCGGTCGAAGCGGCTCCAGAGGTTCGCAGCGTCGGCCAGCTGGTGGGCGGCGCGGCCGGTGAGCAGGCTGGCGCGGGTCGGCGAGCAGGACGGGACGGGGCAGAAGGCGTGTTCGAACACGACGCCCTCGCGGGCCAGACGGTCGAAGACCGGGGTGCGGGCGACCGGGTCGCCGAGGGCGCCGGCGTGGGGCCAGCCCCAGTTGTCCGCCAACACGAGGAGGATGTTTGGGCGCGCCGGGTCGGCGGCGGCGAGCGGCGCGGCGGCCGCGAGGCACAGGGCGAACAGCGCGGGGGCGAGGAGCGGGAGCAGCGGGCGGGTCATTTGGATCAAGGGGCGGGCGTCGCGCGGCGGGCGAGCTCGGCGGCGAAGGCGGCGACGACGGGGGCAAGCGTCGGGTCGTCGGCCAAGTTGCGGGTCTCGGCCGGATCGACGGCGTGGTCGTACAACTCCCGCGCAACGAGGGCCCCGGAATCGAGCTCGCGCCACTCGACGTAACGGTGGCGCTCGTCGCGGAGCGCGCGACCCATCTGGGCGGCCTGGCCGTACGAGGGGCGCGGGTGCTGGGTGGCGGCGAAGCGCGCGCCAGGAGCGGCGGGATCCCGCAGCTGGGGTACGAGGCTGCGGCCCTCGGTGCCCGCCGGGGCGGGCAGTCCGCCGAGTTCGGCGAGCGTCGGGTAGAGGTCGAGGAGTTCAGCGAGGCCCGGCGCGGCGCCGCCGGCGCGGGCGACCCCGGGGGCAGCGATCAGCAGCGGCACGCGGGCATCGAGCTCGTAATTGCTGGTCTTGCCCCAGAGCGCGTGTTCCCCGAGGTGGAAGCCGTGGTCGCTCCAGAAGACCACGATCGTCCGTTCGGCGAGCCCGAGGCGCTCCAGCTCGTCAAGCACGCGCCCCACCTGCGCATCGAGGAAGCTCACGCAGGCGAGGTAACCGTGGCGGAGCTCGGCCACCAGCTCGGGGGCGAGCGGCCCCGCCTTGGGGATGCCGGCGTAGCCGCGGAGCTCCGTGCCGGGATGGGCGGCGAGGGCGGGGGCACCGGCGGGCGCGGCGGGCGGCGCGGGCGGGGCGAGGCGGGCGCGGTCGTAGAGGTCCCAGTAGCGGCGGGGCGCGTTGAACGGCAGGTGCGGCTTCCAGAAACCGACCCCGAGGAAGAACGGTTCGGGCCGCGCGGCGAGCTCGCGCAGGCGCGCGACCGCGGCGGCGGCGATGCGGCCGTCGAGGTAGGCCTCGTCGGGCACGTCGAGGCACTGCACGGCCGCGCCCTTGGCCCGGGGCGCGGCCGCGTCGGCGGGCCAGACCCAATCCGCCCAATGGGGGCCGTCGGCGAAGCGGGGCGGCTCGGACCACGAGGGCGGGTCGCTGAACGGGAACGGCGGCTTCGCGCCCGACTCGTTATGGAAGAGCTTGCCGAGGCCCACCGTGGTGTAGCCATGGAGCCGGAAGTGCTGCGGCAGGGTGACCACGTCCGGGAGCGTCTCGCGGAAGTGCCGGCGCAGGTCCCAGACGCGGAGGGTGTCGGGCCGTCGTCCGGTGAGGACGGAGGCGCGGGACGGGTTGCAGACCGCCTGCTGGCAGTAGGCGCGGGTGAAGCGGACGCCGCGCCGCGCGAGGGCGTCGAGGTGGGGCGTGCGGGCCTCCGGGTGCCCGTAGGCGCCGAGATCCGTCCGCAGGTCGTCCGCGGCGAGGAACAGGACGTTGGGCCGCGGCGCGGGGGCAGCCGGCACGGCCACGGCCAACAGGGCGGGCCAGAGGGCGGGGAACAGGCGGCGGAGCATCGGGGCCTGGGGCACGACGCGCGGCAGAACCGGCGGCGGGCGGGTCAGAAGCGGCCGCGGAAGCCGAGGGTCCAGACGGCGCCGTAGTACATGTTGAGGCGCAGGTTGCCCGGCTGGTCGGCGTAGCCGCGGTTGGGCGCGTTGAGGATGTTGCGGCCGCTGAGGGTGATCTCGTAGGTCGAGCCGAGCTTGAGGCCGCCGCTCACGTCGAACATCAGGCGCTCGTACTGCCACTGGACCTGGTTCACGCCGATCGAGGTCGCCCGGGCGGAGGACCACGTGGAGCGGAGCTGGAGGTTGAAGCGGTGGTTGGAGAAGCGGATCCCGCCGTTGGCGGCCTTGGGCACGACGTTGACGAGCCGCAGGTCGGGGATGGCGCGGGAAACCGAGCCGAAGACGCTGAAGCCGCGGGCGAAACCGGGCAGGAAGACGAGCTGCTGGCTGTACTCGACCTCGACGCCCTTGATGCGCCGGACGCCGTCCAGGTTGCTGGGGCGGAGGAAGGTGTAGCCGATGTACTCCGGGTCGTCCGCGTAACCGGCCTCCTCGGCGGAGACCGGGCGGCTGGCGACGCCGAGGTTGCGGACGTCGAGGCGGTAGCCGGAGACGCTGAGCGTGCCGGCCGGCTCGATGGCGTACTGCACGCTGACGTAATACTTGTTGGAGGTCTCCGGCTTCAGGTCCGGGTTGGGCACCTGCACGGTCTGGTTCGTGTCATTGACCGAGATCACGCCGGCGAGGTTGTTGTAGTCGGGCCGGCCGATGGACTGGTTGGCGGCGAGCTGGAGGACGAGGTTGCGGGTGAGCGCGTACTTGGCGCCGCCGCTCAGGAAGTCGTTCGCGTAGCCGCCGTACTTGTTGAAGCGGACGAAATTCCGGTACTGGTAGGCGAGGAACGGGATGGTGTTCGGCGTGTAGCCGGCGGCGCGGACGAGGGCGGGCGGCAAAATGTCGAACGTGCGCCCGACGGTGCGGGTCCGCTCGTGGCGCGCGCCGAGGTTGAGGCGCAGGTTGCGCCAGCGCGTGTTGAATTCCACGTAGCCCGCGTCGACCTGCTCCTTGAGCGCGCGGCCGGTGGTGTTCTCGATCTGGAAGTTCCCGTAGGTGTTCTCGACGAACTGGGACGGCTGCGACCGGTAGAGGTCGAGCATCGCGGTGGTGTTCGGGATCGGGATGTTGAGGGCGGCGACGTTGTCCCCCTGCTTCGGGTCGAAGATCCCCGGGGTGGTGTGCGCGATCATCACCGTGCGGGGATCAAGCTGGTTGCCCGCGGCGCCGACGAAGGTCCACGAGCGCGCGCCGGTCCGGTTGAGGTCGTAGGTGGTGAGGCGGGACTTGAGCCCGGCCTGCACGGTGATGGGCAGGCCGACCTGAACCACCCGCTTGGCGTCGAGGTACCCGAGGAAGACCTGGCTCTTCCCCGCGCGGTCCACCGTGTCGAGGTTGTTGGGATTCGCGTCGCCCCGGTTGTAGTTGGCGAGGTCGGACCAGGACGGACCCGAGAGCTGCGTGAGCTGCCAGTCGGTGTCGCGGGAGCTGGAGCGGCGGGCGCTCCAGCTCATGCGGGTGATCCGGTTGTTGGCCCCGGTGAAGTAGCCGCTGCGCCGGTCCTCGTAATGCGTGGTGCTGCGGGAGTAGCCGCCGCCCAGCGTGACCTGCACGTCATGGCGCCGGTACTCGAGCTTGGGCGTGTAGGTGACGGTGTCGTTGAACTTGTGGCTGTGGCCGATGCTCTGCTCAAGGCGGGTGTTGGCGTTCGCCGTCGGGCGCGCCAGCAGGTAGGTGAGCGTGGAGGAGGGGTCGATGTCGGCGGTGTTGGCGCGGAAGGTGAGGGTGCGCGCGTTGATCTCGTCGTTGAAGTGGGACAGCGCGGTGCGGAGCGAGGCGACCAGGTGGGGGGTGAGGCGCGCGTCGAGGTTGAGCCCGAGCGCGGCCCGGGTGGTGATCTTCGGGTTGTCGCGGAAGATGAGCGCGTTGATCACCGGACCGCGCGCGGCGTTGTTGTCGATGGTGTGGGTGACGCCCGCCTGCTCGTTGTAGAGGCTGTTGGCGGAGAGGCTGAGCTGGACGCCGTAGCGGCCGTCGAAGGAGTCGGCGTAGGTGAAGACGAAGCCGGGGCGGATCTTCCGGTGCACGCCGTCGCCCGGACCCGGCGTGCGGCGCAGGGTGAGGTCGTAGGGCGAGGCGGTGAGGCTGGCCTGCGCGGTCACCTCGCGGCCCTTGCGCTCGAAGGCGTTCTTGCTCCGGAGGTTCATGCTGCCGGCCGGCGCGTCCGCATCCATGCTCGCGGTGAGCGTCTTGTTCAGCTCGATGGATTCGATGCTGGTGATGGAGGCCTGCTCGAACTCGAACTGGCGCGAGGTGCCGCCGAAGGAGGCCGAGGCCGCCGTGGCCATCCGCATGCCATCCACGCTCACGCCGGCGTACTTCGGGTCCAGGCCGCTGATCCGCACGGCCCGCGCGTCGGCGTCGACGTAATCCATCACCACCCCCGGAAGGTACTTCATGAACTCGCCGATGTTGCCGCCGGTCACGTCGCCAAAGTTATCCGACGCCACCACGCTCTTCATGTTCAACGCGGCGCGCTGCTCCATGATGGCCTTGGCGTTGCCCTCCCGCTCGTTGGAGACAACGAACTTGTCGAGGGTCACGACCGCGTCCCCCGCCCCCGGCCGCCCCCCCGGGCGGAAGGTGGCGCCGCGCAACTCGAAATCACGCGTGGCCGTGCCGCCCACGGGCACCGTCACCCGGGCGGTCGCGCGCTCGTAGCCGGTGTAGACGACGGCGACGCTGGCCTCCCCCGCCGGCACCCGCGACAACTGGTAACTGCCGTCGTCACCCGAAAAGGTGACAAGATCCGTGCCCTCCACCGTGACCTCCGCGTTGCGGACGTATTCCTGGGTCGCCGGGTTGAAGATGCGGCCGGCGATCCGGCCGGTGGCGCTCCCCTGGGCGGAAAGGACCGGCGACAGCAGGCAGGCCAGGACGAGCAGGCGGACGAGAAACGAGCGGGGTGGAGTAACCATGGGACCTTGGGGGATCAACCCAGCCTTGGGGTAACGGGGGCGTGCGCCCAGCCGAAAAGGCCGGCGGGCGCCGCGCGGCTCAAGGGACGGCGACGACGAAAACCTGCGCGTGCGTCCCGGCGGGGCCCGCGACCGGCCGCGTGTACGCGATCCGCCGGCCCTCCGGGGAGAACACGCACGCGAGCGCCTCCGGCCCGCCCTCGCCCTCCACCCGCGGGGTGAGGCGGGTTGTCGCGCCGGTCGCCGCATCCGTCACGCACACGCTGCCATCCATCACGTGCGCCAGCCGCCGGCCGTCGGGGCTCCAGGTGAAGGCCGAGCTGACGCCCTTGGACCCGCGGGTGAGCGCCCGCGGCGCACCGCCGTCGGGGGAGACGGTCCAGAGCTGCGCGTGGCCCGCCGCGTCCGCCCGCAGGAACGCGATGGTGCCGTCCGCCGGCGAGGCGCGCAGCCAGTGGCGCGGCACCGGCGACACACCCCGCGGGGCCGCGTCGCCGAGGAAGGTGAGGCGGCGCTGCACCGTGCCGGCCGGAGGCGCCGGCCGGCGCGTCGCGGTGCCCTCGAGGGGCTCCGGGCCCGCCCGCGTCAGGTCCGGGGGCAGTTCGACGACGAAGACCTCGGCGTGCTCGCGGCCGTCGGGCGCGGTGACGTTCCCGAGGCACGCGAGGCGCCGCCGCCCGTCGCGGTCCGGCAGCCAGCCCTCCTCGTAGGCCCGGCTGATCTCGTCGGAACCCGGGCGCGGGCGGTTCACGGTGCGGGTCACGACCACCGAGAACCAGTCACCGTCGTGGCTGCGCGGGTGGGCGCGCGGCACGCGGACGCCACCCGGGACGGGGACGGCGATGGCGACGTTGCGCTGGTTGTGGTCGTGGTCCCCGGCGTCGCCGAGGCGCACCAGCACCTCGTCGTCGTAGGTAAAGCTGAGGGCGTCGCCGGCGGGGTGGAAGACGTGCACGTGCGAGCCACCGCGCAGGGCGCCGGGGACGAAGGGCGGCGCGTAGGTCATCGCGTCGAGTCCCCTGCCCTCCCCCGGGCGTCCCGGGTCGACCAGGAAGCCGCGGCGGCGGCTGAGGCCGTAAGTCCACTCGGGCGTCGGGTGTTGGGGACCAAGGATGAAGACGACTTGATCGCGCTGCGGATGGTGCGTGACCACCCCGCAACGGGCGCCGTGCCCGGCCTGGTACAGGATCTCCACGCGGCCCGTCGCGACCTCGACCCGCTCGATGCGCGCGCCGTCGAACTCGCCCCCCGGGCCGCGGACGTCGTAAACGATCCAGCGGCCGTCGGGGGACCAGACGTTGACGTTGGTCAGCACGTGCCCGTGGGGAGCAAAAGTCAGCTGGGTCTCGGCGGCGGCGGCGCCCGACCCGGCGGAGGCGAGGAGCGCGGCGGCGCAGACACGGGCGGAGGGACGCGGGAGGGGCACGAGAGGGAAGCCTGCGACGGCACGCGCAGCAGGAAGCCAACGGCGGGGGACTGACAAACAAAACCTCGCGACCCACCGGGGCGCGCCCTTGCCTTTCGCCCTCACCCCGATGCCCTCCCCCACGCGCCTGACCCTGTTCGCGGTCGCCTCGACCGCTGCCGCCCTCGGCCAACTCACCCCGCCCCCGGCCAATCCGTCGCCCGCCAGCGAGGCCGTGCAGCTTTCGCCCTTCGAGGTTAGCAGCCTCCGGGACGAGGGCTACCGCTCGGGCAATTCCGCGTCGGGCAACAAAATTGACACGCCGATCCGCGAGACCCCGCAGTCGATCCAGATTGTCAACCGGAGTTTCCTCGACGATCTGCAGGCGCGCTCGGTAGCGGACGCGCTCGCGTACACCAGCGGCCTGACCGAGGGCCAGAACCCGCGCGGCGACCGTTTTGAGATCCGCGGCTTCACCACCGGCGTACCGTTCAAGAACGGGTTCCGCGATTCCGGCCGCGCGCCGCGCGACACCGCGAACTTCGACCGCCTTGAGGTGGCGAAGGGGCCCGCCTCCGTGATCTTCAGCCGCACGTCCGCCGGCGGCGCCGTCAACATCCTCACCAAGCTGCCGCAGCCGCGCGCCGCCCGGGAGTTCGGGGTGGTGCTCGGCGGCTATGACTATTACCGCGCGACCTTCGACGCGACCGGCCCACTCGCCGGCGACCGCCTCCTCTACCGATTGAACGCGGCCTGGCAGGATTCCGGCAGCTTCCGCGACCACGGCTGGGCCCACCGTGTGTTCCTCAGTCCGGTGCTCAGCTGGCGCGCCGGCCCGCGCACGCGCGTCAACGTCGAGTTCGAGTTCCTCCGCGACCGCCGGGTGAACGACGCCGGCATCGTGGCCGTCGGCAACCGCGCCGCCCGCGTCCCCGCCCGCACGTTCTACGGGGATCCCGACGACGTGAACTCCACCGAGCAGTACGCCGGCCGCTACGAGGTGCTCCACACCTTCGCCTCCGGCCTCGCCCTGCGCCACGCCTTCCGGCTGAACTCCACCAACGAGAAGGGCTTCGACACCCAGTTCAACGCCGTCAACGCCACCACCCTGCTCCTCACCCGCAGCCGCCGCTGGCTGAAGTCGGAGGGCGTCGACAACTACTACACCCAGACGGAACTCAGCCGCGAGTTCCGCACCGCCGGCGTCCGCCACAAACTGCTCGCTGGGATCGAGGTCGGCTACAACTTCGACGGCGGCATCACCAACCAGGCCCCGCTCACCGCCACCCCGGCGCTGAACCCCGTCCGCGGTACCACCGGCACCTTCGTCAACAACAGCTGGGTCGACTCGACCATCTGGTACGACGAGTACTTCGTGCAGGACCAGATCTTCCTCCTGCAGGACAGGCTGACGCTGCTGGCCGGCGCCCGGCTCGCGCGCTTCAGCTCCTACAACACCAACAAGCGCACCGGGGTGAAGACCGACACGACCGGCACCAAGCCGAACCCGCGGCTCGGCGCCGTCTGGCTGCCGACCGACACCCTTTCGGTGTTCCTCAACTACTCCGACATCTTCGCCAACGCGACCGCGGTGAACCCGAACGGCCAGCCCCTCAAGCCCGTGCAATCCAGCCTGCTCGAACTCGGCGCCCGCGCGGAGCTCCTCCAGCGCCGGATCACCGTGACGGCCGGCCTTTACGAGCTGACCAACCGCAACACGCTCAACCCAGACCCGGCGCGGCCCGGCTACCGCATCGAGACCGGGGAACAGCGCGCCCGCGGTCTCGAGCTCGACGTTGCCGGGCGCCTGCTCCCGGGCTGGCAGATCATCGGCTCGAGCAACTTCACGCGCGGGGAAGTGACGCGGGACCTGGTGAACCCGCGCGGCAACCGCCTCGCGAACACCCCCACCCGCACCTACAGCCTCTGGAACCGTTTCCAGCTGGACGGCGGGGCCGCGCGCGGGTTTTCCACGGGGCTCGGCGTCGTGGCCGTGGGCGGCCGCTTCGGCGACGTCGCCAACACCTACTACATCCCGGCCTACGTCCGGCTCGACGGCTCCCTCAGCTACCGGGGCCGCACGTGGGACGCCTCGCTCAACGTGCAGAACCTGGCCGACGAGGAGTACATCCGGACCGCGAACGGCCGGCTCTCCATCCGCCCGGGCAGCCCGCGCGACTACTCGCTGCGGCTCCGTCGCCGCTACTGAGCGCCGCGCCGGGCCCGGTCGATCCCGTCACCGCCCCTCGGCCGCCCAGCGCTTCATCAGCGCGATGTTCTCGGTCAGGACGGTGCGCGAGCCCTCCTTGCCTCCGCGCTCCCCGGCGTAGACCCGCATGTCACTGTCGTACATCGCGTCCGCCTCCGGGCCGCGGTCGCCGGTCTCGCGCATCCACTGGTCGAGCCGCGCGCGCAACCTTTCCAGCTCGGCCCGGTGCGCGGGGTCGCCCGCCAGGTTGCGCACCTGCCAGCGGTCGGTGGTCCACTCGTAGAGCTCCTCCGCCGGGCGCACGGGACGGAACAGCAGCTCGGCGGCCAGCGGCTCGAGGCGGCCGGCCGCGTGCAGGGCGCGCAGCGTCTGGACGATGCTCTTGCCGTCCTTGTACGCGTTGGGCTGCAGGTGCGGGCGCTGCGGGAGGAAGTTGCGGATGTAGAGGTAGCGCTCGGTGCGCACGCTGCGGAGGCGCTCGACCGTCTCGTCGCAGCGGTCCCGCGCGGCGAAGGCGAACGCGCGCGGCTGGTATCCGGCGGCCAGGACGTTCCGCCCCTGCAGGCCCGCGGGCAGCGGCAGCCCAGCGGCGGCGAGGGAGATCGGGACGAGGTCGATGAGCTCCACGAGGTCGTCGCGCACGGCGCCGCGGGGCACGCCGGGGCCGCGGACGATGAACGGCACGTGCGTGCCCTCATCGTAGAGGAACTGCTTGCCGCGCGCATGGCTGATGCCGTGGTCGGTGGTGAAGATGACGAGCGTGCGCTCCAGCTCGCCCTCGGCCTCCAGCCGCGCGAGCACGCGGCCCACGTGCTGGTCGGTGAAGCGCACCGCGTCGAGGTACGCCGCCCAGTCGCGCAGGAGCACCGGGTCGCGCGGGTAGTACGGCGGAAGGATGACGCGCTCCGGGTCGGTGGCCCCGCCGAGTTCCGCCGCCGCCCGCTCGGCCAGGCGCCGCGCCGCCTCGTCGGTGCCGCCCCGCAGCTTCCCGCCCGCGAGCTGCACCTGCATGAAGAAGGGCTGGCCCGGCCGGCGGGTCGACCAGTCGGGGCCGTCGTACATCGCCGGGTCCCACTCGAAGTTGTAATCGGTCTTGCCCAGCGCGGCGGCCGCCTTGCGCCCCGCCTTCGCCTGGCCGCCACGGCCGGCGTCCGGCAGGCCGGAGCCGATCGCGGTGTGGTAGCCCGCGCGCCGCAGCCGCACCGGGAGCGGTTCGACGCCCGCCGGCAGCGTGATCTTCAGTTCGCCGCGGCCGCTGCGATGGTGGTGCGCGCCGATGCTCGTCTGGTACATCCCCGTGATGAACCCAGAGCGGCACGGGGAGCAGACCGGCGCCGTGGTGAAGGCGCGGCTGAACCGGGTCCCCTCGCGCGCCAGCCGGTCGAGGTGCGGCGTCTGGATGAGCTGCTCGCCGTAGCACGAGAGGTTGGCGGACATGTCGTCCACGATGAACCAGAGGACGTTGGGCCGACCGGACTCCGCGGCGCGGACGAGGCCGGCGGCGGCGAGCAGGGTTAACAGGAGGACGGGGAGGCGCATGGGGAGGGTAAGGTGCGGCGGCGGACGCCGTGACGGGAGAATTGTGTTGGGCCGCGCACGCCGGGCCGCAAGGTTCAACGCGCCGCCCGTTCCCCCGATGCCCGTCCTCCGCCGCCCTGCCCTGTCCCGCATCCCGGCCCTGCTGCCGCTGCTCGCCCTCGCGGCTCTCCTGCCCCCGCCGGCTCCCGCCGCCGCCCCCAAGGCCGCGAAGAAGGCCGCGCCCCCCAAGGTCGCCGCCTCGACAGCGCCGTGGGTCGAGACCGATTTCCCGTTCTTCTCGTCCATTCTCGACGCCCGCGCGGCGGGACCCGGGCTGCCCACGGACAACCTCGCGCCGCGCGGCCTCGTGCTGAACCTCGGCGGCGGCCTCTGGGCGGGCTTCGACCCCGACCTGCTGCGGCTCGTGGCCCTGTGGCGCGGGGAGGGCGTCACCGCGGCCGCGCTCGCCCCCGGTTCCTACCACGACATCGCCCGGAAGACGCCCGGCGGACAGGAGAAGCTCCCGCAACCCGCCGGCAACGTGTGGCTCGCCACGGGGGTGCACCCTGGCTGGCAGCGGGCGGGCGCGCTGGACCTGGCGGATCCGCGTTCGCCGGCGCCAAGCCCCGAGGAGCCGGGCCGCGGACCGCTGCCGCCGGAACGCGGGCGCTTCCGCGCGATCCACCTGCTGCCGGACGGCGCCGTCCTCGAGTCCGAGGTCGCGGGGGCGGCGGTGCGCGAGCGGTTCTTCGCCGCGGGCACCGCCGCGGAACCGGCGATCGGCCGCACGTTGGAGATCGGACCCGGCCCCGCCCTGCGCCTGCTCGCCGGCCGCGCCGCGGCGGGCGTGGGAATCCGCCTCGCCCCCCCCACGACCCCCAGCGGGGCCGCCCTCACGGTGGAACAGGGGATGCACATCGTGGACGTGCCCGCGCGCACCGCACCGCTGCGATTTACCCTGCTGACGGGTCCGGGATCCGCGGCGGCGGCCCCGGCCGGAGAACCGCCGGCGCTCGCCGGGCGCAACCGGGCGCGCTGGCCGGAGGAGTTGGCGACCGCCGTGACCGCGGCCGCCGCGACCGCCGCGTTCGTCATCGATCCCATCGGCCTCCCCGACCCGAATCCGCGACGCCGCGCCGTGCGGCCCAGCGATATCCAGTTCCTCCCGGACGGCACCGGCGCGGTCGTCACGATCGACGGCGATGTCTGGCTGGTGCGGGGCCTGCACGAGCCGGCCGGAGCGGTGCGCTGGCGCCGATTCGCCTCCGGGCTGCACGAGCCAATGTCCCTCGCGGTGCGCGGCGAGGAGCTGATGGCCTTCGATCGCAACGGCGTCTGGCGCCTGCGCGACCTCGACGGGGACGGCGAGGCGGACGTGCACGAGCTCTTCTCGAACGCCTTCGGCCAGACGGCGGACCTGCGCGAGTTCCCCTCCCAGATTCGCCCCGCGCCGGGCGGCGAATTCGTGATCGCCAAGGGCGGGCAGCAAGCGACCACCCAGGGCAAGCACAACGGCAGCGTGCTGCGCCTCTCCGCCGACGGGCGCACGGCCACCGTCCTCGGCTACGGCTTCCGCCAGCCCAACATCGGCGTCGACCCGCGGACCGGGCTCGTCACCTCCAGCGACCAACAGGGCCACTACATCCCTTCGACCCCGCTGCATATCGTGCGCGACGGCCGTTTCCATGGCTTCCTGCCCCCCTTCGCGCCCATCGAGCAGTATCCGGAGCCGGTCGTGGAACCGCTGTTGTGGATCCCGCACCCGGTGAACGCGTCCGCGCTCTCGCAGGTGTGGCTGCACGACGCCCGGCTCGGCCCGCTCAACGGCAGCCTCGTCCACATCGGCTACAACCGCCCCGAACTGTTTCAGGTGCTGCTGAACCGCCGCGGCGCGGAACCGCAGGCCGCCGTCGTGAGCATCACGCGCGGCTTCGCGTTTCCCCCGCTGAACGGCGCCGTCAACCCGCGCGACGGCCTGCTCTACGTCGCCGGTTTCCAGGTCCTCGGCTGGGGCAACGTGATCGACGTGCCCGCGGGCTTCGGGCGCCTGCGCCACACCGGGAGGCCGGACCCGCTGCCCCGGGAACTCGCGGTGCTCGACCGCGGCGTGCTGCTGCGCTTCGGGTCCGAGCTGGACCCGCGGCGTGCGACCGACCCGGCGAGCTACTCCCTGCAGTCGTGGTCCTACCGCCGGACCCACAAGTACGGCTCCGCCCAGTACAAGGCGGACGGCTCCCCGGGCCAGGATGCCCTCACGTCCAGCGCCGCCTACCTGTCACGCGATGGGCGCTCCGTGTTCGTTGCCGTGCCCGGGCTCCGGCCGGTGTCGCAGCTGCGCGTGGGCTGGTCGCTTGCGACGGCCGCGGGCGAACGTCTCGAGGAGAATGCCTACACCACTCCACGCGAACTGACGCCCTTCGATCCGGAGCGGGAGGGCTTCGGACCGCTGACGATCGACCTCACCCCGCGGACGGCGGTCGTCGCCTCCGCGCCCGGGATCGCGAGCGCGGAGGAAGGCGCGCGCCTCGCGCAGCTGTTCGCCTGCACTGCCTGCCACGGCGCGGGCCAGGACCTCGCGGTCGCGCGCTCCGGTCCGCCCTGGCAGGGGCTGTACGGGAGCGAGCGCACCGTCTACGTGGGCGGCAAGGCGGTGACGGTGAAGGTCGACGAGGCGTACCTGCGCGAGTCGATCCTCGACCCCACCGCGAAACTCGCGGCGGGCTTCGAGAAGGGGGAGTACGCGATGGCCAGCTTTGCGGGCGTGCTCTCGGACACGCAGGTCGAGTCGCTCATCCTGCACCTCAAGACGCTGCGCTGACGCGCGGCCCGGAGACCTTCAGCGCGGCGCCGCGGCCGGGGCCGGCGGGTCCTCGTTTGGCGTGCCGCGCCAGCGCGGGGCGGCGTTGTCCCGGTCCCACGCCTCCCAGCGGGCGCGCAACTCCGCCGCCACCGCGGGCTGGGCGGCGGCCAGGTCGCGGGTCTCCCCCGGATCGGCCGCGAGGTCGTACAATTGCCAGCCGCTGTTCGTCCGGGCCTCGAAGTCGCGCCAATCGACCAGCTTCCAGCGCCCCTGGCGCACCGCCCGCTGCGGCCCGAAGCGCCAGAAGAGCGCGTCCCGGGCGGGCGCCGCCGCCTGGCCGGCCAGCACCGGGAGCAGGTTGACGCCGTCCAGCGAGCCTTCGGGCGCGACGCCCGCCGCAGCGAGGGCGGTGGGCGCGAGGTCGAGCGCCGAGACGGGGACCGCGCACGTCGTGCCCGCCGGGAGGCGGCCGGGCCAGGCAGCGAGGAAGGGCACGCGGATGCCGCCCTCGAACATCTGCCCCTTGTCGCCCCGCAGCGGCGCGTTGCGGCCCGTGTTGTAGGCGAAGAACGGCTTGCGCCCGGCGCCGCCATTGTCGCTGAGGAAGAAGATCAGGGTGTCGCGGTCGCGCCCCGTCGCGCGCAGGTGCGCCGTGAGGCGGCCGACGGCGTCATCGAGGCCGAGGAGGAGCGAGAGGTAGCCGCGGCGGGCCGGGTCCTGCACCGCGGCCGGGAGGCGGGCGAGGGTGTCGGGGGCGATCTCCAGCGGGGTATGGACGGCGTTGTAGGCTAGGAACAGGAACCAGGGCCGGCCCGCGTGGCGGTCGATGAAGCGCACGGCCTCGGTGGTGAACAGGTCCGTGGCGTGTCCCTCCACGCGCTGCGGCTCGCGGCCGCGGTGGATGAGGTTCAGCGACTGCGCGGTCCCGAACTTGGGCGCGGCGTCGGCCCGGAGCTGGAAGTTGTGCGCGCCGACCAGGAAGCCGTAGAACTCGTCGAAGCCGCGGGCCTGCGGGTGATGCCGCGGACTGAAGCCCAGGTGCCATTTACCCACCAGGCCCGTGGCATAGCCGGCGTCACGGAGGCGGTCGGCCAGGGTCCGCTCGCCCAGGGGCAGGCCGAGGTCCTCGGGCGCGCCGACGTGCGGGTTGAACTCGTGGCCGAAGCGCGTCTGGTACCGCCCGGTCAGGAACCCGGCGCGGGACGGGCTGCAATAGGGCGCCGACACGTAGCCGTCGGTGCAGCGCACGCCCGAGCGCGCCAGGGCGTCGAGGTGCGGAGTCGGGACCTCGGCGCCGCCCTGCACGCCCAGGTCCGCGTAGCCGAGGTCGTCGGCCATGATGACGAGGACGTTGGGCCGGGGGGCCGGCGCGGCGAGGAGCGGGGCGGCCCACAAGGCCAGGAAGAGCAGGCGGGGGCGGGGCATGGATTCGGGGGCACCGCCCGGCCGGATCACGCCCTGGGCCGGCGACGCTGCAGGTCCTCGCGGGCGGCCTCCAGCCGGGCGCGCTCGGCGGGGGTGAGGCTGTGGAGGCCGGACTGGGCGATCTTGTCGAGCAGCGCGTCGACCTCAGCCATCGGCGCGGCGACCGGCGGCGTGGTTCCGGCGCTTCGGCTGGCGCCGGCGCGGGCGGCCACCGGCACGGGCGCGCCCCGGGGTACGGGCGCCGGCGCCGGGGTGGGCCGCGCCCAGCGGAAACGGGGGAGCCGGGGCCAGTTCCAGCGGCCCTGGTGATGCCGGATGAACGCGAACGCGAAGCCCGAGGTGGCGGCGAGCTCGAGCAGGCGGACCCCGTCGCGGGCGCCGAGCGCCATCAGCGCGCCGAGGGCCAGCAGGCCCCACGCGACCCAGCGGGCCAGCAGGTTGAACAGCAGTGCCGCGTCCGGAAACAGGGTCGCGAAGGCGATGAACACCGCGAAGGCCCCGGTGCCGCCGGCGAAGCTGGCGGGCAGTACGGGCGCGAGCGCGGTGAAGACCAAAGGCCGGACCAGGTAAAGGCCGGCGAAGAGCCGCAGGAAATCCCGGCGCCCGAGGGAACGTTCCACCTCGCGCCCGAACCACGCCAGCATCAGCAGCTCGATCGCCAAGCCCAGCGAGGGCGGGTTCATCAGCCCGTAGGTCAGCACCCGCCACACCTCGCCCCGCCACACCGCCTCCCCGTGGAACGACAGCACCGAGATCACCCCGTCCGCCCGCGCGAACTGGAGCCCGGTCGTGACCAGCATCGACGCCACCAGGGCGGCCACGAGCAGGTGCACCGCGTACACGGGGTGGCCGCGCCACCAGGTGACGGGACCGTGCTCCTCCGGGCTTTCGAAGTCGTAACGACTCATCGCGCTGCTGGAACGATGGGTGGCGTGCAGGGGCTGGCAAGCCGCGATGACGCCGGCCCCCGCCGCTCACACCCCGAAGCCGGGCCGGTAGTCCTTGGTGAGGAAGGCGTTGGCCGCCGGGACGTTCGTGACCTCGTGCCGGACGCCGTCCCATTCGAGGCGGCGGCGCGCGCGGATCGCCACGTTGCTGAGCAGCACCATCTCGGTGAGGCGCGCGGAATACTCGAAGTTGGCGCCCGCGGCCGGCCCATCCTTGCAGGCCCGGACCCATTCGGCGAAGTGGTTTCCACCCGGGATGCGCGGCACGGTCTTGGGCGGCAGCGCCGCGGCCTGCGCCTGCATCCGCGACTCGGGCAGCAGCCGGAGGGTGAAGTAATTCGGATCCGCGATCGCCGCGGCCCGCGTGCCGAGGATCAGCGTCGCGTTCTCCGGCAACTTGCGTCCCGCCTCGAACTCCGGCGGGAGCGGCGGCGTCAGGCGCCCGTCGTACCAGCACCACTTCAGCGGCGGCCGCGTGCCCCGCGCGGGGAACTCGTAGGTCACCACCGAGGCGGTGGGCGCGCTCAGCTCGGTCTGGCCCGCGGCGACGGCCTCGATCGCGGCGGGCGCCGGCAGGTCGAGCGCCCAAAAGCCGCCATCCATCATGTGGCACCCCATGTCTCCCAGCGCCCCGGTGCCAAAATCCCAGAAGCCGCGCCACGCGAACGGCAGGTACATCGGATCGTAGGGCCGGGCGGGCGCGACCCCGAGCCAGAGGTCCCAGTCGAGCCCCGCCGGCACCACGGGCCGCAGCTTGCTGTGATCGGGGGCCTTCACCCCCTGCGGCCAGATCGGCCGGTCCGTCCACGAATGGATCTCCCGCACCTCGCCCAAAATGCCCGCGTCGTACCACTCCTTCAGCAGCCGCATCCCCTCGCCCGCGTGACCCTGGTTGCCCATCTGGGTCGCAACCTTCCGCTCCCGCGCCACCCGGGCCAGCTCGTGCACCTCGCGGACGGTGTGCGCCATCGGCTTCTCGACGAACACGTGCTTGCCCAGCGCCATCGCCGCCAGCGCGATCGGATAGTGCATGTGGTCCGGCGTCGAGATCGTGACCGCATCGATCCGCGACCCGAGCCGGTCGAGCATCACCCGGTAATCCTGGAAGAACGGCACGCCCGGGTGCGCCTTGACCGTGCGCGCCGCGCGCGCCTCGTCGACGTCGCACAGGGCGACCAGATTCTCCTCCTTCATCGCGGCCACCGCCGCGGCGCCGCGGCCGCCCACGCCCACGCAGGCCACGTTCAGGCGCGCGCCGGGCGAGGCTCCACCCTGGCTCCGCAGGACGGCGGGGAAGGCGAGCGCGCCGGAGGCGGTGGCGAGGAAGGAACGGCGCGCGAGCGGGGCGGCGGGGTGGTGGGGCATCCCCGCAGCCTGCCCCGCGGGCGGGCACGCGTCCAGCCCCGCGCGCCCCTCCGCCCGGGACCGCGCGCTCAGGCGGCGAGCGGCCGACGCTCCGTGCGCCACGCCAGCCCGCGCCGGGCGAGCCGCACCCGCAGCTCCGCCGCGACCGCGTCCCAACGCGCCGGCGTCTCCACCACCCGCCACTCGTCCCGCATCCGGCGCACCAGCGCCTCCGGCAGGACCATCACCCCGTAGCACCGACGATTGTTCGAGTTCATAAGGGCAGCTTAGCAGGGGGGTGGGCCACGGGCTGTCCCACGCTGTCCCCGATTTTGGGGACAAGCGGGTCTCGGCGCGCGTCCGCTCCCCCGCAGGCTCGCCGTCGCAACCGATGAAAAACACACATTCCTCCCGCTTCTCCGCCCCCTCCGGCGGCCACCACCGCGCCGGCGGCTCCGGCCAGGCACCCTGCAAGGTGCTCCGCTTGGGCCGCGTCAAGGCCAGCATCTGGGAAAACGCCGCCGAAGACCGGCCCTTCTACAACGTGAAGTTCACGCGCACCTACGTCGACGAGCAGAAGCAGTTCAAGGACAGCGACAGCTTCGGCCGCGACGAACTGCTCCTCCTCGCCAAGCTCGCCGACCTTGCCCACACCTTCGTCTGCGACCAGGCCGCCGCCCAGGCACGGCCCACGGAGTCCGCCGCCTAACCCCGGGGCCGCGTCGCGCGCTCAGCCGCCGGCGGCGCCACCCTTCAGGTAGGCCAGCAACGCGGACAACTCGGCCGGGGTCATCGCCTGCTCGAGGCCGTCGGGCATCAGCGACACGCCCGAGGCCGAGAGACCCGCGAGGGTGCGCCGCAGGACGATCTCCTCCGCCCCGGCCGCGGTGCGGAGGGTCACGCTGGCCTCGGTCTCCGCCACCACCCATCCGGTCACGCTCCGTTCGTCGGTGGTGGTGACGGTCACCGCCTGATAGGCCGGCGCCACCTCGTAGTTCGGCACCAGGATGTGCAGGAGCAGGGCGTCGGCCGGCTGGTTGCCGACGCCGGTCAGGTCCGGCCCGACCTTGCCGCCGACGCCGTTGAAGGTGTGGCACGCCGAGCACGCGCGCGCGAACGGCGCCGCGCCGGCCGCCGCCGGGGCCCGCGGATCGAGGGCCGCCTTGGCCTTCCGGTACACCTCCATCCGGTCGCCGCCCTCCAGGCTGGCGAACAGCCGCTGCGCCTCCGCCCGCAGCTCGGCGTTGCCCTGCTTGAGCAGCGCGGCGCGGCGCACCGAGGAGATCTCCGGCGCCCGGACCGTGCCGCGGTCGATCGCCGCGAACAGGACGCGCGTCATCGCGGGCTTGGCCGCCAGGGCCGCCACCGCCGCCTCCCGCACCTGCGGGGTGAACCGGCTCCACGTCTCCGTCCGGACGAGGAGTTCCGCGCCCCGGGCATCCCCGAGCCGCTCCAACGCGCGGACGAACTGCAACTGCAACTCGGGGGCCTGCCGCGCGTCGAGCAGCGCCGCGGCCCGCCCGAGGCCCGCCGCGAAATCGGTCAAGGCCAGCAGGGCGACGGCCCGCGACCGTTGTGCCGGCTCCGCGGCCGGATCCAGCGCGACTACGGCGGCTCGGCTGAACACCGTCTCCAGCGCGGATCCGCCCGCGGATCCGGCGAGCGCCGAAAGGACCTCGGCCGCGGGCCGCCCCTTGAGCTCGGGCCGCGTCCGCCGCCCCTCCGCAAGGCCCAGAATCGCCGGCACCCGCCAGCCGGCGTCGACCGGGGCCGCGAGGGCCACCCGCAGGAATTCCCCCGCCGCCTCGGCCGAGCCGCCCGCGCCGACCAGCCGGCCCACGTCTTCCTGCAGCGCCGCCGCCACCGGCGGAGCCGCGGTCCCGATCCGGGAGGCGAGCGCCGCCTGAAAGGCCTCCAACCGCCCGCCCACCCCGCTCAGCACGGCCGCCCGGGCCCAGCGCTCCGCGCCATCCCGCACCGCGACCGCCACCAAGCCTTCCACCGCCCGTAAATCCGACCAGGACCCCAGGGCCAGGGCCGCCAAAAACCGCACCCGGGCATCCTCGTCCCCCGCCGCGGCCAGCAGCAGCCCACCCATCGCGGGCTCCACCGCGAGCCGCGCGCCCGCGAGGGTCACCGCCTGCTCGCGCACCCCCGCCACCGCGTCGCGCGCGGCCGTCTCCAGCACCGCGGACGGCAACCGGCCCAGCCCGGCGAGGGTCCACAGCGCCCGCACCCGCGCCTCCGGCCGGGACCCGGAGCGGACGATTTCCTCCACGCGCGGTGCGAGTGAGCCGTCGCCCCGCTCCACCAGCAGGCGCTGCGCGCGCGCCCGCTGCCACGGCTCCGGCGCATCAAGAGCCGCCACCAGCGCGGCCGGATCCGCGGCAAGCCGGGGCGGCGCGACCGCGGGCGCCTCCGCGCGGACCAAGCGGTAGATCCGCCCGTGCTCCCGGCCCGAGGTGAAATCCAGCCCGCCGCGCGACTCCTCCGGCACGTACGCCGGGTGGTCGATCTCGCGGCGGTACATATCCGCCACGTAGAGGGCCCCGTCCGGACCGTCGGCGGCGAAGACCGGCCGGAACCACGAATCCGTCGAGGCGAGGAACTCCGCGCCGCGCGTCGCGGGTTCGGCCCGGAAGGTCGGGCCCTCGGCCCGCAGCACCTGCCGTTGCACGAGGTTCTGCGCCGGCTCGCAGATGTACGCGCTGCCCGCGCGCTCGGCGCCCAGCGCCGGACCCGCGTGCAGCACGAGGCCGCAGGCGGAGGTGAAGGTGCCGGTGTGCGGCTTGCTCAGCAGCGCCGGGATGAAATCCGCCGTCACCCGCGCGCGCGCCGCCGGCCAGACCACCGCCTCGGCCTCCACGCGCGACACCGCCTGCACCGTCTCCGAGAAGGCGAGGAGCGGGTTGCGCCGCAGTTGGGCCGGCTCGAGCACGATCTGCTGGACGGGATGGCGGTTGGAGGTGTTGAACCGCCGCCCGAACTCATCGAACGCCAGGCCGAACTGCCCGCGCCCGCCCACCACTTCGAACTCCAGGGTCTCCGGGTGGAAGCGCGCGTCCGCCGGCGCATAGTTCACTTCCGGACGCTCCGGATGCCGCGGCGAACGCACCTTGCCGCCGTTGAGCCCGCTGGTGACGTACACCCAGCCGTCGAGGCCCAGCGTGGGATGACTGGTCCGGATCTGCGTGGTGCGCGAGGTGCTGAAGCCGGTGAGCACGACGGTCCGCTCCTCCGCCACGCCGTCGCCGTCGTGGTCCTTGAGGTAGAGGATGTCGGGCGCGCAGGTGACGAACACGCCCCCGCGCCAAGGTAGGATCCCGTTGGGGTAACCTAGGCCGGTGGCGTACTCGTGCCGGCGGTCCGGCCGCCCATCGCCATCGGTGTCCTCGAGGAGGGCGATCCGGCCCTCGGCCGCCGCCGGGGCGTCCTCGCGCGTCTGGTCCCGCTTCACCTCCCCGGGGTAGCCGCGGTTCTCGACGACGAGGAGCCGGCCGCGCTCGTCAAAGGCGAAGGCGACCGGATCGACCACCAGCGGCTCAGCGGCAAACACCTCGACGCGCACGCCGGGCTCCGTGCGGAACGCGCGCAGTGCCTCCGCCGGCTCGAGCGGGCCGCCCCCGCCGGCGGCCGCCCCTGAAACGAGCGCGGGAACCAGAGCCGGCAGGGTGCGGAGCAGGCGGCGAAGCGGGGCGGGAAACATCGGCGGAAAGGACGGGGTGTTGGCACTTGAAGCCCGGTCTCCCGGTGGCTCAACCTCAAACCCGATCCCGGACCGCCCCGACCCCCGATGACCCGGACCCGCCCTCCCCTGCCCGGCCGCCTCCTCCTGCTCGCGTGCCTGCTGCTCCCGTTGGCCGGCCACGCTGCCGCCCCCGCCCCCACGCCCTGGCGCGCCGGCACGGCGGTGCGGAAGTTGACCCCTCCGGGCCCGGTCTGGCTCGCCGGCTACGCGAACCGTACCGCACCCTCCGCCGGGGTTGACCTCGACCTGCACGCGAAGGCGCTGAGCCTCGACGACGGCGCCGGCGGGCGCCTGGTGCTCGTGACCCTCGACCTGATCGGCATCACCGGGGAGCTGCGCGCCCACGTGGAGCGCGAGGGCGCGGCCCGCTTCGGCCTGCGCCCGTACGAGATCCTGCTCAACGCGTCCCACACCCACAGCGGGCCACTGATCGATCCGGCGCGGATGGTCGTCGAGCAGATCTTCCGCCGTTCCGCCCGGCCGGAGGACGTGGCGGCGACCGAGGCGTTCGCGGCGGGCCTGCGGACGACGGTGGTGGAGCTGCTCGGCGCGAGCCTCGCGGCGGCGGCGCCCGCCCGCCTCGAGTTCGCCACGGCCCGGGCCGGGTTCGCGATGAACCGGCGGCGCCCCGAGGCGGGCGGCGCCATCTCCAACAATCCGCACCCCGCGGGCCCGGTCGACCACGACGTGCCCGTGCTGCGGGTCGCGGACGCCGACGGGAAGACCCGCGCCCTCGTCTTCGGCTACGCCTGCCACAACACGACGCTCAGCGGCAATCTGCTCAGCGGCGATTACGCCGGCCACGCGCAGCGTGACCTCGAGGAGGCGTACCCCGGCGCGACGGCGCTGTTCGTCACCGGCGCCGGCGGCGACCAGAATCCTTATCCCCGTCGGGGCGTCCCCGGGCAGAACTCCGAGCAGCTCGCTCGCCAGCACGGCCGCGCCCTCGCCAATGCCGTGCACACCGCGCTCGCCGCCCGTCCGCGCGCCGTGACGGGTCCCTTGCGCGCCGCCCTCGCCCCCGCGCTCCTCGCGTACGATCCCCTGCCCCCGGCGGCCCTCGCCGCCTTCACGCCGGCAACCCACACGCCCGAGGTCGTCGCGCGCGCGCGGGCCCTCGCCGCCGCGCAGGCCCGCGGGGAAATCTCCCCGCCCCTCCCCTGCGCCGTCCACGTCGTGCGCCTCGGCGCCGACGTGACCCTCGTGGCGATCGCCGGCGAGGTGGTCGTCGACTACGCCCTGCGCCTGAAGCGGGAACTCGCGGGCCCCGCGGCCGTGTGGATCGCCGGCTACAGCAACGAGGTCTTCGGCTACCTGCCCAGCCGGCGCGTCCTTGCCGAGGGCGGATACGAGGCGGTTGGCGCCAACACCCGCCTGCTCACCCATCCCGGCCCCTTCGCGGCCGACGCGGAGGACCGCGTCGTCGCCCGCGTCCACGAGCTCCTGCGCACCCTTTCCCCCTGATCCTCCGATGCGCCCCCAACTGCTGCTCCTCGCCCTCTTCGCCCTGCCCGCCGCAGTCCTCGCCGACTTCCGGGCGGGAACCGCCCTCGTCGACGTGACCCCGGAAACCTTGCCCGTCCTCGTCAACGGCGGGATGGTGAGCCGCTCGGTGGACAAGGTGAAGAGCCGCCTGCACGCGCGTGCCTTCGCCTTCAGCGACGGCCGCGAGCGCCTGGCGATCGTGATCGTCGACACCTGCATGCTCCCGCGGACGCTGGTCGACGAGGCCAAGGCCCTCGCGGCGGAGCGGACCGGCATCCCGCGGGACCGGATCCTCATCTCCGCCACCCACACCCACACCGCGCCCTCGGCAATGGGCTGCCTCGGGACGGACGCCGACCCCGCCTACGTCCCCTTCATCCGCGGGAAACTGGTCGAGGCGGTCGCGCAGGCCCTCGCCGCCCTGGCCCCCGCGCGGATCGGCTTCGCCCGCGCTGACGCGGCGGATTTCACCGCACTGCGCCACTGGATCCGGCGCCCCGACCGCCTGGCGGCCGACCCCTTCGGCAACCCCACCGTGCGCGCCAACATGCACGCGGCCCGCAACTGGGACGACGTCACCGGCGAGGGCGGCCCGGAGGACCCGGAGCTGAGCCTCATCTCCATCCAGACGCGCGACGGCCGCCCCCTCGGCGTGCTGGCCAACTTCTCCATGCACTACTTCGGGGACAGCCTGCTGAGCGCCGACTACTTCGGCCTCTTCGCGGAGGGGCTCGCGCAGCGCCTCGCGCCCGGGGGAGGCTGCCTCGCCGCGATGTCGCACGGCTGCAGCGGGGACATCTGGCGGGTCGACTACCGCGTGCCGGAGAAGGACCGGCCGAAGCCGACCCTCGAGCAGTACGCGGCCGGGCTGGTGGCGATCGCGGCCCAAGCGCTGGCCCGGGTCGAACACCGCGCGGACGCGACCCTGGCGATGGCCGAGCGACGGATGACCCTGCGCTACCGGACGCCCGACGCGCAGCGCCTCGAGTGGGCGCAGCGGGTGGTCGCAGCGATGGGTAACCGCCTGCCGGTGACCCAGCCGGAGATCTACGCGCGCGAGCAGCTCTACCTGCACGAGCGGAAGCAGACCGAGATCGTGGTGCAGGCCTTGCGCCTCGGCGACATCGCGATCGCGACCACGCCGTGCGAGACGTACGCCATCACCGGCCTGAAGCTGAAGGCCGCGAGCCCCCGGGAGAAGACGATGGTGATCGAGCTCGCGAACGGCGGCGACGGCTACATCCCGCCCCCGGAGCACCACCTTTTCGGCGGCTACAACACGTGGGCCGCGCGCTCGGCCGGCCTCGAGGTCTCGGCGGAACCCCGCATCACCCAGGCCGCGATCGAACTGCTGGAACAAGTGACCGGCCAGCCCCGGCGCAGCTGGGAACTGCCCCCGGGACCGGCCGCCGCGGTGCTCCGGCAAACCGGCCCGACTGCCTGGTGGCGGCTCGACGAATTCGCCGGCCCGATCGCGGTCGACGCGAGCGGCCGGCACCGCGATGCCTTTTACGAGCCGGCAGTGACGTTTTACCTCGAGGGCCCGCACTCCGGGAAGCTGACCGCGGCGGGCGCCGTGAACCGGGCCGCGCACTTCGCCGGCGGACGCCTGCGGGCGCGCCTGCCCGACCTCGGCCCGCAGCACACCGTCTCCCTCTGGATCTGGAACGGGATGCCGGACGGCGCGCGGGAGGTGGCCGGCTGGTTCTATTCGCGCGACCACGACCACGGGCTAAGCGGCGCGGGCGAGCACCTCGGCCTGGCCGGCCAGGGCCCGCACGCCGGCCGGCTCGTGTTCCAGCGCGGCCCCGCCGCGACCGCGCGGCTCACTGGCCGCACCGCGGTCCCGCGGTGGACCTGGCGGCACGTGGCGCTGGTGCGCGACGCCGGCACCGTCCGCGTGTACCTGGACGGCGAGCTCGAACTCGAGGACGCGGCCGCCGCCGGCAGCGTTGCCGACACGATGTTCGGCGGACGCTCGGACAACGATTCGAACTGGGAGGGAAGGCTGGACGAGGTGGCGGTGTTTCCGCGCGTGCTGGACGTCAGCGAAATCCGGCGGCTCGCGCTGCGCTGAGCCGGGGTGTGGCCGCGGCAGCGGCCGCGGATGCCCGCCGGACGCTGGTGCCTGCCGGCACTGGAATGCCTTTCCGTCCGAATCCGCGGCAACTGCCGCGGCCTCCTCGAAACTCAGAATTCCGCGACCACCGTGAGGCCGACGACGCACGGGGCGGACCTCGACCGCACGCCTCGGCGGGAGCGTCGGCCGATAACAAAAAGGCCCTCCGCGGAGGGAGGGCCCGGGCTCAGGCGGAACCGGGGGCGGTTCAGGCCTCCTTCTTCGCCGGATTGCGGAAGAAGATCACGAAGATCACGAGCACCGCGAGGGCGCCCCAGGCGGGCGTCAGCCAGATGGCCTTCCAGTCGTGGGCGAGGCCGGCGGCGGTGGGCGTCTTCAGGGCGTGCTGCGCGAGGACCTGGCCGGCGAGCAGCGTGCCGACGAAGGCGCCCACCCCCCAGAGGATGAAGGCGATGAGCCCCTGCGCCGCGCCGCGGATGCGCGGGTTGGCCTCCTCGTCGACGTAGAGCTGGCCGGCGATGAAGAGGAAGTCGTAGCAGGCCCCGTGCAGCAGGATCGCGGTGAAGATCAGCGCCGTCTGCGCGGCGCCGCCGTCGGCGCTGTGACCCAGGGCAAAGTAGCGGGCCACCCAGCACGCCAGCCCGAGGAAGATCGTCACCTTGTAGCCGAAGCGCCGCAGGAAGATCGGGAGCAGCAGGAAGAAGATCACGTCCGAGACCTGCGCGAGGGAGGTCTTCTCCAGCATGTTCGTCCACTTCAGCTCGGAGAGGTACACCCCGAGGTTCACGAAGTAGAAGTAGAGCGGGATGCAGATCAGGAACATGCAGAGGATGAAGATCGCGAAGGACGGCTTGCGCAGCAGCGCGAGGGCGTCGAGGCCGAGGATTTCACCGAGGCTGACGTTGGCGCCGGTCTTGTGCGGCGGGGTGTGCGGCAGCGCGAGGGAGAACAGGCCGAAGACGATCGAGGCTCCGCCCGCGAGGTAGAACTGCACCGGCGATTCCGCGCTCGCGATCAGGCCCAGGCCGAAGAGGCCCGCGATCCAGCCGACGGCGGACAGCATCTTCACCCGCGGGAAGTCGACCTTCGGGTTCGCGAGGTGCGAGAGGGAGAGCGAGTTGCCCAGCGCGAGGGTCGGGACGTACAGCGCGCAGTAGAGGATCAGCATCGGGTAGAACGACGAGAACGTCGTGCACCGCGGGATCAGGCAGAGCACCACACCGCCCGCCAGGCCGAGGACGGCGAGGATCTTCTCCGAGGCGAAGTAGCGGTCGGCGATCAGGCCGACGAGGAACGGCGAGATCATCGCGCCGATGGCGAAGGCGCCGTAGGCCAGGCCGATCTGCGCCCCCTCGAACTTGAGGGTGACGGCGAGGTACGGCCCCATGCTCACGTACCAGGCTCCCCAGATGAAGTACTGGAGGAACATGAAGACGCAGAGCTTGAACTTGAGGGCGGATTGGTCCGCTGAGGTGGACATAAGGGTTGGGGGTGGATTCCGGGGCGAAAAAAAGGGGCTCAGTGCATCTCGACCGCGCAGGTGCCGAGGCCCCCGCGGAAGAAGTTGAACTGCACGTTGGGGTGCTCGGCGAGCAAAGACATCGGCACCGCGCTGTCGGCGATCCCCCGGCTGATCATCAGGGTCGTCAGGCGCTGGCCGAGCGGGTTGTCGTGGGTGCCCGCCTGCCAGATGGAGACCTTCTCCGCCCGCCAGGTCTCGACGGGGCCGACCGTGATCGCCTGCGTGGGGACCATCGTGATGTTGCCGCCGCCGGAAGTGCGGGCGTTCTGGGCCAGGGTCACCGGGTGCAGCTCAACCACGCGCGTGGCGAGGCGGCGGTACTCGGCCGGCGTCGGCGGCGCGTCCTTGTAGCGGCCGCGGCGGCGCACGGGGTCGTTGAAGGCCCAGTGCTTGATGTCGCCCTGGCCGCCCTGCATCACCGCGCAGCGCACGCCGTCCCAGCTGCGGCGGTAGGGCGCGAGGTCGGCCTTCGGGAAGTGCAGGTTCGCCTCGGGCATCGCGAACTCGCGGCGGATGCGGTTGAAGCACAGCTCACGGTCGGCCCGCTCGAAGGACAACGGGTGCGTCACCGGCACCTCGCGGCCGTTCTCGTACCACTCGTCCATCCCCCAGAAGTGGGCGTGGCGGAGGGAAAGGCCGAGCTCGTTGACGAGCCGCGCGACGAGTGGCAGCTGCTCCGTCGGCCCGATCGGGCCGCAGATGCCCACCGGGTTGTCCGCCGTGGCCTGGCGCCAGGCGGTGATGTATTCCAGCGCCTCGGCGAGGTAGAAGTCCTCCAGCGAGTCGTAGAGCACGACGCGGAAGCCGTCGCGGGAGAGCCGCACGAGCTGCGCCGGCGTCAGCCGGGCGGCCTCGGCGATGAGCTCGGAATCGAGGGTGGTGTAATCCCACCAATCGGGGGCGATGGTGCTGAGCTTGCGGGGCATAGGATCAGGGGGCGCCGCGCCGGAGCGCACGCTCGTAGGCGGCATTGATTCGGCACCGCGGGCCGAGGGCGGCGCGCAACGGGTCGGCGTCCGCCGCGCTGAAGCCGGGGTGCGCGTGCCTGCGCCACCCCTCCGCGTGGCGGAACCGGCCGGACTGGCGGCCGACGGTGCGGCTCATCCGCTCCATGTCGCGCAGATAGGAATTCATGCCCTGCGACGCCCGCAGCCAAGCGTGCTGGCTCTCGTGGCAGGCGAGGGCCTCCAGCTTGCGGGCGTGGACGGCGGTGGTGTCGACCCAGGCGCCCGCGACCACGCGGCGCCGCAGGGGATCGTGCAGGCCGTGGGGCATCGCGTGGTAGACCACGGCGTCACCCGCCCAGGCCGCGCGGCGCGGAACCGAGGCGAAGTTCGGGATCCCGCGGACGAAGGCGGCGGACACCGCGAGCCGGCACGTCTCCGTGTGGTCCTCCATGTAATCCTGCGGCGGATGCGTGAGGATGATCGCGGGCCGCACCTCCCGGATGACGGCCGCGAGGCGGCGCAGCAGCGGGAGCCCGTAGAGGATCTGGATGTCGTCCGTCAGGCTGGGATGGTGGACGGCCCCGAGGACGGCGGCGGCGCGGCGGGCCTCCGCGGCGCGGATCCGGCGCAGCGCGGCGGGGCGGTGCACGAGGCTCCCGCAATCGCCCGAGGACAGGTTCAGGCAATGGATCCGCCAACCCGCCTCCCGCAGGTGCAGGAGCGTGCCGGCCATCGTGAACTCGATGTCGTCCGGGTGCGCCGCGATGGCGATGGCTGCCCGCTCAGCCATGCAGCTCGGCCAGCGCGACGGTCCGGTTCTCGGCGGCCGAACGGTCGGCGGCCAGGCAGGCGAGGTGCGAGCGCATCGCGTCTTCGAGCGAGGTCAGCGGCATCTCCCGGCCGGCATCGAGGGCGTCGAAGAAGGCCTGGAACTGGGTCTGGTAGGGGTGATCCGAGACGTCGCCCGAATCGAGCAGCTTCATCGAGAGCTCGCTCCAGCGGTGCTTGTCGGTGGCGAGCTTGGCCGAGTGGAACCGGTGGTCGAGGAGGCTCCCCTCGCTGCCCACCAGGTGCGTGTGGAAGTAGTAGGGCTGGAGGCAGTCGATCACCGAGGCGACCTTGCCCACCGCGCCGTGGCGGAAGCGGACGAGGGTGACCGTGGTGGTCGGGTACTCGTAGGGCGCGAAGGTCGGGCTGCTGGAGCGCGTGGCGACGCTGGTCACGCTCTCGACTTCGCCGCCGAGGCAGAGCAGGAGCGCGTCCATCGCGTGGCAGCCGGCGGAGAGCAGGCTGGTGCCGCCGCCGTCGCGGCGGACGTTCCAGCGGAACTGGCCGTACCACGGGCCGATGCCATGGTAATAGTCGACCTCCCCGTAGTGGAGCTGGCCGAGGAGGCCGGCGTCGAGGACGGCCTTGGTGGCGAGGAACTGGCTGGAGAAGCGGCACTCGAAGCAGACGCAGACCCGGACCCCGGCGGCCTTCACCGCGGCGGCGACCGCCCGCGCGTCCTCGAGGGTGAGGCTGATCGGCTTCTCGAGGATGATGTCCTTGCCGGCGCGGGCGGCGGCGATCGCGTGGGCCGCGTGCTCGCGCGGGTAGCTGCAGATGGAGACCGCGTGGATGTCCGGCCGGCGCAGCACCTCCTCGTAATTGGTGTACGTCGCGATCGGCCCGCCGTGCTGGGCGGAGAGCGCCGCGGCGTCGAGCGGGCGGGAGGAGCAGATGGCGGTGACGCGCGCCTGCCGGGTCGCGTTGATCGCCGGGATGTGGGCGGTCGCGACCCAGCCGTAGCCGATGACCGCGACGTTGTACTTCTTCATGGGGCGGAAGGAGGGAAAGTAAGGGGCCGGCCACGGAGGTGCGGCGGCCACGGCACGTTTGAACCGCGCCACCCGGGGCAAGTCAATGCGCGAGCCCCGCCTCCGGGCTCGCCAGCGCCACGCGGTCCGCCCAGCGTGCCGCGCCATGCCCCGCCTGCTCAACACGCTCACCAACGCCTTCCCCGTCTGGGTCGCCGCCTGCAGCGGCCTCGCGCTGCTGGAGCCGCGCGCCTTCACCTGGTTCAGCGGCCCGTGGATCGTCTGGGGCCTCGCGGTGGTGATGCTCGGGATGGGACTCACCCTCACGCCGGAGGATTTCCGGAGCGTGGCGCGGATGCCCGCCGCGGTCGCCGCCGGCTTCGTCGGACAATACACCATCATGCCGCTGCTCGGCTGGGCCGCCGGCCGCGCGTTCGGGCTCGAGCCCGCCTTCGCGGTCGGGCTGATCCTCGTCGCCTGCTGCCCGGGCGGCACCGCCTCCAACGTCGTCACCTACCTCGCCGGCGCCAACGTCTGCCTCTCCGTGGTGATGACGATGTGCTCCACCTTCGCGGCCGTCTTCATGACCCCGCTGCTCACCGCGTGGCTGGCCGGCACGCTGGTGCAGGTGGACGCGTGGGGCCTGTTCCTGAGCACGTTCCAAGTCGTGGTCCTGCCCGTGGTGCTCGGAGTCTGGCTGAACCGGCGGGCGCCGCGGGCGGTCGCGCGGGCCCAAGGGGTGCTGCCGCTGCTCTCGGTGGTGGTGATCGCGCTGATCTGCGCGAGTGTGATCGGCGGCAGCGCCGCGGCGATCCGGGAGGCGGCCGCCCCGCTGCTCGCCGCGGTCTTCACGCTCCACGCCGGCGGCTTCGCGCTCGGTTATGCCTTCGCCCGGGTCCTCGGCTTCGACCGCGCGGCGGTGCGCACGATCTCGATCGAGGTGGGGATGCAGAACTCCGGCCTCGGGGTGGTCCTCGCGCGCAAGCACTTCGCCGATCCGCTCACGGCGGTGCCCTGCGCGATCTCGAGCGTCTTCCACTCGGTGATCGGCAGCGTGCTCGCCGGCTGGTGGCGCTGGCGCGACCGCCGCGCCGCCGGTCAGGCCGGTTAGGCCGGGAACTCGCGGCTGCGCACCTTCGCGATCGGCTCGCCGGCGACGTCGATCCGCGCGAGGTCCGCGGTGCCGAGGCCGGCCCGCTCCGCCATCACGAGGTGGTTGTCGCCGGGCTTGAACGGGATCGTGCCCCGCTCCGCCCGCACGTTCTCAAACCCCATCACCGCCGTCCCGACGGTGTCGGTCGCCACCGGGTCGAGGCCCGCGATGATGACGCCGGGACGCGCCATCTTCTGCTCGCGGCCCTTCACCCACGGGCCCTCGGACCAGTTGAGGGTCGTGATGCCGTCAATGATGCCGAGGTGGATCGGGCGGGCCGCGCAGACGTCGGTCACGATCCGCGGGATGCGGTAGCCGGCGTCCTTCGGCTCGAAGAAGTCGCGCTTGCTCCCCGGGGGGTCGAAGACCGCCTGGTTCTGCCCGTCCCAGCCCTTCAGGTTGTGCAGCCGCCCGCGCCCGCGCACGCCGTCCTCGGAGGGCGCGTCGTCGCCGTAGAGCGCGTTGGGGGTGATGCCGAAGAGGTTCTTCATCGTGAGCGTGATGCCCGTCGTGATGTGGGTCTTCAGCTTGCAGAGGGAGACGAACACGTCCGTGTCCACGTAGGAGCGGTTGAGCTCGAACTGCTCGAACAGGTGGCCGCCGAAGCCGACCTTGAGGCTCGCGTAGGTCCGGCTGAGCCCGAGGTTGCGGGTGTCCTCGGCCTCGACCCGGCCCAGCGCCGAGAGCGCGCGCCAGTCGAAGCCGGCGTCGACCAGGGTCTGCTCGAGCGGCTGCCGGAGGCTGGTGGACTCGACGAGGCGGACGCGCCGCGCGCCGGCGGTGAACAGCGAGGCGGTGAGCGCCATCACCGTCGCGGGGTGCGTGATGTAGCTTTCGCCGACGGGACGCCCGAAGAGCGGGGTGAAGTTGGAGCCGGTGAGGTTGAGCTTGATCGTGACCGTCTTGCCGCCGACGAGCGGGCCGAGGCCGCCCAGCTGGTCGAAGCTGCGGTCGAGGGCCGCCTTCACCTCGGGCCCGTAGCCGCGGCAGGTGACGATGGCGACCCGGGCGTTGCGCGCGGGGGCGGCGGCGCGGGCAGGCGGCAGGCCGGCGGCGAGGAGGGCGCCGGCGCCGGCCCGGAGGAAGTCGCGACGCGCGGGGTGGCGGGGCGGGCAGCTCATGCCCGTTTCTAGGCCCGTCGCCCGGCCCGACGCCATCCCGATTTTGCGCGCGCGGCGGCCTCCGGAAATGCCTTGGCCCCGCCGGCGGCGGGACGTTGCATCCGGGGGATGCGGACGATCCCTGCGTTCTGGGCGGCGGCGGTGCTCCTGGTCCTCCTCGCCGGCTGCGGCGGGAGGGAAACTCCGGCGGAAGCCGGACGGCGCACGGGCACGCTGCTGGTGGGCAACCAGGCGGAACCGGCGGACCTCGATCCCCACACCGTCGATGCGTTCACGGAGATGATCGTGGTCAGCGCGCTCTTCGAGGGCCTGACCGTGCTCGAGGAACGCACCTCGCGGGGGCTGCCCGGCGCCGCCGCCCGCTGGGAGACCTCCCCCGACGGACGCGCGTGGACGTTCCACCTGCGGCCCGAGGCGCGCTGGTCGAATGGCGACCTGGTCACGGCCGGCGACTTCGCGTACGCCTTCCGCCGCGTCCTGACCCCCGCGCTCGGCTCGCCCTCGGCCCACCTGCTCTGGGTGCTGCGGGGCGCGCGGGACTTCCACGAGGGGCGCTCCCTGGACTTTGGACGCGTCGGGGTGGAGGTGGCGGACGACCGCACCCTCCGCCTGCACCTCGCCCACCCCGTGCCCTACCTGCCCACCCTCGTGGCCCACCCGGCCTGGTATCCGGTCCACCGGGGGACCCTCGAGCGCTTCGACGCGACCGCCCGGCGCGGCACCGCCTGGACGCGCCCGGGCAACCTCGTGGGTAACGGCGCCTTCACCCTCGCCGAGTGGCGCCCCCAGGCGCGGATCGCCGTCGCGCGCAACCCTTCGTACTGGGATGCGCCGCGCACCCGCCTGCAACGGGTGGAATTCCTGCCCCTCGAGCAGCCCGGCGCCGAGGAACACGCCTTCCGCGCCGGCCAGCTTCACGTCACCTTCGACCTGCCCGCGAGCCGCCTCGGCGCCTACCGCGAAGCCGCGGATCCGCGCCTCCGCGTCGATCCGCTGCTCAACACCTGGTACCTCAACCTCAACGTCCGGCGCCCGCCGCTGGACCGCCCCGCGGTCCGCCGCGCGCTCGCCCTTGCGATCGACCGCCCCGCCCTGTCCCGCGCCGTCTACTCCGGCGCCCGCGCCCCCGCCGGCGGCTTCGTGCCGCCGGGCTGCGGCGAGTACGCGCCCGTCGCCGGCACCCGCACCGACCCGGAGGCCGCGCGCCGGTTGCTCGCCGAGGCAGGGTTCCCGGAGGGCCGCGGCCTGCCCGCGATCCCCCTCCTCGCCCGCAACGACGGCCACCTGCCCAAGGTCGCCGAAGCCCTGCAGGAAATGTGGCGGCGGATCGGCGTGACGACGACGATCGAGGTCGTTGAGCAGAAGACCTGGCTCGAACAGCAGCAGCAGGGCGCCCACACCGCGGCGCTCCTCGGCTGGGTGGCGGACTACGCCGATCCCCTCACCTTCCTGGGCCTCTTCGTGACCGGGGGCGGCAACAACTGGACCGGCTGGGCGGACGCCACCTACGACGGACTGCTGGCGGAGGCGCGCGAGACGGCCGACCCGGCCGCGCGGGTGGCCCTGCTCCGGCGCGCGGAGGCGCGCCTGCTCGACGAGGCGCCGGTCACCCCGCTGGTGCACGGGGCGCAGACCTACCTCTTGGATCCCGACGTGCGCGGGTGGGAGCCCGCCCCGCTGGGCCTGCACCGTTTCCAGCACGTCGAATTGGCGGCGCCCTGACGTGCCCGCGGCTTGCGGCGCGCGCGTGCGCCGCCCACCGTCCTTCCCGATGTTTCCGCTCCGCCTCCTTTTCCTGCTCTGCGTCGCCGGCCCCGGCTTCGCCGCGACCGCGCCGGAGCTCGCCCTCGTGCGCGTCTGGCCGGGCTGGAAGGACGCGGAGGACTTCACCCGGCTGCGGGAGTACTTCGGCGCCGCGCCGGACTCAGGCCCGCGGCGCGTGCTCCGGACCGCGCCAGAACAGCGCGCGGGCTTCTACTTCCTCGTGCGCACCCGCGGCGCCGCGGTGCCGGCGGCGGTGCTCGAGCTGGCGGTCCTCCGGCCCGACGGGCCCGAGCCGGTGACGCACCGTTTTCCGGCCGCGCTGCGGGCCGGCGAGGAGGTCGTTGAGCTCGGCCTGACCGGGGCCGCTTGGCCGGGCGGGCAGCGGGCGCAGCCGGTCGCGTGGCGGCTGCGGGTGCTCGCCGAAGATGGGCGCGAACTCGCGGCGCAGCGGAGTTTCCTTTGGGTGGATCCCGCGCCCTGAGCGATGGCCACTGCCGCCTGGTCGCCGCTCCCCGGTCTGCCGCCCCTGACGCCGGCCGTCCTCGCCGAGATCCTCGATCGCGGGCAGGCGTTCCGTTGGAACCCGGATCCGGCCGCCGGTCCCGGGGTCTTCACCGGCTGCTGGGGCCGCCACGCCGTGCACGTGCGCCTCGGCGCGGCGGGCCAGCCGGAGTGGAGCCCGGCGGGAACGGCCACCGGACTGGCCGACCTTGCGGCTTATTTCGCAACCGGCACGGACTTCGCCGCCGCAACCGACTGCCTGCCTTGGCGGAGCGACCCTCACCTCGCGCGGTGCGTCGCCGCGTTCCCCGGCCTGCGCCTGCTGCGCCAGCCCTTCGGCGAGACGCTCCTCGCCTTCCTCTGCAGCGCGACCAAGCAGATCGTGCAGATCAAGCAGATGCTCGAGCTGCTCGCGACGCGGCTCGGCCGGCCGCTGTTCCCCGGGGGTCCGCACGCCCTGCCCGACTGGACCACGCTCGCGACGGTGCCGGAGGCGGAGCTCCGGCGCTGCCTGCTGGGATTCCGCGCCCGCCACGTCGCCGGGACCGCGCGGTTCCTCGCGGAGCGCCCCGGCTGGCTGGAGGAGACCGAGGCCCTGCCCTACCCCGCGGCGCACGCCCGCCTGCTCGAGTTGCCCGGTGTCGGCGCGAAGGTCGCGGACTGCGTGCTCCTCTTCGGTGCCGGCCGGCTCGAGGCCTTTCCGGTGGACACCTGGATTCTACAGGCGCTGACCCGCCACTACGGTCTGGACGGCTGGGCGCCGGCCCAAGTGGCGCACTTCGGCCGCGCGCACTTCGGGCCGCACGCGGGCCTCGCGCAGCAGTTCCTCTTCGCGTGGGAACGCGGCCAGCGCCGCCCGCTCAGCCCCGTCGTGCCCGCTGGATCAGCTCCACCTCGTAACCCTCGGGCGCGTCGATGAACGCGATCGTCGAGCCGCTGCCCGTGAGCGTCGGCCCGTCCGACAGCGGGTAACCCTTGCGCGCCAGTTCGGCGGCGAACGCGGCGAGGTCCTCCACCTCGAAGGCGAGATGCATCAGGTCCGGCTGGACCTGCACCGGCGGGCTGGCCGGCAGCTGGCACAGCTCGATCTCCTCCTCGCTGCCCGGCGTGGCGAGGAAGGCGACCTGCGCGCCGCGCGGCGAGACGCTGCGGCGGGCGACCGTCAGCCCGAGCGCGTCCTGGTAGAACCGGACGGAGCGCTCGAGGTCGTTCACGCGGAGGCGGGTATGGAGGAGCTTCTTGACCATCCCCGGAGGTTGCAGCCGGGGCGCGCCGCCGGCAAGCTGCGCCGATGACCCTCGACCTCGCCGCGATCCGGGACGCGCACGAGCGCATCCGACCCCACGTCACGCGGACGCCGGTCCTGGCGGGCGGCTCCCTCGACGCGGCCTGCGGGGGTCGGCTGTTCTTCAAGTGCGACAACCTGCAGCAAGGCGGCGCCTTCAAGGCCCGCGGGGCCGCCAATGCGGTGTTCTCCCTGTCCGCGGCGGACGCCGCGCGGGGCGTCGCCACCCACTCCTCCGGCAACCACGCCGCGGCCCTCGCCCGCGCCGCCCAGCTGCGCGGCATCCCCGCGCACATCGTGATGCCGCGCAACGCCGCCCGCCCGAAGGTTCGGCTCGTCGAGGCCTACGGCGGCCGCCTCACCTTCTGTGATTCCACCCAGGAGGCCCGCGAACGCACCTGCGCCGCCCTCCTCGCGGAGACGGGCGCGAACCTCGTCCATCCCTTCGAGGACGAGCGCGTGATGGCGGGCCAGGGCACCGCCGCGGTCGAGTTCCTCGAGGACCTGCCCGACCTCGACGTCGTCCTGTGCCCGGTCGGCGGCGGCGGGCTCCTCGCGGGCACGGCGGTGGCGGTCCGCGCGCTGCGCCCGGCCGCGCGGGTGATCGGCACCGAGCCCGCGGGCGCGGATGACGCCGCCCGCTCGTTCCACGGGACGACGCGGGTGCCGATGACCGATCCGCGGACGATCGCCGACGGCCTGCGCACGACGATCGGGGAACCCAACCTCGCGCTCGCCCGCCGCCACGTGGACGACCTCGTGACCGTCAGCGAGGCGGGCATCATCGCGGCGATGCGCCTGCTGTGGGAGACGCTCCGGGTCGTGGTGGAGCCCTCCGCCGCCGTGCCCTACGCCGCCGTGCTGGAGGGCCGGGTCGCGGCCGCCGGCCGCCGGGTCGGGATCATCCTCAGCGGCGGCAACATGGACCTCGACGCCCCGCTGCCCTGGACCCGCACCCAACCCTCCCCGTGAAACCGCTCCTCGCCCTCCTCCTCGCCCTCGCCGCGCTGGTGCTCGCCCGTGCCGCGGAAACGCCCCGCGTCTTTCTCGCCGGGGACTCCACGATGGCCGACAAGCCGCTCGACCTGCCGGAGCGCGGCTGGGGGATGGCCCTCGGGCCGCTCCTCCGCGAGGGCGTCGCCGTGCGCAACCACGCGATGAACGGCCGGAGCACGAAGAGCTTCCTCGACGAGGGGCGCTGGGCGAAGCTCGCCGCGGAGCTGCGACCGGGGGACTTCGTCCTCATCCAGTTCGCGCACAACGACGAGAAGCGCGAGGATCCGAAGCGGTTCACGGATCCGGCCACCACCTTCCGGGAGAATCTCCGGCGATTCGTGCGCGAGGCCCGGGCGCGTGGGGCAGTGCCGCTGCTCGCGACGCCGGTGTGCCGCCGCAAGTTCGACGCTGCGGGCAAGTTGCGCGACACCCACGGAGATTATCCCGCCGCGGTCCGCGCGGTGGCGCAGGAGGAGCAGGTCCCGCTGCTCGACCTCCAGCGGGCGACGGCGGCCTGGCTGCAGCGGGAGGGGGACATCCCCTCGCGCCGTTTCTTCATGTGGCTCGCGCCGGGAGCGCACCCGCGGATCCCGGAAGGGCGCCAGGACGACACCCATTTCGTGGCGGCCGGGGCGGAGGCGGTCGCGGCGCTCGCGGTCGCGGCGATCCGGGAACAGAACCTGCCGCTCGCCCCTTGGCTGCGGCCGTAGCCCGGACCGGAGCGCTTCAGTCGAGGTGGAATACCTCGCGCAACCCGCGGGACACCGGGCGCGCGTCGGGCGCGGCCGGCATCACGTCGGCCATCCGCCGCCACCAGCGGCGGCAGACGTCGGTCGCGGCAATCGCGGCCCAGCGCTCCTCGCTCTCGATCTCCGCATAGGCGAAGAGCTGCCGCGTCTCCTCGTGCAGGAAGATCGAATAGTTGTGGACGCCATGCGCGCGGAGCACCGCCTCGAGCTCCGGCCAGATCGGCTGGTGGCGGCGGGCGTACTCGGCCTCGGCACCGGGGTGGACGCTCATCACGAAGGCCTTGCGGATCATTTGCGGGGGGCGGGAGGCGGCGGTGGTTGCGGGGCGGGCGCGGCCGGACGTTCGAGGGTGGTCAACCCGTCGAGGAACGACTCCCGGGCGGGCGCGGACGCCGCGGGCGCGGGGGCGCCGGCGGGCGGCGGGGCGTCGAGGGAGGACCGGAGCAGTTGGAAGCGTTCCCGGTCGGCGGGTTCGCGGGCCAGCTTGATTCCGCGCTCGGCCATCGCCCTCGCCTCGGTCGGGAAGCCGCGGCGGTGGGCGAGCAGCGCGGCCTGCTGCAGCAGCGCCAGGTCGCGGGGGAAGCGGTTGAGCCCCTCGATCACCACGGCGAGGTGTTCCGCCTGCGGAGACACCACGGACTGCATCCAGGTTTCCGCGATCAGTCCGTACGTCGCCGCGAGCGGCGGCGGCTGCTTCAGCGCGGTGAACAGCGGGGTCAGCACGGCGGTAACCTGCGCCTCGCTCAGGCGGCCGTCCGGCGCGCCCGGCCGCCCGCGGGCCTCGTCCAGCCGCAGGCGGGCCAGCTCGACGTGGGCGCGGGCGCGGATCGCCCCGGATTGGGCGGCCGCCTCGAGGAAACGCCGTGCGCGGTCGCGGCGACCCGCCTCCAGCTCGTCGAGCCCCAGTGCCGCCAGCAGCCGCGGGTCGCGCTCGCCGCGCACGTAGGGCGCGATGAGCGCGTTGCGCGCGGAGTCGCCGTGGCCGCCGAGCCGCAGCACCTCGCCCTTGATGCGCCCGACGTCCGCGTCCGGGGCCGCCCGCAGCTCGACCGGCGGCGGCGGCGGCAGCGCCTCGCCCTTCTTGGCCTGGAAGCGCATCGCGTTGTAGACCGTGAACTCGCAGTGGCTCCGGATCTCGAGGGCCATCTGCCGGTAGGTGCGGTTGAAGCACTCCTTGAAGAGCTGCTCGCTCAGCGGCTCGCTGCCGAGCCGCGTCACGAACTGCAGGAACGGTTTCTGGTACTTCCGGTTGTTGCCGTAGAGGCAAAGGTGGACGAACGCGTAGCACTGGGCCTTCCAGTAGCGCGTGCGCTGGCGCGGACCCTCCGTCCGCAGCATTTCCCCGAGGGGGACGAGGGCCTTGCGCGAGAGCACCTGGTTGAAGTCCCCGAGCTTCTCCGCGCCGAACCCGTCCCCGATCTGCCCGAAGGTGATCGTCTCGCGCGAGAAATCGATCGCGCCGAACAGCTGGACGAGGCCCTCCTCGAACCACGCCGGGGGCGGCGCCGCGAGCTGGCGCCGGATCAGGTGGCGGAAGTACTCGATGTAGAACGAGCGGTACGGGTCGCTCTCGACCGTTTCCGCGTCGCTGAAGCGGAGCTCCTGCAGGGCGAAGTCGACGACGATCGCGGCGCGCTCCGGGTTCTGGAAGAACAGGCTGTTCATCGCGAACCGCTCCGCGCGGTCGCGCACGGGCAGGAACTCGTCGAACCCGCGCCCGCGGCCGCAGAGGATCAGCGCGGTCGGCACGGCGACCTGCCCGCGGGTCAGGCCCGGCATGATGATCTCGATCACCTGCTGCAGCAGCAGGAAGTCGGCGACGAAGCGCCGCGTCTCCCGCTCCGAGAGGCGCGAGAGGATCTCGAAGCCCGGGATCTCCGCGTACCGCCACTCCTCGGGGGGCGGCAACACGCGCGAGTCAGTGACCTCGAACACGGGCAGCTCGACGACCGGGCCGGGCGCGGCCGGCGCCGCCGCCGGAGGCGTGGCAGCGGCCGCGGGAAGGGCCGCGAGGGTAGCCCAGAGAAGAAAACGGGAACGCATCGGGATTCAGGGCCGGGGGGCCCCCGGGGCCGCCGCGGCGGGCGGCGGCGCGGCGGGGGGCGCGGGCGGAAGGGATTCCTTAAGGCCGGTGAAGCGCTGCCGTGCCTCGGGGGTAGGCGCGTACTTCACGCCATGGTCGGCGAGGGCGTGGGCCGACTGGAGGTCGCCGGCGTCACGGGCCAGCACGCCGGCCTGGAAGACCGTCCGCAGTCGCGTCGGGAACAGCATCGCGCCCTCGACCATCAGCTTGGCCTCCTCGCGCGTCGGCGCGGTCGCGCTGCGCGCCCAGGTATCGCCGGCGACGTCGTAGACCGCCGGGAGCAGCGGCGGCTTCCCGTGCGCCAGCTGGAGCGGCGCGAGCACGGCGCGGGTTTGGGCCGGCGTCAGCTGGGTGCCCGCGCCGGGGGCCGCGAGCGCCTCGGCGAGCCGCAGGCGGGCAAGATCCAGGTTCGCCTCGGAGCGCCGCGCCCCCGCGGCGAAGGCGCCCTCGAGGAAACTGCGCGCCCGGGCCGCGTCGCCGTGGCGCTGCTCGTACAGGCCGAGCGCGGCCAGCAGGTACGGATCGCGCTCCCCGCGGGTGTAGGGGGCGACCAGCTCCGCCCGGGCCGGCTTCACCCGCCCGGCCAACACCATCGCCTCGCCCTTGATGCGCCCCACCTCGGCCTGGGTCGCGTCGCGCAGCTCGACCGGCGCTGGCGGGACGATCACGTCCTCCTTCGACCGGTACTCGCGGTGCTGGTAGACCGTGAAGTCGATGTAGCCCCGGAGCTCCAGGAGCATCTGCTTGTAGGTGCGGTTGAAGACCTGACGGAACATTTCCTCGCTGGCGGGCTCGCGCGCCAGCCGCTGGAGGAAGGTGGCGAACGGCTTCTGGTACTTCCCGTTCAGGCCGTAGAGGCACATGTGGACGAACGCGTAGGCCTGCTTCGCCCAGCGGTTGTTGCCGAGCACGTTCGTCGCCTCCGAGGAGTCGTGCGCGACGGCGAAGAATTTATCCAGCGGCACGAGCGCCTTGCGCTGCAGCGCGGCGTTGAAATCACGGTCCTCCGCCGGCGCACCCGGCAGCGCCATCGACTCCGCGCCCTCTTCCCCTGCGCCCAGCGCGTTGAGCTGCTGCACCATCGCCGCCTGCGCCGAGATGGTGTTGGGGTCCTCCAGCTTGGCGAAGGAGATCCAGCGGCGGTCGAACTCCATCCGCATGATGATCTGCGACAGCCCCTCCTCGACCCACGCCGGCAGCCGCGGCTCGCTGCTGCTCAGTAGGTAGCGCACGTACTCGCGGTACAGCTGCTTGTCGTGGTCGACGGAGACCATCCCGGAGTCCGTGCCCGTGGCCGCGTCGTTCAGGCCGTCGACGTTGAGGACGTTCAGGGTCGTGGCCTGCAGGTCGATGACGATCGCGGTCTGCGCCCCCTGCTTGAGGAAGACGCTGGCGAAGCCCGCGTCGGGCACGTAGCGGCCCGCGGGGATGAAATCCTGGAACTTGCCCCGCTTCGCGCAGAGGATCAGCGACGTGGTCTGCGGATGCCGCCCCGGCTGGGGCCAGACGTGGCCCAGCGCCTGCCGGAACATCGCGAAGTCCCTCAGCAGCCGCTGGGTCGCGCGGTCCGACGCGTTGCTCAGGACCTCGAAGCCGGGGATCGCCGCGTAGCGCCACGCCTCCGGGGGCGGCAGCTCGCGGTTGTCGGTCACCACGAAGCGGGGCAGTTCGACAACGGGTTCCGCGGCGGGGGCGGTTTCCGCGGCGGCCAGCGGGCCGGCGAGCGCCAGCAGGGCGGCGAGGGGCAGTCTCATGCAAGGGCGAGACGAACGCGGCGGCCCGAAGTTGCCGAGCCCAAAGCGGGGCCACCGGGAACCGAGCCCCCGCGCCGGGCCCGCCCTCAGGGCGCCGCCCAGCGCAGCAGGACGACGAACAGCAGCACGATGGCACCCGAGAGCGCGCAGCAGGCGAGGAAACCGACGGTGTCGACGCGGTCCCAGCGGCAGAACTCCCAGTTGGAACGCGGCCACAGCTTGGTGTGGTCGAAGCGGTCCGGCCGCCGCTCCGTCTCCGCGAGGGCCACCTGCTCCAGTTCGGGGGTCGCCCCCACCGGGGTCTTCATCCGGCCATAGAAGCGGGCCACCCGCACCGGATCGGTCGGACGCGTCACCAGGCTCACGCCCAGCAGCACGAGGAACGGGAATGCGGCGTCGAAGAGGAACTGAAGCGTGACCCGCTCGGTCCGGGACCGGCCGGCCAGGTCGATGCCGCATTGGGAAAGCAACCAGCCCTCGAAGTTGAAGCGGTTCAGGCCGGGGCCGGCCACCCACGGGCTGGTCGGGTCCCCGGGTCGGGCACGCACCAACTGGTTGAAGTACACCGGGGCCGGGGCGGCCCCCGGGGCGCCCGCGGCGACCGTCAGCGCCGGGTGATCCCGCAGTCCGGGCACGTGCGCGGCCGTCCACGGCACCACCAGCACCACCAGTGTCGTCAAGAGGACACACCACCAGACGGCGGCGGCCGTGACGCGCCGCCAGAAGAACGTCACCAGCACCGCCGCGCCGAAGGGCAGGTTCACCGTGAGCACCAAATTGATGATCGAGAAGAAGTCCCGCATCAGCCAACCGGCGACGGTGCCGAGGACGAGCACCGCCACGATGGTGCAGCGGGCGAGAAAGACCCCCTGGGCCTCCGAGAGGTCGGGCCAGACCTGGCGGAACACGTTGCGGACGAAGAGCGAGGAGATGGCGAGCGCCTTGGCCGCGAGGGTCGACATCGTGCCCGCGATGACCCCGGCGAGCATCAGGCCGGCCAGGCCCGGGCCGAGCAGGCGGTTGGACATCGCGCCCCACGCGGTGTCCGGGTCGGACAGCCCGCCGGGACCGAACAGGGCCACCGCGATCAGGCCCGCGAAGGCCCAGAGGATGATCATCAGCCGCTTCAGGTAGGTGCCCGACACCCCCGAGCGGGCGGCGAACTCGTCCCGCGCCGAACCGCAGATGCCCATGTTGTGGCTCAGGCCGGCGTTCTGGACCACGCTGACCAGCAAAATGGCGGCGAGGCCCAGCACCGAGAACTGGCCCGCGCCCCCGGAGCCGAACAGGTCGAAGAAATGGGCGGGGACCTTTCGCCCCAGCTCGGCCCAGCCGCCGATCGCCGCGAGCCCGGTCGGAATCAGGATCACGGAGAACGCGATGATCAGGATGCTCTGCAGCCCCTCGTTGGCCGCGGCCGCCGCCATCCCCCCCATCACGATGTAGGTTCCCACCACCAGCGTGAACACCGCGTAGAACAGGACATCATTCAACAGGGTCACCTGGCTGCTGAGCTCCCCGTGCGCCGCGCGGTCGCGCAACTGCTCCAGGCGGGACTGGGCGGCGGGCGCGAGCCGACCCTCGCGCTGCTCCCGCTCGAGGGACTTCCACTCGCGGTAGCCCTCGACCCCGGCGCGCTCGCCCGCCGTCCACGCCGACTCCGGCTTCACCACCAAGGAGGAGGCGATCTTGTACGCCGTGACGTTGCCGAACCCGAGGAAGACGCAGGCGACCAGGATCTGGAAAGTCGCGTAGAAGAGGCTCAGCCCACGGCTGGCGAAGCGGTCCTCGAACAGGTCCGAGAGCGTGGTCAGCCGCACCCGGCGGAACCAGACGTTCATGAACCAGAAGTAGGGGTTCATGAAGACGGTCTGGAACGAGAGCCAAGAACCCGGCGCCCCCTGCTGGTAGACGAAGCTCGCGGTGCTGACCGCCCCCTGCGGTTCGGTGGAGTTCCCGAAGTTGAGGAAAAACTGGTACAATTTCCCCAGCCCCCGCCCGGCCAGGAAGAACCCCTCCTCCGACTTCGCCGCCCGCGAGGCCCGGTAGCCCAGGTAGAGGACGGCGAGGAGGTACGCGGCGATGATCGCCACGTCGAGGACGTGCAGGGAGCCGAGGAGCATCAGGGTGGGGTGGCGGGGCGGACGGCCCCCGGGGGGTGGAACGGAAGCGAGGTCGGCCCCCGGGCCGCCGCAAGCAGAAACACGTTGCCATCCGCGGCGACCGTTGGACTGTGCGGACAGTCCGACGATGCCGCCCGTCACCCCCACCCTGCGCACGCTCGCGAAGGAGCTCGGCCTCTCACGCACCACCGTCTCCGACGCGCTGCGCGGGTCGGCGCGCGTGGATCCCCGGACCGCGGAGCGGGTGCGGCGGGCGGCGGAGGCGGCCGGCTACCGGCGCAATCCGCTCGCGGGCGCGCTGATGTCCGAACTGCGGCGCTCACGCGGCGGCGAATTCCGCGGGGTGCTCGCGGCGGTGGACTTCCATGAGGCCCGGCGGCCGGAGGGGGCGGCCGCGTACCACGGCAAGCTGGCGGAGGGGCTGGGCGAGCGCGCCGCCGCGCTCGGCTTCAAGGTGGAACGCTTCACCGCGGGCACCGAGGGTCTGAGCGTGCCCCGCCTGGGCTCCATCCTGCAGTCGCGGGGCATCGGGGCCGTCGCGCTGCTGCCCTCCTGGGTGCCCCCGGACCTCTCCGCGCTCGACTGGACCCACTTCACCGGCGTGTACACGGATTACCTGATCGAGCGCCCCCGGCTGCACGCCGTCTGCTCGGACCAGTACCGCTCGCTCCTCGGGGCCCTGCGCCTGCTCCACGCCCGGGGCTACCGCCGGCCGGGGCTATACCTGCAGCGGCGGCAGGACGAGCGCCTGCAGTTCCGCTGGAGCGCGGCCTTCCGCGCTTTCCAGGAGTCGCTGCCCAAGGCTGATCGCACGCGTCCCCTGGTGGTCGAGGCCTACGCGCAGCCGGCCTTCACCGCATGGTTCCGCCGGGAGCAGCCGGACGTCGTCCTCAGCCACCACGCGCCGGCGATCGGGTGGATGGAGGCGGACGGCGCCCGCCTGCCTCGGACCCACGGCTTCGCCTGCCTGAACCTCGACATGGCCGCGCGCCCCGCCGCGGGCCTCGACCTGCAGCCACGCCTGCTCGGCGCCCGCGCCGCCGAGCTCCTGATCGCCCAGTTACAGCGCAACGAGACCGGCATCCCCGAATGGCCCTCGACCACGATGATCTCGGCCCGCTGGACCGAGGGCCCGACCCTGCGCCCGCCCGCCGGCTGATCCGCCGGATTTTGCAGCTGGCGCCCCGCTCCTCTGCCCGCCTCTCTCGAACCTGATGCCCGCTCCGTCCCGCCGCGCCCGCGTCTACTCCGGCACCGCCCGCAACCTTGCCCGCCTCGCGGGCGTGCTGCGCCGCGGCGGCCTCGTGGCGGTGCCCACGGAGACGGTCTACGGCCTCGCCGCGGACGCCTTCGACGCGCGGGCCTGCGCCCGCATCTACCGGGCCAAGGGTCGGCCGGCCACGGACCCGCTGATCGTCCACCTCGCCGCGGCGGCCGACCTCGAGACCGTCGCGGAGGGCAACGACGCCGCGCGGCGGTTGGCGGACGCCTTCTGGCCGGGGCCCCTCACCCTCGTGCTGCCGCGACGACCCGCGGTGCCCGCGCTCGTTTCCGCCGGCCTGCCCAGCATCGCCGTGCGCGTGCCCGCCCACCCGCTGTTCCGGCGGCTCCTGCGTCGCGTCGGCCGCCCCCTCGCGGCCCCGAGCGCCAATCCCTTCGGCTACGTCAGCCCGACCACCGCGGAGCACGTCCGCGCCGGCCTCGGCCGGCGGATCGGGCACATCCTCGACGGCGGTCCCTGCGCGGTCGGGGTCGAGTCCACTATCGTGGACCTGCGGGCCCCGGGCCGCCCCACCCTGCTGCGGCCGGGCGCCATCTCCAGGGCGCAGTTGGCCGCCGTGCTCGGCGTGCCGGTCGTGACGGGTTCGCCCGTCGGCAGCGCCCGGCGGGCCCAGGTCGCGCCCGGTCAGTTGGCCCGGCATTACAGTCCCCGCACCCCGGCTACGCTGCACGCGCGGCTCGATCCCGCCGCGGCCGCCCGCGGACCGGCGGACGAGGCCTGGCTCTTCCTCGCCCGCCCCCCGGGCCCCGCGCGGCCGAACCTCCACTGGCTCGACGCCCGCGGCGACCTGCGCGGCGCGGCGCGGCGGCTGTTCGCCCGCCTGCGCGAGCTCGACGCGGCCGGCTACCGTCACCTCCACCTCGAGGCGGCCCCGGGGGAGGACGGCTTCGCGCTGGCGATCAATGACCGGCTGCGCCGCGCCGCGGCGCGCTGAGCCGCGGGCAACGCACGCTCAAACCGCCAGCCGGCACGGCAGCAGGGCGGCGTCCTGCATCCCGTGGATGATCTTCTTGTCCGCCGGGCAGAAGGTCGCGAGCGCCCCCGCGAGCCGCGTCTCGCCGCCGGCGACCGTATAGTAGGGGCAGAGCCGGAGCCGGCCCGGCTGCGGGCGCGCTTCGGCGACGGTGGTCGCATCCGCGGGGTAGACCGGGTGCTCCAGCAGGCGCGGCTTGCGGAACACCTGCAACACGCGGGGATGGTGCGCCGCCTCCGCGAGGGCCTGCTCGAGGGCGGCCTGCCAGACGTCGCGCGGGACGTCGCTCCCGAGGATGACGCCGCGCGCGCCCCAGGCGGACTCGTGAAACCCGCTGATCTTGAGGATCAGGTCGCGCTCCCGCTGCGTGGCGGAGGCCAGCTCCCGCCAGTCGTGCAGCGGGCGCCCGCCCACCAGCGGGCCGTCGAGCACGGCCCCGGGCGGCAGGGGTGCCGGGTCCACGATCCACGTGGGCGGGATCAGCCCGGACAGGATCCGGCGCGCCCCGGGGCTGAGCGCCTCCGCCCAGTAGTCCCGCAGCCGGGGGTGGTGGAACAGCGCGAGGGCGAGCTTCTCCTCCTGAAAGGCGCGCAGGGGCGGGGCGATCGCCACCTCCCCGGCGGTCCACGCCTCCAGGATGAAGCGGTGCGCGGGGATGTTCGGCAGGTCGAAGAGCTCGAAGAAGCGGTAGACGACATCGATGCGCTCGGGATTGCCGTCGACTGCGAAGCACAGCGTCGCGCCCAGCGGGAACAGGTCCTCGGGGCGCACGCAATGCACGCGCCGCCCCTGGAGCTGCAGCTGCTGCGCCAGCCACTCGAGCTCGGGCCGGTAGGTCTCCGCCTCAGCGCTGACCACGAGCGCGATGACCGGATTGCGCGCCGCCGGCCGGAGCGCGGCGAGGGCCGCGTGGAACCGCGTCACCAACGCATCCCCCGCGCCGAGGATCTCGCCCGTCCCGGCGTAAAGGCGGTTCAGGAAGGCGGTCAGCCCGACGCCGCCCGGGACGGAATCCAGCTCGGTCAGCGCCCAGCCCTCCGACGTCAGCAGCAGGTCCGGTCGGAGCAGGGTCGGCAGCGCGCCGCGATTGGCGGGGTGCCGGCCGTGGGCGACGAGCTCCGGCGGCTTGCCGCGATCGAGGTACTCCGCGACCCACGGGGCCACGAGCGCGCGGTTGCGCAGGAGGTTGCGGCCCGCGGCGGAACGCAGGTAGAGGGTCTCCAGCGCCTGATGGAACTCGAGGCAGGCCGCCCCGATCGCCTCCAGCTCGGCGACCTGGGCGGGCGTCAGCGGCCAGGCTTCCGGGGAGAGGCGCCAGGTCTTGGCCTCGAAGAGGGTCTGCGCGGCGAAGGCGCCGCGGAGTTCCGCGGGGGACAGGGGCATCGCCGGGAGGAGGCGGACGGGCGGGAGCCGGCGCGGGCCGGGCTCACTCGTCGTCCATCTGGATCTCCTTGTTGCGGTGCCGCGGGCAGCCGGCGCGGAGCCACGCGTTGATAAAGCGGTCGAGGTCGCCGTCGAGCACGCCCTGGGTGTCGCTGGTGCTGACGCCCGTGCGCAGGTCCTTCACCATCTGGTACGGCTGGAGGACGTAGCTGCGGATCTGGCTGCCCCAGCCGATCTCGCCCTTCTCGCCGTAGAACTTGTCCATCTCCGCGCGCTGCTCGTCCTGGCGCTTCTCGTAGAGTCGCGCCTTGAGGACGTTCATCGCGCTCGCGCGATTCTTGATCTGGGAACGTTCGTTCTGGCAGACCACGACGATGCCGGAGGGCAGGTGCGTGATGCGCACGGCGGAGTCGGTGGTGTTGACGCCCTGGCCGCCCTTGCCGGAGGAGCGGTAGACGTCGACCCGGATCTCCGCGTCGGGGATCTCGATGTTGATCTCCTCGTTGATCTCCGCGATCACGTCGACCGCGCAGAACGAGGTGTGCCGGCGCTTATTGGCGTCGAACGGACTGATGCGGACGAGGCGGTGCACGCCGCGTTCCGCCTTCACGTAGCCGTAGGCGTTCTCGCCCTTCACCAGCACCGTCGCGCGGCTGATGCCCGCCTGGTCTCCGGGCTGGACGTCCTGCAACTCGACGGTGAAGCCACGGCGCTCGGCCCAGCGGTTGTACATCCGGAAGAGGATGTCGGCCCAGTCGTTGGACTCCGTGCCGCCGGCGCCGGACTGGATCGAGAGGATGGCGTTGTTGCGGTCGAACTGGCCGGTGAGGAAGGCCCCGATCTCGATCGCATCGAGCTCGCGGACCATCCCGGAAACCTGCTCGCTGAGCTCGGCGGCATACATCTCCTGCTCCGCGCCGGAGGCGGCCTCCACGAGTTCCACCATCACGCCCACGTCGTCGACCTTCTTGCGGAAGGCGACCACGGGGAGCACGGCCTTCTTCAGGCCGTTGAGCTTGGCGATGTGGCGTTGGGCGCGGTCGCTGTGATCCCAGAACGTGGGCGCGCCCATCTCGCCCTCCATCGCCTCGATCTCGCGCAGCTTTTGTTCGCCGTCAAAGAAACCTCCACAGGTGACCGGCGCGCTTCTTGATGTTCTCGATGTGGTTGAAGGTCTCGGGGGAGATCATACGGGCGAGGAGGCAGGCAACCGCGCCGGGCGGAAAGCACAAGCGCGCATTCCGCCCGGCCGCGCGGCGCGTCAGGTCCGCGGTCCGCCCTGGGCCAGGTGGCGCGCGCGCAGGCGCAGGCCGTTCAGGCGGATGAAACCCGTCGCGTCGCTCTGGTTGTACCAGCTCTTGACCCCTTCCATCGAGGCGACGTTGAGGTCGTAGAGCGAGTAGCGCGACTTCCGGCCGCAGGTGATGATGTTCCCCTTGTAGAGCTTCAGGCGCACGGTGCCCGTGACGTACCGCTGGCTCTCGTCGATGAGGGCCTGCAGCGCCTCGCGCTCGGGGGCGAACCAGAACCCGTAGTAGACCAGCTCGGCGTACTTCGGGATCAGCGAGTCGCGCAGGTGCATCACCTCGCGGTCCAGCGTGAGCGACTCCACCTGGCGGTGCGCCTGCATCAGGATCGTGCCGCCGGGGGTCTCGTAGACGCCGCGGGACTTCATGCCGACGAAGCGGTTCTCGACCAGGTCGACGCGACCGATGCCGTGCTTGCCGCCGAGGCGGTTGAGGGCGCGGAGGACGCCCGCGGGGGAGAGCTTGCGGCCGTTGACCGCGACGCAGTCGCCGCGCACGAAGTCCAGTTCCACGTACTCGGCGCGGTCCGGCGCGTCCTCCGGGGAGACCGAGAGCTTGAACATCTCCTTGTTCTCCTTGGTGGTCGGGTCGAACCACGGATCCTCGAGGATGCCGGCCTCGTAGGAAATGTGGAGGAGGTTGCGGTCCATCGAGTACGGCTTCTTCAGCGAGGCCTCCACCGGGATGCGGTGCTCGGCGCAGTACGCGATCATCTCCGCGCGGCCCGGGAAGCGGTCGCGGAAGGTCTCCAGCTTCCACGGGGCGAGGATCTGCAGGCGCGGGTTGAGCGCCATGTAGGTGAGCTCGAAGCGGCACTGGTCGTTGCCCTTGCCGGTGGCCCCGTGGGCGACGGTGTCGGCCTTCTCCCGGCGCGCGATCTCCACCTGCGCCTTCGCGATCAGCGGCCGCGCGATCGAGGTGCCCAGGTAGTACTGGCCCTCGTACACCGCGTTGGCCCGGATCATCGGGAAGATGAAGTCGCGCGCGAACTCCTCGGTCAGGTCGAGGGTGTAGTGACGGGCGGCGCCGGTCGCGCGGGCCTTGCGCGGCAGCCCCTTCAGTTCCTCCTCCTGGCCGATGTCCGCGGCGAAGGTGACGATCTCGGCGTCGTAGGTTTCACGGAGCCACTTGACGATGACGGACGTGTCGAGTCCGCCCGAGTAGGCGAGGACGATTTTCATGGGAAGGGGAAAGGGGCCGGGCTCAGCGGCGCCGGCCGGCGAGGCGGGTGAGGATCGCCTTCTGGATGTGGAGGCGGTTCTCGGCCTCGTCGAAGATCAGGGAACGCGGGTTCGCGAGCACCTCGGGCGAAACCTCCTCGCCGGGATGCGCGGGGAGGCAGTGCAGGAAGAACGCATCGGGGCGGGCGGCGGCGAAGAGCTGGGGCGTGACGGCGTAGGGCGCCATCTGCCGGCGGCGGGCGCGGGTCTCCTCCTCCTTGCCCATGCTCACCCAGACGTCGGTGTAGACCACATCGGCGTCGCGCACCGCCTCGTACGGGTCGGTGGTGAAGGTGTAGCCGCCGGTGAGGCCGTGCTCCCGCAGGAGGGCGTCGATCGCGGGGGTGGGCGCGAAGGCCTTGGGGCCCGCGAGGGCGACCTTCATCCCGAAGAGGTTGCCGCCGAGGATCCAGGAATTGGCCACGTTGCAGGCCGCGTCGCCGAGGAAGGCGAGCTTGCGCCCGCGGAGGGAATTGAACAGCGCCGGGCCGGACGTGCCGCGCGTCCAGCGCTCCGCCAGGGTGAAGGCGTCCGCGTAGATCTGGCAGGGGTGCAGCAGGTCGGTGAGCGCGTTGATCACCGGCACGGAGCCCGCGGCGGCCAGCCGCACGACGTCCTCGTGGTCGAAGGTGCGGACGATCAGGCCGTGGACGAAGCGGGAGAGGACGCGCGCGGTGTCCTCGATCGACTCGCCGCGGCCGAGTTGGATGTCATTGCGGTTGAGGAAGAGCGGGCGGGCGCCGAGCTCGTGGAGGCCGACCTCGAAGGAGACGCGGGTGCGGGTGGACGACTTGGAGAAGATGAGGGCCCACGTTTGTCCCTCAAGGGGGCGGGCACCCTTCCGGCCGCGGCCGCGCTTCAGGTCGCGGGCCAGGGCGAACAGCCCGGGCAACGCGGAGCGCGGGAAGTCGGTCTCTTGGAGGAAGTGCGGCATCGGAAAGGGTCGGACCCTAGGCGGCGGCGGCGCGGCGAACGAGGAAAAAACCGCCGCTCAGGCCGCCGCGCCGAGCACCGCGCGGAGGATCGCCACGGACTCCGCCAGCTCGGCGGGGGTGACGTTCAGCGGGGGCAGCAGGCGGATGACGTTGCCGCCGGCCGCAGCGGCGAGCAGACCGCGTTCGCGCAGGGCCGCCAGCACGGGCGCGGGATCCGCGGCAAACTGGAGCCCGACGAGGTAACCCTGGCCGCGCACCGCCAGGACCTTCGCCGGATGCGCGGCCGCGAGGGCCCGCAGCTCGGCGAGCCACGGGGCGCTGCGCGCGCGGACGGCCGCGAGCAGATCCTCGCGCTCCAGCACGTCGAGCACGGCCAGCGCGGCGGCGCAGGCGAGCGGGGTGCCCCCGAAGGTCGTGCCGTGGTTGCCGGGCTGGAACAGGTCCGCGTGCGGCTCGCTGATCCAGATCGCGCCGATGGGGAAGCCGCCGCCCAGGCCCTTCGCCATCCCGATCGCATCCGGCCGGACGCCCGCGTGCTCGAAGGCGAAGAAGCGTCCGGTCCGCCCGATGCCACACTGGACCTCATCGAGGAGCAGCAGCAGGTTGCGCTCGGAGCACAGGCGGCGCAGGCCCAGCAGGAACTCAGGGGTGCACGGCTGGATGCCGCCCTCGCCCTGGATCGTCTCCACGAAGATCGCGGCCGTCTCGTCGTCGACCAGCCGCGTGAAGCCCTCGAGGTCGTTCAGGTCCGCGAAGGCGAAGCCCGGCACGAGGGGGCGGAAGCCGCCCTGGATCTTCTCCTGCGGGGTTGCGCTCATGCCGCCGAACGTCCGGCCGTGGAAGGCGTTCCGCGCACAGATCACCTTGTAACACTTGCCCTCGACGCCACCGGCCTTCCGGCGCCCGTGGAGGCGGGCCAGCTTCAGCAGGCCCTCGTTCGCCTCGGCGCCGCTATTGCAGAAGAACACGCGGCCCGGCCCGGCGTGGCCGACGAGCCGACGGGCCAGTTCGCCCTGCCCCGGGTTGCGGAACAGGTTGCTCACGTGCACCAGCTCCGCGGCCTGCCGCTGCACGGCGGCGACCCAATGCGGGTGACAGTGGCCCAGCGCCGACACCGCGATGCCCGAGGTGAAGTCGAGGAAGCCGCGCCCGGCGTCGTCCCACACGCGGGTACCCGCGCCGCGCACCAGCGTCAGCGGGGCGCGCGCGTAATTGCGCATCACGTGGGCGTCATAGAGGTCGGCGGTGGAGGCGCGGACGACCGGGGAGGTTTCCATGGGAAAAAGGAGTGGGCCGGCCGGCCGTCGCAGGCCGCGGGCGGCCGGCGCGGCGCTCAGCCCAACACGATCTCGGTGCCGATGCCCCGGTCGGTGAAGATCTCGAGGAGCAGCGAATGGGCGAGCCGGCCGTCGATGAAGTGCACGCGCTGCACGCCCTCCTGCAGGGCCCGCACCGCGCTCTGAACCTTGGGCCGCATTCCCTTGTCGATCACGCCCCGGCACTTGAGCTCCTCCACCTGGCCGGTCTTGAGGGTGGAAATCAGCGAGCCCGGGTCCGCGGGATTGGAGAGGAGGCCCGGGACGTCGCTCATGTACACCAACCGGCGGGCGCGCAGGGCGCTCGCGACCCGGCCCGCGGCGAGGTCGGCGTTGATGTTGTAGGGCTTGCCGTCGTACCCCTCGGCCACCGGCGAGATGATCGGGATGAAGCCCTCGCTGATCTCCTTCTTGATCAGCTTCACCTTCACCTCGGTGACGTCGCCCACGTAGCCCAGGTCCACCGGGTTGCCGTCATCGTCCGCGGCCAGCTTCTCGCACACGAGCACGCTGTCGCCCGGGAGCCCCTTGGGCCGGGCCTTGGCCGAGGCGACCGCCTCGCAGACGTCGCGGTTGACGATCTCGTCGAGCGTCTTCTTGACCACCGCAATGGTCGCGGCGTCGGTCACCCGGAGGCCGTTGACGAACGACGCCTTGAGACCCGACTCCGCCATCGCCTTGGTGATCGCCTTGCCGCCGCCGTGCACCACGACGACGTTGATCCCGCAGGCGGCGAGGAACGCGATGTCGTGCGCGACCCGCGTGCGGGCCGCCGGATCGGGGTCATCCATGAAGCTGCCCCCGTACTTCACGACGAACGTGGAGCCCCGGAAATCCTGGATGTAAGGCAGCGCCTCGAGCAGCACCTTCGCCTTGGCGGTCACTTCGGCGACGTTCATCGGGCGGTCAGGACGCCCGGCCGGCGGCCGGGAGGGAGCGGGGGAAGGCGGAGCGCACGTTCACGGAATCAATCGAAGAGGGGCGACTAAGGCACACCCGGCCGGCATTTCCACCAAAAACTTCGCGCACCGGGCGCTGGCCGCGCCGCGTCCGGTTTTTGCCTTCACTCCTCGCCGCGGCGCGCACACTTGTCTCGCGTGCCCAGCACGCAACTCACCTTCGCCGACCGCGCCGCGCACCGCGCGTGGCTCGCCGCCCAATCCTCCCTGCCCGCCGGATTCCGCGTCGGCCGCACCAGCTTCGACTTCACGCCGCGCGAGGCGCCGAAGCCCTCCCGGATGAACCTCACGGTGATCGCGCTGGACCAGCCGACCCCCGCGTTCGCCGCGCTCTTCACGCGCAACGCCTTTCCCGGCGCGCCGGTGATCATCGGCCGCACCCGGCTCGCGGAGCCCACCCTCGGGGCCGTGGTGATCAACAACAAGATCTCCAACGTCTGCGCGCCCGACGGCGTCGCCACCGCCGAGCGCGTCTGCGCCGCCGCAGCCGCGCACCTCGGGCTCTCGCCGCGCCAGGTGCTCCCCTCCTCCACCGGCGTCATCGGCTGGGCCCTCCCCGAGGAGGCGATGATCGGCGCCCTGCCGGCCGCGGTAGCCGCCCTCGCTCCCGGCTCCGTGCTCCCCGCCGCCGAGGGCATCGTCACCACCGACCTCTACCCGAAGGTCCGCCGCGCGGACCTCGGCGGCGGCAGCATCGTCGGCATCGCCAAGGGCGCCGGGATGATCGAGCCGAACCTCGCCACGATGCTCGTCTACCTGCTGACCGACATCGCCGTGCCCCGCGCGGAACTGCGCCAGATGCTCGCGCGCGCCACCGACGCCAGCTTCAACGCCATCAGCATCGACAGCGACACCAGCACCTCGGACACCGTGGTCGCGCTGTCCTCGGGCCGCGTCCCCTTCACGGACTGGGCCGCGTTCGAGCGCGCGCTCCACCAGGTATGCCGGGACCTGGCCGAGGACGTCGTGCGCAACGGCGAGGGCGTGCGCCACGTGATCCGCGTCACGGTGCGCGAGGCGGCGAGCCTCGCGCTGGCCCGCGCCCTCGGCAAGGCGGTCGTCAACGGCCCGCTCTTCAAGTGCGCCGTCGCCGGCAACGACCCGAACGTGGGCCGCCTGATCCAGGCGATCGGCAAGCACGTGGGCGCGCACGCCCCGGGGACCGACCTCTCGGGCCTGCGGGCCTCCCTGGGCGGCATCGAGATCTTCTCCGGCGGCGTGTTCCGCCTCAATCCGGAGAAGGAGGCCGCACTCGTGGCCCACCTCCGCGGGGCGGAGCTTTACGCCAGCCGCCCGGCAGCCGACGGGGTCTTCACCGCACCGATCGACTTCCCGCCCCACGAGCGGGCGGTGGAGCTGGAGATCGCCCTCGGCAACGGCGCCGCGTCCGCGACCGTCATCGGCGGCGACCTCACCCACGAATACGTGAGCGAGAACGCGGACTACCGCTCCTGAACGGGGGACCGCCTCAGGCGAGGCCCGCCGTCTCCGGGAAGCCGCACCAGAGGTTCATGATCTGGACCGCCTGGCCGCTGGCCCCCTTCATCAGATTGTCCTCGGCCACGGTGAGCACGAAGTTCCCCGTCCGGGGATCGTGCGCCGCCGCGAGGTCGACGCGGTTGGTGCCGACGACGTGCGCCGTGTCGGGCGTCTCCCCGGTCGCCAGCAGCTGGACGAACGGCCGCCCCGCGTAGGCCGCCTGCCACGCGGCCTGGAGCGCCGGGAGATCCGCACCGGGGGCCGCCGGCACGGTGATGGTGGTGGCGATGCCGCGCCGCATTGGCGCCAGGTGCGGGTTGAACTGGATCACCGTCGGCGCGCCGGTGTGCAGCGCGAGCTGTTCCTCGATCTCCGCGAGGTGCCGGTGCTTCACCAGCCCGTAGGCCTTGATGCTCTCGGCGCGCTCGGCGAACAGGTACATCTCCTCCGCCTTCCGGCCGGCACCGCTCACCCCGCTGTAGGAATTCACAACGATGTGCTGCCGCGCGATGACGCCCGCGCGCAGCAGGGGCACCAGCGGAACGAGGATGCTCGTCGGGTAACACCCGGGCGCAGCCACCAGCCGGGCCTCCGTGCGCCACGCGGGCGCGGTGATCTCGGGGAGCACGAACCGGGCGGAGGGCAGGAGCTCCGGCGCGGGGTGCGGCCCATAGTAACGCTCGTAGGTCGCCTGATCCGCGATCCGGAAGTCCGCGCTCAGGTCGATGACCCGCTTGCCCGCGGCCACCAGGACCCGCGCGTAGGCGGCGGCGGCACCGTGGGGCAGGGCCAGGAACAGCAGGTCCAGATCGGAGGCCGCCAGCGCGGCCGCGTCGGAATCCGTGAACTGCAGGCCCCGGTCCACCCCGCGCAGGGCCGGGATCACCGCGGCCAGCCGCTTGCCCGCCTGACTGCGGGACGTGACCGCCGCCAACTGCACCTGCGGGTGCGCCAGGAGCAGTTTGACCAGGACTTCACCAGAGTAACCGGATGCACCGACAATGCCGACTTTCATAGAGGAGGAATCCCGGAAGTTCGCCGGCCCTGCGACCCAAGGCCAGAGCGAAGTCGACCTGACCGGGCGCAAAAAAGCGGCGCCCGGATTTCCGGAGCGCCGCTCGGATTCCGTCGGGGGTCGTCAGAAGGAGACCGAGTAGCCCAGGGAGGCCACCCAGCGGCCGACGGCCAGGGTGTTCACGGCCTTGGGCGTGTTGCCCTGCTTGAGGAAGGCATCGCGACCCTCGGTATAGGCCACGCCCAGAATCACCTTCGACTCCTTATTCACCTGGACCGGCAGCGAAGCGCCAACCAGCCAGTAGTCACCCCAGGACTTGACCGCGGGCGAGCTGCCGTTGGCCGCGTCCTTGAGCAGGAAGGTGCCCAGCTGCGCCGTCAGGGCGAGCTCGGTACCCAGGTCCTTCAGCGCCACCGCGTAGGCGGCCGTGACCTCGTAGGTCGCGCCGCGCAGCGTGACATCGTAGTACACCTTGGGCGTGAACTTGATCCCCTCTACCGTGTAGTTCAGGGCGATGTTCGGCTCGAAGGTGGACTTGTAGAAACCCGCGCCCTTGTCCGCCTTGGGATAGGTGTAGAGCGTGAAGCCCGGGGCGAGCGAGAGGTCCTTGCCCAGGCTGGTCGTGTAAGATCCGTAGAGGTCCAGCTCCGGGTCCGAGCTGCCCGGCACCTGATCGTCGATGACGAAGTTGCCCCAGACCCCGGCGGTGAAGTCGCCCGCGGCGGCCTCGATGGTGGGCTGGAAGCCGCCGGCGTTCAGCCGCTGGCCGCGGAACATGTACTGCGTGGTCAGGGTGCCGGTGGCCGTGATCGCCACGGCGGGAGCCGCGGCCGGGGCCGGCGCCTGCCCCCGGGCGGGGAGGGCGACGGCAGCAGCAAGAAGAACAAGGGTGAGTTTATGGTTCATGGTGGATGAGGGATTGGGAACAACGAGACGCTCCCTGATAAGCAAACTTCAGGCCAACGCATCCCAACGGACCATTTTTTTCAACTTTCGTTCCACCGGCCAAGCTCACCCGGCGCTTGGCGCGGCAAGCGGGTCTTGTGGTTCCCCCAGCCGACGGCTTCCCTTCGGCCATGCAACTGATTTCGGGTCCATTGACCTCCTTCGATGCCGATCGACCGGCCGTGACGGTGCCGCTCGGCCGGCGGGATCTCGCCACGCCCACCTGGCAGGCCGTAGCCGCGGACGGCCGGGCGTTCCGCTGTGCGGCCCCGGCTCCCCTTCGTGCGGGGGATACGGTCTTCGAGACCGCCAACGCCCGTTACGTCCTTAGCCAGGAGGAAGAGCCCGTGGTCGAGGTCTCCCTCGCGCTCGCGCCGTCCGCCGCCGCGGGGGTAGGCTGGGCTTTCGGCAACGAGCACCTGCCGCTATGCGCCGAGCCCAACCGGCTGCTGGCGCCGGACGAACCGGCGGTGCGTCAACTGCTGGAACGCCTCCGTGTCCCGTATCGCACCAGCAACGCGGTGTTCCGGCCCGGAAGATTCAGCCGCGGTGGCTCACCGCCTGCCACCACGGCTTCGGATAAATAAAAAGCCCCGGCGCAAGGACCGGGGCGGTGCGGGACGCTCGCAGGGCAACTTACTTCCGTCCCGTCACGCGGCTGGCGCGGCGGGTGCGGAGGAAATTGACTCCGGCCCAGAGCGCGGCGCCGACCATGAGCGCACAGGCTGCGGTGGCCAGCGGGTGGGACGCGAGGTGGGTGAAGTCCCAAGTGAAATCTCCGCCTTCGTGACCATCGTGACCGGGATGGGCCCGGGCAACGGCGGCGGAGAAGGCAAAAAAGATCGCGAACAAACGGGGGGAGAGACACTTCATCTTGGAATCGATAGAGGCCGAGCGCGTCAGGTTCGCCAACAAAAAAGTGATCCCCGCGCCGGCATCCCGCGCAAAAAAACCGCCGTCCCGAACGGGGACGGCGGTGAGAGTGGAGGGAATCCTCTGGGGCGCTCAGCGCTTCGAGAACTGGAAGCGCTTGCGGGCGCCCGGCTGACCGGCCTTCTTGCGCTCCTTCTCGCGCGGATCGCGCTTGAGGAAGCCGCCCTTCTTGAGCTTCGGCCGGTGCTCGGCGTTGAGCTTCTGCAGCGCCCGGGCGATGCCGTGCGCCACGGCGCCGGCCTGGCCGGCGACGCCGCCGCCGGAAACGTTCACGGCGACGTCGATCTTATCCTTGAGCTCCACCGTGAGCAGCGGCGCGTAGGCCTGCTTGGCGAAGTTCTCGTGGGAGAAATAGTCGTCGAACGTGCGGCCGTTGACGGTCAGCTTGCCGGAACCCTCGGTGAGGCGCACGCGGGCGGTCGAGGTCTTGCGGCGGCCGGTGCCGAGGAAAACGGTGGCGGGGGAGGCAGCGCTCATAGCGGTCGGTAGGAGGGGTTCAGACGGTGATCTTCTGCGGCGCGTTGGCCTCGTGGGTGTGGGCGGTGCCGGCGAACACGCGCAGCTTGCGCAGCATCTTGGCGGCGATCCGGTTCTTGGGGAGCATCCCCTTGACCGCGTGCTCGACGATGAACTCCGGGTGACGCTCGCGCATCAGGGAGACCTTGCGGTAGCTCTCGCCGCCGACGAAGCCGGAGAAGAACATGTACTCGTTCGCCTCCTCCTTGCGGCCGGTGAGGACGACCTTCTCGGCGTTGATCACCACCACGAAGTCACCCGTGTCCACGCTGGGGGTGTAGCTCGGCTTGTGGCGGCCGCGGATGATGTTGGCGGCCTTCACGGCGAGGCGTCCGAGCGGCACGCCGGCGGCATCGATCAGATACCATTTCGGCTGCACTGCCTCCTTCTTGGCGAGGAACGTTTTCATGCGAAAAGAGGTCAAGGGCTAAGGTCCGCCCCGTGGGTGTCAACCGAGTTTTGGGCCGAAATTCGCCCGCCCCCCGGCCGCGGGCCTCGTGCGGCCTTGTTTCCCGTCTCCCCCGAGCCCAACCTCCGCCGATGTCCTCCCCTTCCCTGCCCGCCCGCCGCGCGCTCGGCGCCGCCGGCCTGCTCGGCCTCACCGGCGTGGCCCTCGGCGCCCTCGGCGCGCACGCGCTCAAGGGCACGCTCGCGGCCCGGGGAATGGAAGCGGTCTGGACGACCGCCGCCCACTACCACCTCGGACACGCCCTCGCCCTCGCCGCGCTCGCCGCCTGGTTGCGCGCCGAACCGGCGCCCGCCCCGGTGCTCCGCTGGGTGACCCGCTGCTGGACCACCGGCACGCTCCTCTTCTCCGGTTCGCTCTACGTCCTTGCCCTCGGCGGCCCCCGCTGGCTCGGACCCGTCACCCCGCTGGGCGGAGTCGCGCTGCTGGCCGGTTGGCTGCTCCTCGCGCTCGCCGCCCGGCGCGGCGGCCGGTCGGAATGAACGCACCCCTGCCGCTACCGCCTGACCTGCGGGCGATGCTCGAAGCGGTCCGCCGCGTGGGCCGGCCGCGCATCGTGGGCGGCGGCGTGCGCGACTGGCTGCTCGGCCTCGCGCCGAAGGACCTCGACGTCGAGGTGGGCGGCGTCGATTTCGAGACGCTGCACCGGGCGCTCGCGCCGTTCGGCTCCACGGATGTCGTGGGGCGGAGTTTCGGGGTGATCAAGGTGCGCAGCGCCGCCTCGGGCACGGAGTACGACTTCTCCCTGCCGCGCCGCGAGTCGAAGACCGGGGCGGGCCACCGCGGGTTCGCGGTGGCGCCGGAGCCCGGACTCGGGGACGCGGAGGCGGCGGCGCGGCGGGACTTCACGCTCAACGCGATCGCCTATGATCCGTTCGCCGACGCGATCATCGATCCGCACGGGGGCCGCGACGACCTGGCCCGGCGCGTCCTGCGCCACACCAGCCCGGCCTTCACCGAGGACCCGCTGCGGGTGCTGCGGGGGTTCCAGTTGGCGGCGCGGTTCGACCTGACCCTCGCCCCGGAAACCGCCGCCGTGTGCCGCGCCATCGCGCCGGCCTATGCCGAGTTGCCCGTCGAGCGCGTCTGGGGCGAATGGGAGAAGTGGGCCGCCAAGGCGCTGCGGCCCTCGCGCGGCCTCGCCGTGCTCGAGGAGACCGGCTGGCTCGCGCATTTCCCGGAAGTCGCCGCCCTCCGCGGGACCCCGCAGGATCCGGCGTGGCACCCGGAGGGGGACGTGTTCGTGCACACGGGGCATTGCCTCGACGCGCTGGTACGCCTGCCCGGTTGGCAGGGGCGGGAGGCCGGGGACCGCGTGCTTCTCTCGCTGGCGGTCCTCGCGCACGATTTCGGCAAGCCCGCGACCACCGTGCGGGCGGAGCGGCCGGGTGGCTTACGCTGGACCAGTCCGGGGCACGAGGCGGCGGGCGGCCCCCCGGCCGAGGCGTTCCTCGCCCGCCTCGGCGCCCCGACGCGCTACGCCGCCCCGGTCCGCGCGCTGGTGGTGAACCACCTCGCGCACCATCACGGCCAGGGTGAGTTCTCCGATGCCTCGGTGCGGCGGCTCGCCCGCCGGCTGGCGCCGGCCACGGTCGACGAGTTGGCGCTGGTGATGCGCGCGGACGCGGAGGGCCGGCCCCCGCTGCCGGCCACGGACGTGCAGGCGCGCATCGACGCCCTCGTGGCGCGGGCCCGGGCGCTGGCGATCGAGCAACTCGCGCCCCGGCCGATCCTGCTCGGGAGGCACCTCATCCGACTGGGACTCCGTCCCGGTCCGGACTTCAGTCCGCTGCTCGAGGCCGCGTTTGAAGCCCAGCTCGACGGCGCCTTCCACGACGAGGCGAGCGCCCTGGCGTGGGCCGAGGCGCGTCTGGCCCGCCGCGACACTCAACTCTAGGATCCTGCAGGCGAGGCCGCGGATGACGCACCCGCTCCGCCGAGAACAACCCTGAAACGAAACGGGGCGGCCGGTGGAACCGGCCGCCCCGGGAAGGGAACGGTTGGATGACGCGGGAGCCTTAGAAGCTCTTGCGCACCGACATGTAGAGGAACCGGCCCATCGGGCGGGAGACGTAACCGCTCTCGTACCCGATCGAATCGTAGTAGAGGGGCGGCTCACGATCGAACATGTTGTCGATGCCGATGGTGACGCGGGTGTTGTTCAGGTAAGGGCTCAGACCGGCCGGAATGTCCCAGCCGTAGAACGCGTTGTAGGTGTAGTAGGCGTCGACCTCGTAGCCATCCCGGTTGATGTCGCTGTAGGAGGCGATGTGGTTGTTGGTGATCCCGGCGCTGTGCTCCTTGCGGGTCCAGAGCAGGCTGGTCTGGAGGCGGGTGCGGGGGAAGCCGTCGCGGCCGGCGAGGTTCGCGGGGTTCACCGTGCGGGTGAAGCCGTAGAACTTCAGGTAGGTGGCATTGCTCCGGAGGCTGAACTGGCCGAAGTCGGTGGTCCGCTTGCGGTAGTTCACCTCGAAGTCATAGCCCTCGACCTTCTGGAAGGCCAGGTTGACCACGCTGTCGCTGATGTAGCGAATGCGGCCGGGGACCGTGACGGTCTGGCCCGGGGCGACCGGGGAGACGGCGCCGTTCGGACCGGACAGCACGTTGATCGGGCTCGCGGTGCGGTTGGTGTAGGTCTCGGTGCCCGGGTCGCGGACCACGAGGTCCTCGGTGCCGCCGCCCACCTCGTTCTGGCGGATGAAGGACGTACCGACCGAGGTGATGATGTTGCTCTGCTCGATGTGGAAGAACGAGGCGCCGACCGACAGGCCCTGGAGGGCCTTGACGGGAACGTCGTACACGAAGCCGTACTGCCAGCCCTTCGCGTTCTCGGGCGTCAGGTTCGGGTTGCCGCCGGCGCGCACGAGGCGCTGGGTGGCGGCGCCGTCGAACGGATCGCCGGTGAGGAGCTGCGGACGGCGGAGGTCGGCGAGGCCGTTGGGCAGCGACTCACGCACGCCGCCGTAGAGCTGGGGCAGCGTCGGGGAGCGGAAGGCCTCGTTGTAGGTGCCGCGGAGCATCAGGGACTTCACCGGCTGCCAGCGCAGGCCGACATAGGGCGTCAGACCGGAGTCATAGCCGTCGGAGAACTGCTCGTAGCGGCCGGCGAGGGTGAGCTCGAGGCGATTGATGCCCTTGACGGTGCCCGCCTTGACGAGCGGGGCGTTGAGCTCGACGGCGCCCGCCTTCACCCGGCGGCTGGCGTCGGTGGAGTCGGCGAGGCGGACCTGGCCGATGATGTCATCGAGCGTGGTGGAGATGGCGTCGTTGGCCTCGCCGAACTTCTCCTTGCGCCACTCGAGGAGGACCGCGCCGCCGAGGGCGCCCGTGGGGAGCTGGGCGATCTCGCCGGACAGCTGGGCGTGCCAGAGGTCCTGCGTGGAGTAGCCGCCCTTCTGGGTGGTCACCCGGATACCATCGAGGACGTTCTTCGGGTTCCGGTAGGAGGCGCCGCCGAAGATGTTGAGGGCGTCGGGGGTGTTCTTGGCGAGGGCGGCGCGGAGGCGGCTCTCGGAGACGGCGTTCTTGGTCTGATCGACGACCTTGTCGTTGTCGTACGAGTAGTAGATGTCCCAGTTCCAGCGATCAAGGATGCTGCCCTTGGCGCCGGTGACGAGGCGCCAGGAGTCGTTGGTGATGTCGGCCATGCGGGGGCCGATGTCCACCGGGCGGTAGTTGAACGAGACGTCGACGCCGAAGGGATTCCAGTAGTTGGTCTTCGGGACGATGATGTTGTTGTCACCCGCGGTCGAGATGGGGGACGGGGCCAGCTCGATGTGGGACTTGTTCTGCTGGTAGGCGGTCTCGACGTAGAAGGAGACGTCCTTCGTCAGGTCGTAGCGGAACGTGGTGTTGATGCCGAGGCGCTCGGTCGCGGGGGTGAGCCAGACGAACTCCTGGAAGTTGTAGAGGTTCGACGGGGTGCCCTGGGGGACGAGGCGCTGCGGCTCGAACGTGGCCGCGCCTGCGGCGCTGAAGGCGCCGCCGGTGGCGTTGCGGTTCGCGCTGGTGAAGCTCGGCGAGGCCGAGGCGAGCGTGCCGGCGACGACGCCACCGGTGCCGGGGAGGCGGGTGATGGCGGTGCCCGCGGCGAGGCCGGGGATGTTGACGCCATTCACGCCGTTGACCTGGCCGGCGGCGGCGCCGGTCAGGCCGATGCGGGCCTGCGGGCCGGTGCCGGAGCGCAGGTCGAAGGCGCCGGCGGCGACATTGTCCGCGTAGGCCGGGCCCCGGGCCGCGAAGCGGGCGGAGAGGTCGGCGTTGTTGGCGAACGAGGTGTCGGACGCGCGGAGGGCGGCACGCTCGAAGTACGAGATGCCGACGGTGGCGCTGGCCTTGCCACTGGCGGCGCCGCCGAAGAAGGAGTAGGTCTTCTCCGCGACGTCGGTCTTCAGGGAATTACCGTAGCTCACGCCCACCTCGGCGCCGGAGTAGTCCTTGCGCAGGATGACGTTGACCACGCCCGCGGTGGCATCGGCGCCGTAGATGGCGGAAGCGCCGTCCTTGAGGACCTCGACGCGCTCGACCATGGCGATCGGGAAGCGGTTGAGGTCGACGAACACCGTGCCGCCGGAGTTGTTGCCCGTGGGGGCGACGCGGCGGCCGTTGACGATCACGAGGGTGTTGTTGGCACCGAGCCCGCGGAGGTCGAGGGCGGTGGAACCGCGGACCGCGGAGATCGTGCCGGCCTCGTTGATGCCGATGTTGCCGCCTTCGGGCAGCTCGCGGAGGAGGTCGGTCAGGTTGGTGCGGCCGGAGACATCAATCTCCGCGCGGCTGATGATCTTGATCGGGGAGGGTCCTTCGACCTCCGCCCGCTTGATGTTGGAGCCGGTGACCTCGAACTTCTCCAGCTTGATCGGGGCGTTTTCCTTCTTCTCGGCGTTCGCGGCCTGGGCCCAGACGATGCTGGCGCCCGCGGAACCCGCCAGCACGCAGCGCAAGGCTGCGACGGTCAGTTTTCTCATGGTGGTTTGGTTGGTTGGGAGGATGGGATCCCGACAAGGGGGGTCGGGCTCCGAGGTTGGACCCTAAAGTGAAGAATTGGTTACGATCGCAACGCAACGCCCAACTTTTGCCGCCCGCCGGCATTTGACTCCCGGGGCCAAGCCCGCTCTCTCCCCGCCCATGCGACGCTTCCTGCCGCTCCTCCTTGCCCTGCCCGCCCTCGCCGCCCTGCGGGCCGCTGCTCCGGCCCCGTCCGCCCCTCCTGCCCTCGCCGACCTGTTCGCCGACCCGGAATTGCAGGCGGTCCAGATCTCCCCCACCGGGCGCTACCTCACCTGGCTGGCGCCGAAGAATCAGCGGATGAATCTGGCGATCCTCGATCGGGAGACGCGCAAGGTGCGCTGGCTCACGGATAT